>DEWI01000176.1 GCA_002363575.1 Verrucomicrobia bacterium UBA3214 | reverse complement strand
CGAATTCTATCGGCGGGGCGTTGCGCCTTGCAAGCATTATATTGAGCGTGTCGAAAGCCGCGCGAGTATCGTCGAGCAGCGTCCCGTTCCAGTCCCAGAGAATATACGGCTTTGCAGACATTGCACAGGGCGGTTTTCAATTCTTCGCTTCCGCGGCGAGCTTTTCCAGCATGTGCCGCGCGCCTTCCTTCGTCTGGAAAGCGCCGTCGAGCTGCGCTTCGTAGAGCGCGGAGAGTATCTTGCCGAATTTTGGGCCGGGCTTCATGCCGAGCGCGATTAGATCGCGGCCCATGACGATCGGCGCGGGCGCGGCTTTCGCGATTTCCAGGCGCGCGGCGGCGGCGGCGAGCCATTCGAGAGCCTGCGGCTCCGGGACGAAGGGCGGGCGCCCTTCATCATCCGCCTTCGCGACTCTCACGAGGCGGTCGATGCGTTTTACCTCCGCCGCGAGGCGCCGCACCGCGGCGTCGCCGGCATTGCTTTTCCAGAGCGCGAAAGGCCGCATGTGCGTCCTGACGAGCGGCGGCACGTCGGCGAGGATGCGTTCTTCCGCCGTGAGCCTGCGCAGGAAGGAGAGGGTAGGCGCGACGCCCGCTTCGTCGTGGCCGGGCGAGCGTATCCTGCCTTTCGCGCGGTCGAAAAAACTCGCCGCGGGCTTGCCGAAATCGTGGCAGAGCACTGCGAGGCCGACGGTCAAATCTTCGGCGGCGTCGCCGGTGCGGCGCGCGGCGAATGCGTCGAGCGCGCAAAGCGTGTGGTTCCAGACGTCGCCTTCGGGATGCCATTCGCGCGCCTGCTCGCAGCCGATCAGGCGCTCCAGCTCCGGGTAGTATCGCGTCCAGCCTGTCGCGCGCAGGAATTCCAGCCCCTTGGAAATCGCGACGCCTTGCAGGAGAAACTTGCGCCATTCCTCGAAAAGGCGCTCTGGCGGCAGCCCCTCCGGAGTCATCGAGCGGCAGAGCGCCAGCGTCTCCGGCGCGCACTCCAGCGAGAAGCGCGCGATGAACTGCATTGCGCGCAGCACGCGCAGCGGGTCTTCGGTGAAATGACCGGAGACATGGCGCAATACGCGCTTTTCGAGGTCGATCGTGCCGTCGTGCGGATCTATCAATTCTCCGCTCAGCGGGTCGCGGTAGATCGCGTTGATCGTGAAATCGCGCCGCGCCGCGGCGTCCGCCACGCCCAGGGACGGGTCGCACTCGATGGCGAACGCTTTGTGGCCGCGCCCGAGCTTCGTTTCGCGGCGCGCCAGCGATATGTCGATATGCGCGCCTTTCAGCTTGAATACGCCGAAGGATTTGCCGACCGCGTCGAATTCCCAATGTTCGGCGAGCGCGCTTTCCAGCGCTTCCGTCTCCATCCCGAAGACTTCGATATCGAAATCCCCCGGCTCAAGCCCGAGGAGGGAATCGCGCACGCAGCCGCCGACGAGCAGCGCGCGGCCGCCGCGCTTCGCCACCGCCTGTGCTATTTCTCTCGCCTTCTGCTCCACGGCATCGCGTTTCGCGCTTCTCCCGCCGCCTCGCCCTCACGCTCTGTAATTCATCATCAGCGCTTCGATGCGGCGCTCTATCGCCGGATGCGTCGCGAAGAGGGATTCCTTCTTCGCCGAAGCGATTCCGAAGGCTTTCATGGAGTCCGGCAAGACTCCCGGCTGGAGATTGCCGAGGCGCTGCAAAGCCGCCACCATCGGCATCGGGCTGCCGAGGAGGCGCGCGCTTCCGGCGTCCGCCGCGAATTCCCTCTTGCGCGAATACCAGCAGGCGATGATCGCCGCGAGAAGCCCCAGGACGATTTCGAAGAGGCGCGCGAACATGTAGTACGCCCAGTTGCCGCCGCGCCGCGAATAGCCGCGATCGTCCTTGCCTTTCATCGCGTTCGAGAGCATCCACGCCGCCACGCGCGAGATGAAAATCACGAAAGTATTCAACACTCCCTGCACGAGCGCCATGGTCACCATGTCGCCGTTCGTCACGTGGCTCATTTCGTGGCCCAGCACCGCGCGCAGCTCCGAGCGCGTCATCTGGCGCATTATTCCCGTGGAGACGGCGACGAGCGCGTGGTTCTTGAACGCCCCCGTGGCAAAGGCGTTGGGCGCGCCTTCGTAGATCGCGACTTCCGGAGTCTTGACGTTGGCGGTGCGCGCCAGCTCTTCCACGGTATCGACGAGCCAGCGCTCGTCTTCGCCTTCTTCTCCCGTCACGAGCTTCGCGCCGGTGCTCCACTTCGCTATCGTCTTCGAGAGCAGCAGCGAGATGAATGCGCCGCCGAAGCCGAAGACGAGCGCGAATACGGCGATGTACGCATAGTCGCCGAAGACTTCCTGCACATTCGCGCCGCAAAGCGCGAACACTACTTCCACGAGTACGGAAAGCGTGACGACTATCGCGATATTGACAAGCGAAAAGATCAAAATTCTCTTCATAGCAGTTCTCCCGTCGGCGCGACCGCGGATTCGAAACCAAATCGGACCTTGCAGCGGAGGATGGTGGCGAGAAAGGGGATCGAACCCTTGACCTTAGGCTTATGAGTCCTGCGCTCTACCAACTGAGCTATCTCGCCGTTAAACGCCGCATATTTTACCATATCCGCGCCCGTCCGCGCAAGGGGGGCGGAATCATTTTTTGCTTTTTTCGCGTTTCCCCCGTTTTGCGGCTTTCCGGACGGGCGCACGCGCCGCGGCGCGGGGAAATATGGTAAAATATCGCGCTCCCGCACGCTCCCAGCGTCATGGAATCGAAATGAAAACGAAAATACAGGCAGAAATCACCCGCTATCTCGTACTGGCCGTCGCATCGGCGATCATGGCTCTGGACTACCGCACTTTCGTCGAGTGGGGGGAGTTGTATCCCGGAGGCGCCGCTGGCGTGGCGATCCTCGTGCAGCGCGTGATGCAGAGCATCGTGGATGCCTTCGGCGGCTCGTACCAGGTCCCTTTCGGGCCGATCAACCTCATTCTCAACGCCATTCCCGTATGGATAGGCTTTAAATACATCGGCAAGCGCTTTACCTTGCAGTCGCTCTACGTCATCTTCCTCTCGGGATTCTTGACCGACCTCGTGCCGGTGGACGCCATTACTTCCGCTATACCCGCCGACGATCTCGCGCGCCTGAAATCCGACCCCGTGATAACTTCGCTCTTCGGCGGCATAGTCTTCGGCTTCGCGATCTCCCTCTGCCTGCGGTGCAACGCCACTTCCGGAGGCCTGGACTTCATCGCCATCTACCTCTCCGAGAAGAAGGGCCGCGAAACGTGGAATCTGATCCTCGCCTTCAATGCGGCGATCCTCCTCTTGGGCGGCTTCAAGTTCGGCTGGACCGGCTCGCTGTATTCGATCGTCTATCAGTTCGTCTATCTCCAGGTGATCCACCTGATGTACCGCACCTACCAGTACCAGACGCTGCTGATCGTCACGACGCGCGCGGCGAAGATTTGCGAGGCCATCTACCGCATCAGCCATCATGGCGCCACGGTTATGGACGCCCGCGGCGGCTTCAAGGGCGACGCCAGGCAAATCGTCATGTCCGTCGTCGCCGCCGACGACACCCCGCACATCTACACGCTCTGCAAGGGCATCGACCCCGACGCTTTCATCGACACGATTTCCACTTCCCGCGTCATCGGCCGCTTCTATCTGCGCCCGCGGAATTGACGCGCCGTTGCTCCCGTACGGGGAGGGGCGCGCCAGACTTCCAGGCTCCCGCGCGACCGTTCCGCGCGCGGGGCGCTCATTCGCGCATGGCGCGTTCGGCGGTGGCGCGGTCGATCTGCATGGCCGTCTCGATGGAGCGCTTGGCGTCGTCTTCCTTGCCTGCGGCGGACTGCGCCTTTGCGAGCGCCAGCCAATCAAGCGTGGAGGATTTCGGGGCCAGCGCTTCGAGGCGCGCCAGCGATTTCGCGGCGTCCGCGAACATTCCGCAAGCGGTGAAGAGGTTCGCGATGTGGCGCAGTTCCTCGGGATCGCGAACGGTGGCGGTGATATTGCGCCATACCATCGCGGCTTCGACCTGGCGCTCCGTCATTTCGTAGCATCTTGCGAGCAGGCGCTGGCCTGCGGGCGGGAGCTTGCCTTCCTTGTAAGGGCGCTCGAATTTCCTGATCGTGTCGCGGCAGAGCCGCATCTGCTCGATGAATTCGCGCGTGTGGTCGAGGCGCTGGTTGTTGGGGTCGATCTTCTGGGTGTAGTCGAGGATGTCGAGGGCTTCGTCGAACTTGCCGCGCGCTACGAGTATCTCCTGCATGTAGCGGAACACGGCTTCGGGAGACGCCGGGTAGAGCAGCACGGCCTCGCGGTAGGCGCGCGCGGCGTCGTCGCGGCGCGATTGGCTGAGGTACAGGCCGCCTATCGCCGCGCGCAGCTTCGAGAACGACTTCTGCCCGGCGAAATCCCTCCTGTACATCGGGTCGGCCAGCAGCCGCCTCATGTACCAATCCCAGAAATCCCTGTCCTTGGCGGCGGTCTGGGCGTTGTACGGGGTCTCGCCGGCATTGAGCTTCATGATGAGGCCGTGCGGCGACAGATACGGGTACATCCACGGGATCGCGTAGCTTTCCTCCACATAGAAGGCGCGGCGCAGGCGGTCGTGCTCGAACATCATCTTCGCGAGGATGCCGTTGATTTTCATGACGTTCAGGGCGCCTTCGACCTGCAGCTTGCCGTTCTCCTTGCGCTTGTCGGTGTTTTCTGCGTCGTAGATGGCGAAAGCCTTCCCGGAATCCTCCTTGGAGGGAATCCAGATTTCATCGCCGTAGAGATCGCGCTCGACGGACATGTAGGTATCGTCGGCAAGCGCGTTCTGCGTGATCAGATACACGTCGGGGCGGTACAACGCCGAGTAGATCATGTACGTCGGGACGAAACGCCCCGGATCCGTGCCGCCGAAGAAAATCGCGCCCGGCTCCATGGGCGGCGGCCACGAAGGATCCGGCAGCGGTTCTTCGTCGGCCACGAGCTGTTCGCGGATCGCCTTTGCGCCGTCGAGCTGGTATGCGCCGAACTGCCAGCCGAAGGTGTGGCCGTTCTGCTCGGAGCCGCCAAGCTCGAAGACCATCTGTTCGTCGGTGTAGTTCTGCACTATAGGGGCGATGAACGCCGTCAGGATCGCGACGCACGCGAAGGCGCAGGCGAAAAGCATGCGCCTCGCGCGCAGCTTTTTCCAGAGCAGCGCGGCGGCGCCGGCGAACGCCAGCCCGTAGCCGATCCACAGCGCGATCATCGCGTGCGAAGAAATGAATTTCACCTTCTGGATGAAGCCGTCCTGGATGTCGCCGCGAACGTTGGCGAGAAGGATGAGCAGTATGGACATCATCAGGAAGCAGACGGCGACGGCGCCCATCCACTGCCAGAACGTCTTGCGGCGCTCTTTCGCGACGAGCCAGTGGCCGGCCGCGAACGGCACGGGGAGGAAGAAGAGCATCGCGTCGGTGAATTGCAGCCTGACGTCGCCGCAATAGTGCTTGATCTGCGTGAACAGGAAGCCGAAGAAATCCTTCGCGCCCGCGAAATCGCGCACGCCTATGGCCTCGTACTGGCCGCGCATTATGGCGTGCTTGAAGCCTTCCCACGTGCGCGGGTAGCCCCAGTTCATCGGAGGATTGCGCAAGTCGCTCACGACCGGCATGTATGCGTAGAAGCTCACGCCGAGCTGCGCGAAGAATGCCGCGCCGGCCACGCTTCTGCCGTTCGGCAGCGTGAGCCACGCCAGCGCCAGCAGCACGAAGTTCCAGGCGATCGGCCAGCAGAACCACCAGCTCGCCGGATGCGTGAGGCCGTTCATCGCGCCGCCGCGCAGCAGCGTGAACGCCGCGATGTGCAGCGCCGCCACGGGCAGCGCGAACATCAGGCCGCGCCGCGTGCGCGCCGCCAGCGCCACGAGAAGCGCGACGAGCGCGCCGAATACGCACGTGGATTTCATCCACGGGTATGCCGGGCCTTGGTAGGTCTTCGCGTAGGTCATCATGCGGCCGTCCGCGGCGCGCTGCATCGCCACCTGCATTTCCATTACCGGGTCGGCGAGCGAGAACGCGCCCGCCTTCGGCGCCAGCAGCGCCACGATTACGGCGAGCGCGGCGCACGCCAGCGCGCCGTAGAGCCACTTCTTCGCCGTCGCGTCGAGCGAGCGCAGCGCCGCGAAGTTGGCGGCGACGGCGGAGCGGTAGTCGCGCCAGAGCGCGGCGATGCCGCCGCCGCTTTCCGCCTGCGGCTTTGCGTCTTCGCGTTCCGGGAGGAGAACGGCGACGACTGCGGCGCATATGCACGAGGCGGCGGCGAGCGCGCCTATCGCCGCGTACCAGCGCGGCTCGATCAGCGGCGCGATTTCCAGCCGCGCCCCTTCCCAGCGCGCCTCCGTGGCGAAGACGAGCGAAAGCGCGATGGCGCCGGCGCCGCCCAGTCCGCAGAACTTCAGCGCGGCGGCGGCTTTCGCGATTTCCCCGCGGCGCTTGAAGATCGCCGCGGCGACGATCGCGGCGACCACGAGGACGACGCCGAGCGCTATCAGCGTCGTCGATGGGCACGCGGAGGTGTGCGCGGCGAGGCTGTACGATCCGTGGCTCTCCATGCCGTCCACGATCTCCGGGCTGAGGCTGAAGTGCTGGCTTTTCCAGAATTGGAGCATGCGCCTTGCGACGCCTCTGCCTTCAGCGAGGTCTTTGAAGGTTTCGTAGCCGTAGCGGCGTAGCAGGAGGTCGTCGCCGAAGAGTTTTTCGCTTATGCCCACGGGGATGTGCTTGTCGATCACGTCGCGCTGCATGAAGACGCTCGCCGCGCCTAGCTGCCCTATCTGCATGAGCTGATACACGAGCGCCACGGGGACGAGGTAGATGAAGACGTCGCGGAAAAGCGACAGGTTCTTCATCATGATTATCAGCGCCAGCGGGACTACCGCGAAAAGCAGGACCTGGTAGTTGGTCAGCCCCAGCCCGAACACGAAAGCCGTGAACCAGAGTATCTTGTCGGAGGGTTTGCGCATCCAACGGTAGGAAAGCAGGAAAACCCACATCAGGAAGAGCGCGTTCAGCGAATATATCTCCACTATCGTCGATTGGCTCCACTCCACGGGAGAAAGCGCGAATGTCAGCGCGCCGGCCACGCCGCCGCCGAAGGCCATCGCGGCGTGCGCCTTTGCGGAGGCGCCGTCGCCGTCGCCGATGAAGTCGCGCGACGATCTGCAAATCAGCATCGCGGTGCAGCCGGCGGCGAGCGCGCCGAACACCGCCGAGCAGCACGAGACCGCCCATGCCGGCGTCGGGTGCCCCATGTACGTCACCCAGGAAAACAGCTTGCAGAATATCCATGAACACAGCGTCCAGAACGGATAGCCCGGCGGATGCGGCACTCCGAGATGCGCGGCGGCCGTGGCAAGCTCTCCGGAATCTTCCAGCCCGACGGAAGGGCCGAGCGTCGGAAAATACACGGCGCATGTCGCCAATGTCGCCGTCCAGAACGCCGCCCAGTCGAGTTTCGTAAAAAAGCTGTCTCTTTTCATGCGGCGTATTATAGCATATTTTCGGCGAAGCCGCCCTGCCGCACAGGGAAGACGCGCGCGAAAACGGGAATTTCGCCGCGCTGCGGATTTTGCCGCTGGAATTATGGTATAATACGCGCCCGATGCTAGAAGTAACGATTTTGTCGATCCTCCAGGGCGTGGCGGAGTTTTTGCCGGTTTCCAGCTCCGGGCACCTTGTCATTGGCGAGCATTTGCTGGGAATACGCGAAGGCGGCATGCGCCTCAACGTCTTTCTGCACCTCGGAACGCTCGTCGCCATCTTCGCGTACTACCGCAAGGTCGTATGGAGCCTTGCGCGCGGCCTCGCCGGCGCCGACGGCCGCGTCGCCGGCATTCGCGCCTGGCTGTACGTGCTGCGGATTTTCGCCAGCGCCCTGCCGGCAATCGCCGTCTATGCGGTTTTCAACGACAGGATAGACGCGCTTTTCGAGAATGCGAAGATGGTCGGCGCGCTTTTGATGTTCACCGGCGCGATGCTGATCGGCACGCGCTACATTCCGCAGGGCGGCAAGGAAGTCAATCTCACGCGCGCCCTCGTCATGGGCGCGGCGCAGGCGCTCGCGCTGCTTCCCGGCGTCTCCCGCAGCGGCATGACGCTCGCAGCCGCGCGCGGCGCGAAGATCGATGCCTCCAAGGCGGCCGAATTCTCTTTCCTCATGTCGGCGCCGCTGATCGCCGGCGCCGCCGTGCTGGAGCTTTTCAAGGGGATGGATGCCGGCGCTGGCGAGCCTTCGTGGGCGCTGACGGCGTACGGCGCCGCGCTCGCCGCCGTCACGGGATATTTTTCGCTCGCTCTTCTCGTCAAGGCGCTGAAGGGGCGGCGCTTCTGGTGGTTCGGGATATACTGTCTGGCCGCTGGACTTTCTACGCTCGTTTTGGTATAATTCCCCGCCGTTTGGCCATAAAAGGATAAAGAAAGACAATGCTAAAGGAAACTCTCCTGAAGAACAACCATTGGAAATGGCTGATTCTCGCGCTCATCGCCGCCATATCGGTTTATGTGACGTATCCTCCCAAAGAGAAGGTGCGCCTCGGCCTCGACCTCGCAGGCGGAACAAGCTTCACGCTCGGCGTCGATACCGATAAACTCGCAGAGTCCATAATCGCCGCCGATCCCGCCATAACAAACACGGAGAACGGCGTGCAGATGGCGATCGACCGCCGCTTGCAGGATTGCGACTCGCGCATCGTCTCCGTCATCCGCAAGCGCGTGGACGCCATGGGCCAGAACGAGCCCGTCATCCAGTCGCTGCCGAAGGATCACCGCCTGCTCGTCCAGCTGCCCGGCGCCGACGCCAAGGCTCGCGACCTCGCCAAGGCCCGCCTCCAGAGCGCAGCGTATCTCGAATTCCGCCTGACGGACGCCCGCGACCACGAGCTTGTGCAGAAGCTTCTCGAGAAGGACGTCGCGCCGGAAGGCTACGAGAAGTACGGCGAAGGCTACGTGCGCGCCGCCAACTGGCAGGAAGTCGCCCGCACGCCCGGCTACGAGGCGCGCCTCGCGAACTGGCAGACCACCCGCGCCAGCCGCTTCATGCTCGAGCGCCGCTATTCGAAGGACGATCCGCGCTCCGGCGGCCGCGACGTCTATGTGCCGCACTTCGTGATGCCCAAGGCGGAAATCTCCGGTGACGATTTCGAGTACGCATCGTGGGAGAAGAACCCTGCCAGCGCCTACTACAAAGTCAATTTCCGCCTCTCCAGCGAGGGCGGCAAGAAGTTCTCCGCGCTCACGCGCAAATACAAGCCCAACGGCTCCAAGAACCCGTCCGCGCAGGGCCGCGCGCTCGCCATCGTCCTCGACGGCATGCTCATCTCCGCGCCGACGATCCAGAGCGAAATCGGCTCCTCCGGAGAAATCACCGGCAGCTTCTCGCGCGAAGAGGCCCGCCAGCTCGCCGAGGACTTGAACGCCGGCGCGCTGCCCGCGCCGCTCAAGATTCTCGCCGAGAGCACCGTCAGCCCGACGGTCGGCGTGGATGCGATACGTTCCGGCATATGGGCGGCGTGCATCGGCTTCTCGCTCGTCGCGATCTTCATGTTCTTCTACTACTGGTACGCCGGTCTCGTAGCGGACATCGCGCTCTTCCTCGATATCGCGCTGCTGCCCACCGCGCTTGTCATCGTCGCCAATCTCCTCGGCGGGCTCGCCAACGATCCTTCGATGGGCGGCGGCGGCTCCCTGCAGCTGCCGGTGCTTACCATGCCGGGCATCGCCGGCCTCGTGCTCACGCTCGGCATGGCCGTCGATGCGAACGTCCTCATCTTCGAGCGCATCCGCGAAGAGTTCCAGAAGAGCGGCGCCACCGCCGGCACGGCCGTCGCCAATGGCTATGGACGCGCGTTCACCGCGATTTTCGACTCCAACTTGACGACGATCATCACCGGCGTAATCCTCTTCGTGGTCGGCACAGGCCCCGTGCGCGGCTTCGCGATCACGCTCACGGCCGGCGTGGTGCTTTCGATGTTCACCGCGCTCGTCGTCACGCGCCTCGTCTTCGACCACTTCGTAAAGCCGGATTCCACCGTGCCTTTCAAGATGCGCCGCTTCTTCAAGCAGCCGTCCTACGACTTCCTGAAGCTCGGCAAGTGGACGTGCATCGGCTCGGCCGCGCTTGTCGCGCTTTCGCTCGTCATCTTCGCGGTGCGCTTCGCGGTCAACCGCGCTTCCGTGCTCGCCGTCGATCTCACGGGCGGCACGTCGATCGTCTATAACATCGGCGACAGCGCGAAGGCTCCTGAAATCTCGGAAATCCGCAAGACTCTCGCGGAGTTCGACAACGCCGC
>DEWI01000156.1 GCA_002363575.1 Verrucomicrobia bacterium UBA3214 | reverse complement strand
GCGACGCCGCTGGATTTCGCCGGCGAGCGTTTCCGCCTGAGCGAAATCCCGCGCTGCGACCGGCTGGCGGAGCTGGACTTCGTGCTGGCGGAAGACGCGATCGACTTTGCGCCCGTGAACGGCCGCGGCGGCCTCCTGAACGGCCAAATAGACCTCGTGGCAAGGCGCGGCGCGCGCGTCTTCATATTCGACTGGAAGACGAACTCGCTGGAAACCTACGATGCCGCGTCCGTCGCCGGCGCGATGGCCCGCGCGCGCTATCCTCTGCAAGGAGCCATATACTCCAAAGCCGTCGAAGCCTGGCTGGACGGCCGCGCGCTTTCTCTGGCGGGATGCGCGTATATCTTCGTGCGCGCCGCGGAAAACGGCCCTTCCGCCGTCGCGCACTATCTGTAAACTCCGCCGCCGCGCCGCCGGATTGCGCCGCCGCGAGGCGTCCCGGACGCCGCGATTTTCCAATTTATGGTATAATATACCCAAACCATCGAAAGGAAACGAATGAATACGAAGATGAAATATGTCAGTGCCGCGCTTTGTGCCGCATTGGCTCTGTGCGGATGCGACAGAGGAACGCAACGCGGACTCGTGCCGGGCCTGGCGACTTCGCCGCGCGAGCCCGTCGGCGCCATAGCCACCGCGGGCTTCGAAAAAGCCGCTCTCGACCGCCTCCTCGATTCGCTCGACGCCGATGTCAAAAACGCCCTCTGCGAAAAATTCAAAGCGAAGACTCCGGAAGATTTGAAAGCGCGTCTCAAAGAGGCGGGGCTGGAAGACGCGCAGATCGAATGGGCGGCCGTCTCCATTCTCGATCTGGACGTCAACGACAACGACTTGCCGTCCGCCTTCGCCGTCCTCGCCGTCCAGCATGACTTCGACAAGCTTGTCGATGCGCAGATAAATGCGGCGAACGAAAGCGCGCGCAAGAAGCTGCGCAAAGGCGAGCTGCTCGGCGAGAAGGCGCTCATCGTCGAAAACAAACGCAAAGGCGCGGCCGCGGCGCTCGTTTCGCTAGGCGGCAAGCTTCTTGTGGCCGGCACCACGCTGGGAGCGGCGGAGCAGGCGATCGCGCTTTACCGCGACGGCGCCGGCGGCCGTCCCTTCCCGATGACCGGAGAAACGATACTCCGCGTGCACGGCAGGAACATCGGCAAGCGCCTCTTCGAGAAAATGGAGACGGACGATATTCGCGGTATTTTCGACGACGGCAATTTCAAGGAGCCGGAGAAAGTCGTGCGCGCCCTGAAGGACGCCGAAGCGGAATTGGCCATGCCGGCGGCCGGAGAAATCGCAATCATCGTCGCCACGACGGCGGCATCGGAAGCCGACGCCGACGCTCTCGCAGGCACCTTGAAGAAAGCTCTCGACCAGCTCAAGGGACAGGCGGCCATCGCAGCGCGGTTCGATCCGGCGGCAAAAGCCATCGCGGAAGCCGTCGCCGCCATTTCCATTTCCTCCAGCGGAGAACGCGCCGTGCTCAAAGCGACGCTCACACAGGAAAAAATCAAAGACTTCATCAAGTAGCCATGCCGCCGCGCAAGCGCGCGAAACGCCGCGCTGCGCAAACGGCAATCTTCCACAATCAGCAACGAGAACAGAAAACCATGAAAATCGACACACTATGCGTACAGGGCGGATGGCAGCCGAAGCGCGGCGAACCCCGCCAAGTCCCGATCTATTCCTCGACGACGTTCAAATACGAAACGACCCAGCAGATGGCCGACCTCTTCGATTTGAAAGCCTCGGGATACTTCTACACGCGCCTTGCCAACCCGACCAACGACCAGGTGGCCAAGAAAATCGCCGCTCTCGAAGGCGGCGTCGCCGCCATTCTCACCTCGTCCGGTCAGGCGGCTTCCACGTTCTCGATACTCAATCTCTGCAACGCCGGCGACCATGTCGTCTCCTCCGCGCAAATCTACGGCGGCACATTCAACCTTTTCGCCGTCAGCATGAAGAAGCTCGGCATCGAATTCACATTCGTCGATCCCGACGCGGACGAGCAGACGATTCGCGCGGCCTTCCGCCCGAATACGAAGTGCGTCTTCGGCGAAACCGTATCCAACCCTTCGGGATGCGTGCTAGATATCGAGAAATTCGCGAAAATCGCGCATGAGTTCGGCGTGCCGCTGATCGTCGATAACACGTTCCCGACGCCCATCCTGTGCCGCCCGTTCCGCTTCGGCGCGGATATCGTCACCCACGCCACGACGAAATACATGGACGGCCACTCCTCGCAAGTCGGAGGCTGCATCGTCGATTCCGGGAATTTCGACTGGACGAAATATCCAGAGCGCTTCGCCGGCCTCGTCGAGCCGGACGAATCGTATCACGGCCTCTCCTACACGAAGCAGTTCGGCAAGATGGCCTACATCGTCAAGGCGACGGCGCACCTGATGCGCGACTTCGGCTCCATACCTTCGCCGTTCAACGCATTCCTCGTGAACCTCGGCCTGGAGTCGCTGCATCTGCGCATCCGCCGCCACGCCGAAAGCGCTCTCAAAATTGCGAAGTGGCTGCGCAGTCAGGACAAGGTCGCGTGGGTGGAATTCGCCGGCCTCGAAGACTCCAAATACAACGCCCTCGTCAAGAAACAGTTCGACGGCCCCAGCCCCTGCGGCGTGATGACATTCGGCATCAAAGGCGGACGCGAAGCCTCCATCCGCTTCATGGACGCGCTCAAGGTGATCGGCATCGTCACGCACGTGGCCGACGCCTGGAGCTGCGTGCTCCATCCCGCCTCGCACACGCATCGCCAGCTCTCGGACGAGCAGCTCAAGGCCGCCGGCATTCCTCCGGATCTCATACGTCTTTCCATCGGCCTCGAAGACCCGGAAGACTTGATCGCCGACCTCGAACAGGCGCTCGCACAAGTCTGAACGCGCGGCGCGCGCCGCCATCTCGCCACCTGACAACCTTTCCCGGAAGCGACTAAAATGCAAACCGTCAAAAAATTCGCCGGCGCGGCGATCGCCGCGATGTTTGGCATAATCGCCGCCATCATATACACCAGCACGAAAGCCGCATACCCGTTCCCCAGCGCGGACGATGCGAGCGGCGCGCGTCTCGAAGTCCTCTGGAAAGGCCTGGACACCACGAAGGATCGCGTGTATCCTCTCATGGAGACCGTGACGAAGTGGCTGGGCGTCGGCAACGGCGCGGCGGTGCTGTACGGCGTCGTCGCCGTCGTGCTGCTCTATCTGCTCGTCGCGGCGTTCATCAAGACGCGCTTCGACGAAGCGGTGGGCGACAACGGCGACGCGCGGCTTTGCAGCCGCGTCGGCGGCGCCGTCGCCGCCGCGGTGTTCATGTTCAGCCCGGCCGTGCACGAAGCGGCGACGCATCTCGAGCCACGCATGTTCGCACTCGTCTGGGCGATGCTGGCGACGCTCGTGCTGCGTCCTCTCGCCGCCGGCCCGAAGTGGCAGGATCCTCTGCTGGCGGCGTTCGCCGGCTGGATGGTCGCGGCGGGGCTTTGCGATTCTCCGCTCTTCCTCGCGCTGCTGCCCTTCTGGATAACCGTGCTTACGCTGACGATGCTGCGCGCGGGGCGCTCGGTTTCGCTTTCTCTCGGCTCGTTCGCGCTTGTCTTCGTCACGTCGTTCCTGATACGCGCGGCCCGCGTATCGAGCGAGATGGCGCCGTATCTGCGCACGGTCAAGGATGCGTTCGTCAACTACTTCAGTCCCGAAGGGTGGCTGTTCGTTGCGGTTTTCGCGACGCTCCCGTTCATCGTGGCCGTCGCGGCCGGCCGCACTTCGTTCTACCGTTCCGCGGGCGCGACGCACTGGCTTGCGCATGTCGCGCTCACGTTCGTGACGCTCATCGGCATAGCAACGCCCGCCGCGCCTTCCTCCGTCATGGCGAAATACGCCATCCTGCCGGTCGCGCCATGCGCGTACGCCGCATTCGCCGCCGGCTATCTCGCGGCCTTCTGGCTTCAGAAGACGCGCTCGCCTCTCCAGGTTTCCGAAACCTCGCGCAATGCGCTGCTGCCGAGAATTTCAAAGCCGCTCGCAATGACGATGCTCGGGCTTCTCGGCATCGTCCTCGCAGTCTCCGCGATTCTCAATTTCTGCTCGTTCGACACGAAGCGCGGCGCCTTCGCTTCCAAGATCGCCGAAAAGACGCTCGACGCTCTCGACGGCCGCACGTGGCTCGTCACCGACGGCGCGCTGGACGACCAGCTCATGCTCGCGGCGGAGCGCCGCGGCGTCAAGCTCCACATCGTCTCGCTCGTTCGCGAAAAGGACAAAGACTACATCGCAAGGCTCGCGCAGACGGTGAAAGACGAGAAAATCGGCGGCGCGAAAAACGGCGAGCTCGTCGTCTGGCTGAATACGCTCGGCGTGCTCACTTTCGTCCAGAGGTGGTTCGAAGCCGCGCCGGACGAAGCGCGCGCCCTGGCCGCCGTCTGGGGATATTCCGATTTCGCCCCCAATGTCGATTTCGTGCCGGAGAAGCTTTTCTTCGGCGCGCGCAAAGACGCCCCGATCGACTGGAAGGCGCAGTGGGAGGAACTCTCGGAAATCCTTTACGCGCCGAAAGACTGGGGCTCCTACAAACTCTACGAAGTGGAGAACCCGACCGACCGCGAGCGCCTCAACCTTCGCAGGCACGTCGGCATGATCGCCACCGACTACGGCGTCATGCTCCACGACAAGGGAGAGGCCGGCAAGGCATTCGAAATGTACGAACTCGTCTTGAACGAAATCGACTCCGACAACATCTGCGCGCTGATGAACGAGCTGGACCTCGCCAGCGCAGGCCTGCCGGCGGCGAAAGCCAAGCAGCGCGCGCTCCAGGGGAGGATAGAGTCGATCGTCAAAGACACCAAGCGCCGCTACGATCCCCGCATGCTCCCGCTCTACTACGGGCAGGTGCGCAATCCGCAGATGTTCAGCCTGATCGGCCTGGCGCTCGCGAAATCCGGGCGCACCGGCGAAGCGCTCAAGAATCTTTCGCGCGCCATCAACCTCCTCGATCCCGCCGCGAGGTCGGGGATGATGTCGACGATGGCGGCGCTCTACGCCGATTCCGCAGACACCGCGCGCAGCCGCGAAATCTACGAAAGCATCCTCGAGAAGGATCCGCAGAACCACGAAGCCCTCTCGGGACTCGTGAGAATTTCCTTGATGGACGGCGACACGAAAAAAGCCATCTCCCTTCTCGAAGTGATCGACCATCTCTCCGGAGACGATCCGCGCGCCAATTCCGAGCGCGCCATGCTCAAGGCGCTGAACGGCGATTTCGAAGGCGCGAAGAAATTCGTGCGCAAGCAGACCGACGCGAACCCCGCCGATTTGCACGCCTGGAGCTTCCTCGCAAACATCATCGCCCAGCAGCATGATTCCGCCCAAAGCCCCAAGGAGCGCGCCGCGCTTCTCCGCGAGCTGGAGGAAGCCGTGCTGCCGTCGATGGAGAAAGCCGCCTCCGATCCCGGCGACTTCAACGTGCAGACCGCGCGCGCCCTACTCTTCCTGCGCAAGGGCGACTCGGAGGAGAACCGCAGAAACGCGCGCGACGCCTACATAGCCGCCGCCATCAGCAATCCGCGTTCGGCCGACGCCGCGCGCACCTCGGACATCATCCTTTCTCTCGACATTTCGCTCAACGACACCGAAGACGCCGAACGCCAGGCGATCGCCACGCTTCGCCGCAACCCCGGCTCCTCGCTCGCCAACTACGTGATGGGGTCGCTCGCGCTCCAGCGCGGCGACTACGTGCAGGCGGAAGCCTTCCTGCGCCGCAGCGCGGACGCGCCGAAACCCTCGCCGCTGGCGATGAACGACCTCGCGGAAGTGCTGCGCCGCGCCGACCGCCTGGAAGAAGCGGAAAACTACGCGCGGCGCGCCGTCGCCGCGGCGCCCGGTCTTTACGTCGTCTGGGACACTCTGGGCGCGATCATCCTCGCGCGCGGCGGCGATCTCGCCGAAGCGGAAAGCTGCGCGAACAAGGCTTGCGCGCTTTCGAAGACGGAAGACGGCAAAGAGGCGGACGTGCGAATGCTGATCACTCTCGCGCGCGTGCAGCTGGCCAAGGGCGACAAGCTGCGCGCGAAAGGCACGCTCCGCAAAGTGCAGGCGCGGCTCGACGAACTCTCGGACTACGAGCGCGCGGAATTCGAAGA
>DEWI01000100.1:5347-10830 GCA_002363575.1 Verrucomicrobia bacterium UBA3214 | reverse complement strand
ACGTAAAACGCCATGTCGTATGTAGCGGAAGACGGATGCGTCGTCCCGTGCGATCCTCCATCCAGCGAATAGGCGATGCTGTATGTATTCGCCGTCCACCTCGCGTAGAGCGTCGTGACAGAGGCGAGAACTGTCGAAGATGCTGTAATCTGCGTCCCGCCGGAAGAAGCCGTGTACCACCCGCCGAACGTGTAGCCTGTCTTCGTCGTTTCCGGCAGCGAGCCGTATGCAGCGCCGACAGTGTACTCGCGATCGGCACATGACGCCCCGCCATTGGCGTTGAACGAAACCGTGACTTTCTGCTCGACGATGCCCAATGCCTGGCTTATCGACAGAGTTCTTCCGGCCACAGTAATCGTCGCCGTGCGGGCAGAGCCCTCGTTCGGCTCGACATAATACCCGAGAACTCCGCTGCCGTTGGAAGACGTGCGGTAAAGATGCACCCAGTCCCTGTTTGCCGAAGCCGTCCATGACGTAGCGGACGGCGTTGCCGTCACAGATACGGAATATGCGCCCCCGTCGGCGGATACCGATTGAGAAGTCTGGCCTATGGACATCGACGCGACTCCCGACTGGTAGATATAATGCGGGCGGGCATACCATTCATTATAGTGTTTGCCGAACGCTTGTCCGTCGGATGCGCTATAGCCAGACGGGGTGGTGGCGTTTGAATGGAAGAGACACGAGCGGGGCGCGCTCGATGTATTGGAATTGGCGGAGATGGCGAATGAGGCGTTACCCATGTACAACCCGCCGTTCCCGATGGCGGGATTGTTCGCCACATCTGTTCCATTGATCTTCGCCGTTATGCCGCTGCCTGATGATTTCGTGAACGCGATGGTACTTGTCAGCGTGAGTCTGCCGCTGTATGGCGTAGCACTGATTGCCGATGTTGACGGATAAAGATGGAACTCCGTCTTTTCATTGTAGGTGGTGTGCGTATGTGCCGACGAATACGGAAGAAGCGTATAGTTGCTATCGCCGGCAACGACTTTTGTCTCGCTGAATCCGCTGGCCGTCGTGTCGTCCTGCGCCGACGCAGCCTTCACAAACCAGAAATACGCAGTCCCTTCTGCCGACGGTTTGACTATGGCCTTCGAAACGCCGCTCTGCCAACCGCTGTATTCCTCCGGCTCCGCGTAGGGATTCGTAGCGCGATACACCTTGTAGTATTTCGCGCCGGCGACCGCGTTCCACTTCAATGTCGTTCCTTCCACATACGGCGACGGCGCGGCGGGGATCTTCGGGACAGGCACTGGATTGGATTCTTTGGCAAGCCGCACGCACTCCTCGGCATTCAGGATTCCGTAGCCCTTGGTCCGGTTCCAGGTCGCGTTCGGGCCTGAGAACGTCGCCTTCTTCATGATATTGAACACCCCGTCGCGGTCGAGCGACGGGTTGGCCTCAAGCATCAGCGCGGCAATCGCAGCGGCATGCGGAGCCGCCGCAGACGTCCCGGTGAACTTAGTATTGCCGAATTGGAGCTTAATCCAATAGGAGAACGTATTGTCGGCTGCCGTCACATCCGGTTTCTGCAGCGTTCGTCCGCCAGAACTAGAGAAATTCCCTTCAGTGATTGCCGCCCCGTTTTTGTCGAAGAATACCTTGCGGGGGCCATCGGACGAGTATGTTTCAACAGGATCAGAGGCGAGAAAGGCTCGCTGAGGATATGGGGCCGACGCCGCCGCGCAGGTAATTGCCGCCGCAGCGGCATTGTGTCCGGAGGTCGAGCCGTCAGTGCTGATCGCCAGTCGTCCCCTTGCCGTGTCGATTCGAAGGAAACGGTCCGTCCCCGAACACTTGACCACTACGACATACAATCCCGGATTGTCTGCTCTGCAGAATTCGCTCCCGATCTGTTTGGCAATGTCAATATACTCGTACGGAGGAGAATTTGCAAAATCATCTCCCTGCCCGTTGCAGCTGCTCGCAAGAATCTTTCCGTCAGCATCCGCGATATACAGATCGTAATCGGAATCCGGGTTGTCCCATGAATCAGCCCATTGCAACGCCACTCCATCGGCTGTCCTAGTGATTTCATTCGCGGTGATCGAACCGGAAAAAGAGTGCTTTGAGCCACTGTAAGATCCATATGTGCTTCCGCTGTCTGAAAAATCGCCTTCCCACGTTCCAGACGTGTCAGAGTCCTTGTTCCCCGAATTGCTCGCCGACGAAAAATACACGCCGCCCTTTGCCGTGAAGTCATTGATTGCCTGAGCCACGATGCCGTCCTGAAACGCCGGATCGGACGGCCATCCAACGTCATCCACGACTACACGGCAACCATTCGCATAAAAAGATTCTATGGCTTCGGCAAACTCTGGGTCAGTACCGAATCCAGTCGCAAAAAACAACTTGGCATCCGGTGCCACGTCATAGACGATTTCCATCATGCCCGATCCCTCGCCGGTGTCAGTCCGGTTTCCTCTGCCGTCATAGGTCTCCCCGTCGAAACCGTCGAGAATCGTCACACCGGATGGCAGATCCCCCGTTGCCTGCATCTCGGGCAACCAGCGGGCGCTGTCCGATATGACACCTACTTTTACGCCTGCGCCGGACACGCCGTATGTTTCTCGCGCCTGCGGAACATTATGTCCGACGACTCCATTGGAAACATCATTCTTGTTCAGCATTCTCGGAACAACCCTGCGAATAGATTTTATATCGGCGTCTTCGGAAAGTCGCTCAATCGAATGATATGGCAACAGCACGTGTATCGACTTGTATTTAACGCTCTTGCTGATGATTTTGCCACCGGCAGACTCAACCAACAGCAAGAGTCGATCCGAAACCTCTGCAATGATTTCACAATCGCACAACTCTTCTGCCGCAGCAACCACCGTGCTGCCGTTTGCCGTTTTGTCGCCTGCGCTGCGTGCGATTTGCTGCCGCAACCCGTCCTCTATCTTCCTGGCGGATTTAGACAGCTTCCGCTTTTCAGTCTGATTGGACGCGATTGCCGCGTTTAGCCGTTTTTCCGACTCAGCAGACAACGTATTTGCGCCAGCTGTCAATGCAGAGAAAGCCAAAGCGATCGCCAACGCCGTCCATAATCCGCGAAACATCGCAAGAGCCGATCCGCACCGGCCGACAAGTGCGCACTTGCCAATGTGGTTTACATTGTCATATTTCTTTTTCATGTCTCTTGTTCCTCGTTTCGTGTCATTCGCCGCTATCAGCCCGACACGATTCGAGGGCATGAAAAAACCTCTCATTCGTATCTTTCTGAGGCCCTGAGAAAGCCCGACTGAAACACGAAGAGAGGAAGTGCAGATGCACTTACTCTGCAAGTGTCGTCAGTCTTGAAATTTCTCAGGTTTCAGAAACGACCGCTTTGCAGCGCAAATTGTATTTTGGCGGATTTCTCCCCGCCTTGAAAAATCAACTAACTACGGGCTTTGTCCTTTCATCTCAGGTTGCACAAGTTGTAAAACGCAAGATGCCATTGCACATCGCCGGGTCGCCACCCCGCACCCCGTCCGCCGTGCAGATTCCGCAGACACGGATATTATACCAAAAAAACCTGCGCCGGTTGCTTCGGAGCGCCGATTGTTTTCTTGCCGATCTTCGCGCGGGCACATCGAATCGACCCCTGTGCAGATTGGCCCTGCAAACCCGGTTTGCCGCTCCGGGAAGGGCCGCTCCTCACTCGAAGGGATTCAAAATCGGCACTCCCATCCCCGCCATGTCATCGACATTCCGCGTGACCAGCTGCATTCCATGGACCCTAGCTGTGGCGGCAATTTGCGAGTCGGCAAGCGATATTGTCCTGCCTCGCCGAAGGCCTTCTCCGACCATGCGCCCCCAAACAATCGCCGTCATTTCGTCAAATGCGAGAATCCGGCGCGCGAAACGGCTCTTGATTTCATCGAACCAAAGCTCGAGACGCAAGCGTCTGGAATCGTCATCGGCAAGTTTCGATATGCCTTTGGCGATCTCTCCGACAGTAACCGACGACAAGTACAAATCCTCGGCTGGAACCCCTTTGATCCAGTGCAGCATGCGCTCCGACGGAATGCGTTTTGCCGTCTCGGAGATTGTGCATGTGTCGAGAATATATTTCATATAAAATCCTCGGTATCGAAGCATCCTGCGCGGTCGAAGGCAGACGGGACCTCCAGGCTGCGGAGGTCTTCCGCAAACGATTCCCCGTCTTCAAACTTCGGGCAATCAAGCAGCGCATCCACGAATGTGCGCTCTTTGCGCGACCGGCGATCTGGCAAAGACTGGCCTCTTCTCTCGTCGACAATCGGTACGAGAATCACTTGAAAAGGACATGCGCCGTATTCCTCCGGCACCGCGATGCTTATACGATTTTTGCGCGGGCGCGCTATTGTTTCGATCGTAGGCATGACATTTATCCTTTCTGTTGAAAGCGAATGGCGCTGTTTGCATCCCGGTTTTACGATTCTCGCAATCGCGCCGGTTCCATCCCTCTTCGCACGCATCACGTCCGCCGTGCAGATTCCGCAGACACCGATATTATACCATTTTTGCGGCGGTTGCTTCGGAGCGCCGATTGTTTTGCTGCGATCTTCGCGCGCCGTCGCCGGCGCTGCGGCCGCGCGGCGGGTGGAAGCGGCCGGGAATGCGCGCAAACGCCGCCGGAAGGAACCGACCGTCCGCAGGAATCAGAATCCGGAGCGGGGGAGACGCCGCCGCGCTAACGGACGCCGTTCCAGCTGTCGAAGCGGGAAACAGCCAATCTCTGCCAGCGCTCTTCGCCGTTTGACGAATTGACGAACGGGTCGATGGATATGCCGCCGCGAGGAGCGAATTTCCCGACGACCTCGATATACTTGGGCTGCAAGAGTTTCGCGAGATCGTCATGGATTATATTGACCACGTCTTCATGGAAATCGCCATGGTTGCGGAAGCCGAAGAGATACAGCTTCAGGCTTTTCGACTCCACGAGCCGCTCGCCGGGAACATAGCGGATTGTGAGAACGGCGAAATCCGGCTGCCCCGTCTTCGGGCAGAGCGTGGTGAATTCCGGCGCTGTAAACGTGACCCAGTAATCGCGGCCGCCCATGCGATTGGCGAATGTTTCGAGGACGGCGGGATCGTAATCGGCGGGAGCGGCGCTTTTGCCGCCCAGCGATTTCAAAGTATCAAGATCGTTTCGCATTGCGTTGATTTTTGTTTTCCGGTAAAGCAGTTGAAGATGGGGCAGGCCGCAAAGAAGAAGAGGATGCAAGAGGAATCTGGCCGGCGCGCGCAACAGCCGTGAAACCTGCAAGCCCCGCAAATCCTTTCCCGCCCGCCGAAACCTACAGCGATGCGGCGATCATGGCGCCGCCGAGCGCCGCGGAATCGGCGACTTCCAGCGTTTCGACGCGCGCGCCGAAAATCGCCGCGACGGCTTCGCGAATACCGCGCGAGCGGCTTGCGCCGCCGGTCAGGCGGATTGTGGAGAAGCTCCCTATCCAGCGCGTGCGTGCGTAGATATTGTCGATCTGGCCTTCGACAATGGCGCGAATCTT
>DEWI01000100.1:0-5234 GCA_002363575.1 Verrucomicrobia bacterium UBA3214 | reverse complement strand
GTAATCTCCGTCTCGAAGAAAGGAAACGCCCGCATGCCGTCGTTCCCCGGCGGCGTGCGTTCGAAAGCCGTCTCGTCGAAAAACTTCCAGTCCACGCCAAGCTCCTTGCGGACGCGCTCGCGCGCGAGCGAACCGTTTTTGACGCACGCAAGGCTCATAAATCCGCCGGAAGGATTCCCGAAGACGTGTCCGCACCCTCCGGGATCGGTATGGAAACGCTCCATCGCCGCGAAAAACACATCGCTCGTGCCGAGCGAAAGGACCGCCACGCCGGGCTTGTCCGCGCGCGTTCCCACCAGCGAAGCAGGATTGTCGCCGGTGAACGGCAGGACGGGGATTCCCGGCCGCAGACCGTATTTCGCGAAGTACCTGCAAAGCCGCATCGGTCTGTCGCAAGGGCGGGCCACGACTTCCGGAAGCCTGCCGGCGAGATCGCCGGCGACGGCGTCGCAAAACTCCCGGTCCCAAGAAAGCGTGTGCAGATCGAGGAGGTTCATGCCCGCGCCGTCTCCCGCATCCACAGGCGCATCTTCGCCGGCGAGTACGGACGCGAGGAAGGACGAAACGAGATGAATGCGCCGGGTTGCGGCGTAGCGCTCCGGCTCGCGTCTGGCGAACTTCATTATCTGCGGGCCGGTAAAGCGCTCTATCGCCGGCGAGCCGGTGCGCCGTTGCAGCGCCTCGCCGTATGCGCTGTTGAGGATGCGGCATTCCTCGCCTGTCGATGTATCCATCCAAATCGGCGAAGTTTTCCTCGCCAGGCACGGCGCGAGCTGTTCGCCCAGCTCCTTGGATGGATCGAGCGCGGCGAGCGCGCCCTCCCAGCGGCTGTTCAGATATACGCTGCCATGTTGCTGGCCGTCGCCGCCGACAGCCTCGATTTGCGATACAGGAAAAACCTTTTGGAGCTTCGAGAGGACGAGATCGAGCGCCGCCAGCCACATGAGCGGATCGGCGTGGCGAATGCTAGCGTCCGCGCATGGCAGGAAGCCGTCGGGGGAGCCGAATTGCGGCAGCTCCGCGCCGAAATTCACGCTGGCGGAAGCGACTGCGCGCCGCTCTGCGCTGTCGTAAACGAGCGCCTTGATGCTTTGCGTAGAGGAATCTATTCCGAGTGTGTACATATGCTTCGCTCCGTGACTATCGTGATTTCCGCCGCGGATTCACGCCTCGCAAAGCCGGCGCCGCGCAAGCGCGGCGCGGCTACAACCCGAAGATCCTGCGCAGCGCCGTCTTGAAGCCGACGGGCCAGACGCGCGTCGGCAGTTCCGCTTCGAGAGGACGCTGGAGGAACGATGCCAGCTCCGGGAAGAAATCAAGCCCGGAAAGCTCTTCCAGCTCGTCGATCGATATAAGCCCGCTAGCCGGATATTCGCCCGGCGAGACATCCTGCGGGAAGATCACTGCGAACGCGCGCACGTCGTAGCCGGTCTGCGCCACTACGACCTGGTAGAACGCTTCCGGTATGTCGATACCCGTGCCGGCGATCTCCCTGCCTGTCGAAGCTATGCACCCGACTATCACCCAAATCTCGCCGTAGCATGCCGTCCATTCGTCGGAAATGCGATGCTCTACATCCCTCCAGACGCCGCGGTTGAGCGCCGGCGCCTGCGGCGCGACATTCGTCATCTGGAAAGTGAGGCGGCGGGCGGCTTCGCCAAAGCGCGTGAAGATCGCATGGTTCGGCGCCATATGCCCGCGATCGTAGTTCGAGCCGGCGTAGCTGGACGATGCCGGCGAGCCGGGGGCTTCGCGATCCTTGACAAAGCCCGACGGACGCCGCCCATAATCCTTGTAGATCGCCGCAGCGGGCACGTGGTAGGCCACCCAGACGGGATGGCGAAGCCCCGGCGACCACCCGACCACGAATTCGCCGCGCTTAAGCTCTATTATATCTTCAGGAGCCGGGCGAGAAATCCGGCGCGGCGCGCCGGCGAAAAAGACGCTACCTTCGGGCGCTTCGACATCGTACTCGTAAACGGCGTCGTGGCCCGTCAGGTCGATCGCGTCCGTGAAGTCGCCTACAGGGCCGCCGATCCAGCGCAGCACGGCAGTGGCGAAACGCGGCCACGAACGCTCGCTCTCCGCGCGCCACGCGCGCGGATGATGGACGTACCAGACGCCGCAAGCGGCCAGCGCGATCGCCGCCGCGAGGAGCGCGCCGCCCGTGCGCAGCGCCAGCCGCGCCAGCGGGCGCGCCGCCCTTCTCGACGAGGGCTTCGCTTTCGGCGCCGGCTTCTTCGAGCGCTTTGCACGGGCACGTTTCATCGCCGTATCAGAAATCGCCGAGTTCGATTCTGATCGTCCGCCCCTTCTGGGCGGGGTTTTTCGCCTTGCCCGACTCGCCAGGCCCGTGGCGGACTATGCCGTCGGCGGCCTTTTCCTCCGGTTCGCGGGTGTCGGGGACGACGATTTCCGCGCCGCACGCCGGGCAAAGCGTTCGCTCGCCTATCATATCCACGGTCGCCTCGATTTCGGTGGAGCACGAGGGGCAGAGGAAACTCATGAAACCATCTTCGACCATTTTTCTATCTCTGTTAGGAGGGTGGAGAATTGCCGATTCATGAAACCGCTTTCGCCGTGAATCCATTGCGCAATCCCGCGTCCGCGCAAGCGCCGGGGAAACCCGCTGGCGCGCCGTGGACGCCGGATTGCGCGTTGAATGCCCGCGTCGGCGTCAAAGGGCGAGCTTCGTGGCGCTGCGCCATGCGTAGTAGTCCTTGAGCGCGAGTTTCGCCGCGGCGGCTTCGTCGCAGAAGACCCACGCATCGCCGTGCATCTGCAGGGCCGACGCCGTGCAGAACTGCGAAATGCCGCCTTCGACCATGCCCTTGACGGCATCGGCCTTGTTGGCGCCAAACGCCAGGAGGACGATCTTCTTGGCTTCGCAAATCGTGCCTACGCCCATGGAGAGAGCGCGCGTCGGGACTTCGGCTTCATTGCCGCCGAAGAAGAGCCTTGCGTTGTCCTTCACCGTCGAAGGCGTGAGATAGACGACGGAAGTGCGGCTGGAGAGCGAGGTGCCCGGCTCGTTGAACGCGATGTGGCCGTCGGAGCCGATGCCGAGAACCTGGATGTCAATGCCGCCGGCATCCTTGATCTGCTTCTCGTATGCGGCGCACTCGGCGGCGGGGTCTTCCGCGAGGCCGTTCAGGACGTGCGTGTTCGCGAGGTCGATATCGATCTTCTTGAAGAGGTTCTCGTTCATGAAGTAGCGATAGCTCTGCTCGTGCGTGGGAGCGAGGCCGACGTATTCATCGAGATTCCACGAACGGACTTCGCGGTAGGAGACGCCTTCCTCGCGGACGGCTCTTGCCATTTCATCATACATCAAGACTGGCGTGGAACCCGTTGCGAGACCGAGCACGGTCTTGGGATTCGCCTTGACGGCCTTCGTAATGATCGATGCGGCGAGCTTCGAAGCTTCTTCCTTCGTCTTGCAGACAACTACTTCCATGGTTGGAATCCTTTTGCTGTATTGTTTACTACTTTCCGCCCCGCGCCGTTTTTGGACCTGATGCGGAGCATGGCGATATTATACACTTTGTTTCATTCGGAGTAAAGTGGGGGCAGTTTGATTGGCGTGCGCTGCGCGCGGCGCGCATCTGCGCCGTCGCCTGCGCCATTGCGCTCCGCCGGCGCGGTCTGCGCGGGATCCTGCGGCGCGCCCGGCAGCGCTTCTTCTGCGAGTTCAGCGGGCGCGGTAGTCGCCGCACGCCAGATTTTCGCGCCCAGCGCGAAGCAGAGCCATATCGCGAGGCCGACGCCGGCAACGAGAATCAAGACGCGCCAAAATGCCGGCGGGATGTAGAAATCGGAATAGAACTTGTCCGGCTTGACGGCGAGCGGCGAGCCGTAGCGAGAGGTCTGGGCGCCGCCTCCGGAGACGAACGGCTGCTGTGCGGGCGCCGTCTTCGGTTCGAGGCGGAACGGGGACTTCTCGACGGCGCGCTTCATTTCTTCCGCCGCCGTCAAGCCGCCAAACACAGAGTCGCGCGCTTGCGACGGCTCGTCGCGTGAAGGCGCGTCTCCGGCGGGCGCGTCGTCCGCCGGCGCGGCTTCGCCGCGAAGGCGCATGAGCTTTTCGATGAAGCCGTCCGCCGGCGGCGGAACTTGGGTTGCGCCAGTCGCAGGCTCCGCCGCGGCATAGACGAACGGCGAAGGCCCGGCGCCGGGCGCAGGCTCGTCCGCTGGCGTGGCGATGCTGGAGAAATCCACTTCCTCGGTCTCGGCTTCGAGAGAATGCGCCGATGTCATGTCGGGCGCGGCGCTCTGCCCGAAATCGAATTGCAACTCCTGGACGCGCGCAGTTTCAGCGCGCTCCGCAGGCGCGGCTTCCGGCGCAGCAATTGGCGCGGCAGGCTGTTCGGCGGGCAGCGGTGCAACAGGCGGCGGCGCTACGGGTGCTACAGGCGCGGCGGGCTGTTCTGCAGGCGATGCGCTATGCAGAGGCACCGGCTCCGGCGCAGCGCGGGGCGCGGCGACCGGCTCCTGATGGCGTATGGACTTGCGCATCTTTATGGTCGGCTGCTTGTTGCCGTTGTAGATATCCATGAACTCCGCGACGAGCGGCTTGGGGTCGATGCCCACGGCGCCGCAATAGAGCTTCACGAATCCGCGGCCGTATATCGGCGCAGCGATGCGCGAGAAATTCTCGTTTTCGAGGTCTTCGATCTGCTGCGGGAGCATATGCGTAGCATCGGAAATCTCCGCGATCGTCAATCCCTTTGCCTCGCGCGCCATGCGCAGGGTTTCGCCGAAATCTGTCATTGCTTTGCCTCCTCTCCTTCGTCGGTGTATCCGTTCGCGGCGGCGTCGCCGCCGTCCGCCGCGCCTTCTGCGTCTTCCGCGTCGGCGTCTGCCTCCGCGTCCGTCGCGCCGGCGGAGACCTCCCCGCCGTTCATTATCGCCAGAAGCTGGTTCTGATCGAGGAGGATGGTTCGCGGGCCTGCGCCGGACTGCGGCGCGATGACGCCGTTCTCCTCGAGCTTGTCGCAAATCTTCGCGGCGTGGTTGTAGCCAATGCCGAGCTTGCGCTGGAAATGCGAGACGGAAGCGCGGTTGGTGTTTATGATCACCTCTATCGCGCGCTTGTAGAGATCTGCGCCTTCCGCCGCCTTCGCGGCGATGCGCGCCGCGGCGCCGCCGCCGTCCTCGTCTTCCTGCGGCTGGTTGTCGGGATCGTCTTCGTTGGAGGCGAAGGGGTCGTCGATCGCGGCCTCCTTGACGCGCCC
>DEWI01000158.1 GCA_002363575.1 Verrucomicrobia bacterium UBA3214 | reverse complement strand
TTCGCCGCCGCGCCCGGCGCGAGGCGCGCCTCCAGAGTTTTCGCCGAAACCGGCGCCGCCCCGTCGTACAGCCAGCGCTCGATCGTCAGCACCCCGTCAACGGGCGTTGCGCCGTCGTTTATCCCGACGATGTCGCCATTGGGCCTTGCGATGACGGAGACGGGCGCGAAGAAGCGCTTCGCGGCGTAGTGGAGCGGCTTCCACTTGCCGCCGTATTCTATGCTCGACCACGACGCGACAGGCCAGTTGTCGTTAAGCTGCCAGTAGAGCGTCCCCATGCAGCGCGGCATTTCCGCGCGCCACGCATCGACGGCGGTTTTTATCGCAAGCGCCTGCTGGAACTGCGAAAGGAGCAGTTCCGATTCAAAGTCCTTCGCGTCGCCGAACATCCTGCGCATCGTCGCGCGAATGCGTTCATTGCCGCCGGCATTCTTCTGGTGCCACTCGAAATCGTCGCCCGGCCCTTTGCAGAAGGTGGCGGCGACAGCAGGCGACGAGAACGACTGGAAACCGAATTCCGAGCAGAAGCGCGGGCGGTAATCCAGATAGCGCTCGAAGGGCTGGTTCTCGTGCCAGACGTCCCATTGGTGCATGTCGCCGCGCGAATCATCCTTCCATGCATCGCCGAAATCCCCCGGGCCGCAGCACGGGGAGCTAGGCCAGTAGGTGCGGTCGGGATCGAACTTCGCGACAGCTTCGCCCTGCATCTTCGAACGCGCGACCCACGCTTCGCGGTAGAACTCCACATCCTTTTCCGTCTCCTTGAACCATTTTACGGCGCCGAGGCATTCGTTGTCGCCGCACCACAGCGCGATCGAAGCGTGGTCGCGCAATCTGCGCAGCTGGTGCGAAAGCTCCGCGCGTATCTCGCCAAGGAAGTTTTCGTCCGCCGGGTACGTCGCGCAGGCGCACATCATATCGTGCCAGACGAGCAGGCCGAGTTCGTCGCAAATATCGTAGAAACAGTCTTTTTCGTATTGTCCGCCGCCCCAGACACGGATCATGTTCATATTCGCGGCCGCGGCGCTTTCGAGCAGCCCGCGATATTTCTCCGGAGTCTGGCGGCGCTCCAGCGCATCGCACGGAATCCAGTTCGCGCCCTTTGCGAAGATGCGGCGGTTGTTCACTCTGAAGACGAGCGAAAGCCCCGTCTCGTCCTTCTCGTTCAGGACTTCCAGCTTTCTCAGGCCGATTCGGCGCGTTATCTTTTCGCCGTTTACGTCAATAGTATAGGTATAGAACTTCCGCTCGCCGGCGCCGTTTGGCCACCAGAGAGGCGGATTGTCGATTTCCGTCTTGTTCGTCACCGTCGTGCCGTCCGAAAGGTCGGCGTACGTCGTAAGCGTGCAGTGCGACAGGTCGGCGTTGAATTTCTGCGAGGCATAGACATAGTCGATGCGGGGCTTGTCGGCGGCGATGAGCTTAACAGTCCCGCAAAGGCCTATCGACTCCACTTCCGGCCCCCAGTCCCAACCGCCATGGCAGGCGGGCTTGCGCACGAGCGCCTGGTTAACCGCCCATTTCACATTCGCGATAGGGTAGGGGCGGCCGAGCGCTTCGCGCCGCCGGTCTGCTTCGGCGACAGGGCTTTCGAAAACCGCCTCTATCGTGTTCCCGCCCTCGCGGAGATACGGTTTTGCGTAGAACGTGTAGCGCTGGAAACGATCTGTCGTCTCTCCAGCGACGCGACCGTTTATGTAGATTTTCGCGAACGCATCGCAGTCCTCCAGACGGAGGACGATTTCGCGGCTGGCGAGAAAGGCCGCGTCGAGCGTGAAAGTGCGCGAGAACGTCCAGCCGCGCCTCGCCACCCAGAGGCATTTCGTCTCGTTGGCGCCATAGTAAATATCGTCAATCACGCCATTTTCGAGGAGCGCATCGTGCACGCCGCCCGGAACGAAGGCCGGGAGATCGTGCTCGCCATCCGTGAGACGCCAGACGCCAGCGAGATCGAGTTCCGCCGCCGCGGCGCGGCAGAGAGCGAGCGCGGCAAAGACGGCGGACAAGGACAAGGACAAAGGAAGTTTCATTTGCGTTTTTTCGCCGCGGCTTTCATCTCGCGGCGGGGTTTCTTGAGTGTGGATTCGCGCGCGACGAGCGGCGCGGAGATGAAGACTTCGCGCGGCGGCAGCTTCGCATCCGCCAGACGAGAGCGCATGAGATCGACCGCCATGCGGCCGATCTGTTCGCATGGCTGGCGTATCGTGGTGAGCGGAGGGTTTGCCGTTTCGCCGTCCTTGTCGCCATTGACACCTGCGAGCAGGACGTCCTTCGGCACCTTCAGGCCGATTGCCGCCAACGTGGAAGCGAGACGCAGCGCCACATAGTCGTTCACCGCGATTATCGCATCGGGCGCGCGCGGGCCTGCGAACATCCGCTTCGCCGCGCGCTCGTCGAGAGGATCGGCGAACACCACGCTCTCGCGCGTCCATCCAAGCCCAGCCTCCGTCACCGCGATACCAACGCCGTTGCCGCGCTTGAGCGACGTCGGCGCAGGCAGCGGATTGGAGAAATATATTATCTTCTTCGCGCCTGCGGCGATCACATGGCGCGCGAGCGCGTAGCCGGCGTTCGTGTTGTCGATCCCGACGAGATCGTAGGCGCTGCGCTGTGGCGGCGCGACGAAATCAGAATCCAGCAGCACTACGGGAATCCCCGCGCCGTCGAAGACCGAGAGTATCGCGCGGTTGATCTTCTCGCCGTCGCTAAGGAATTGCAGCGGCTCGTAGAAAACGCCGCCGACCTTTTCATTGCGGAACATCTCCGCTAGCGTCGCGGCCTTCATGGCGCGCTCGCGAAGGCCTCCTTCGCCAAGCGACGCGGAAAGCGTCGCCCAACCGAGCATTTTCGCGCCTTCCTCTATCCCGCGGCAGATTCGCGCGTAGAAAGGATGGTAGGCGTCCGGCACGATGACGGCGAACTTGCGCGCCGCGCGGGCGGTGGCGGCGTCTGCGAGAAACGTCCCGTAGCCCGGCCGCCTGTCCACGAGCGATAAATCCGACAACGTCTTTATCGCCGCGCGCACGGTCTCGCGCGCCACGGCGAAGCGCCGCATCAACTGGTGTTCGCTGGGCAAACGGCCTGTCTGCGAAAACTTCCCGTCGAGAATCTCGTCGCGCAGGGCGTCGCTTATCGTCTTGCTCTTCGATTCGTTCTTCACGGCGCATATGATACCATATTTTCGCAGCGCGCGCGAGATTGTCTAGACAAGTTGAATAGCGTTCGCGGAGTCTGGGAGCGCTCGGGAGCGCCGGATTGTCCACCCTGACGCGCGAAGAGCGTCCGCACATTTCCTGTCTAGACAATCTTGCTTTCGCGCCAGGCCAAATTGTATAATACGCGGCGGAAAACCTGATATTGCAAAGGAAAGCCACTATGAAGACATCCATATTGACGATTGCCGCGACACTCGCGGGATTCATTGCCAACGCTGCGGAGTGCGTCGAATTGAAGACCATCGCGAAGCATTGGCAAGACGACAACGCCGCCGACAGATTCGTCCTCGGCACCGGCGACTACGATGCGTCTGAATGGGGCTGGACGAAAGAGCGCGTATTCGACGGCGTCGTAAAGCTTGACCGCTGGTTCGAGCCTGGCTCGGCGGGGTCCGTCGTGGAAGGCGCGTGGGCGGGATACGAGCTTGCCGAAGCGGCCGTCGTTTCGCGCATCCGCTTCATGCCGCGCCACGACGAATACGCCTCGCGCGTCGAGGGCTGCCGCTTCGAAGGCGCGAACAGCGAGGATTTCTCCGACGCTGCGGTTCTCTACACGATTCCCGAAACAGAGCTGGCGACGCTGCAATCAGGCTGGCAGGAGGTGGAGCTTGCGCCCAGCGCCGCCACGCTGGCCGCGTACAAGTACGTTCGCGTGATTGGCAATTATTGCGGCAACATGATCGAGGTTGAGTTCTACGGCACCAGCTTGTCCGATTTGACCGATGAAGCGCCGTCCGCCGCGCCGCAAAACCTCGCCGTCTCGACAGACGCCGCTACAGGCGAGGCGACGCTTTCCTGGGACCCGCCCGCCGTCCCGTGCCTCTCTGCGAAGGTGATTCGCTCGACGGCGGAAGGCGGCTCGAATTTCGACGTCGTCCTTGCGACGCTCGATTCCTCGGCAACCACCTACACGGACACAAGCGACAGCCGCGTTTCCGGAGTGACGTACTATTACCGCGTCGCGTTCGCAAACAGCGAGAATACCGGACCCGCCTCCAGCGCCGTCGCCGTGCGCTACATCGCCGAGATCGACGTTTCGGGCGCCGCGATGCGCGAGTTCCACCACGATTATAACACCGAATCCGCTACCGCAAGCGCCGCACTCCTTTTCGATGGCAAAACGGCGACGCAGCCGAACGTGGTAAACGCGAGCGCCGGCAACGATGGTGTCGCCGTTGGCGTGGATTTCGGCGAAGGCAACTCTTTCGTCGTATCTTCGTTCTCCGTCTTCCCAAGCCGTGAATGGAACAATACGCTCAACCAATGGGTCGTCGGCCGCTCCGACGGCATCGTCCTCTACGGCGCGGCGGATGTCGCCAACTGGCCAAACGCGGGCGTCGCGATTTCCTCCGCCAGCGACCTCTACGAAGAGAACGTATGGGACGAGGACCGCCTGGCGTGGCACACTTTCGCCACGACGGATTCCAACGCCTACCGCTGCTTCTACCTGATGAAACCCTCGCGCGAAACGCTCAATGCGCAGCGGACCGACGACTTCTTCGGCAATGTGCGCGAGCTTAAGCTCTACGGCTACAGCCCTTCCGCCGTCGCCGACGTGCTTACGGGACCTGCCGATGTAGCCGCCGTCTGGAACCGCTCGCGCGCGAATATAACGTGGAGCGCCGTCGCAGCCGCCTCTGGATACCGCGTCGAGCGCAGCGCCGACGGCGGCGCGTGGGAACCGGCGTCCGCGACAATCACAGAAACTTCATTCTCCGACGAGCCAACGCGCCCGACGGCCGTTTCGTACAAGTATCGCGTAGTCGCCATAGGCGAAAACGGCGCCGAGGCGTATTCCGCCGCGATCGCGCCGGCCGGGACGCCGTCCGAGCCAGGCCTGACGCTCATATTTCGCTAGCGCTTCCCTCATTCCCCCTTCCACCTCGATTCGTGATCAATATGAAATCCACATTGGCGGTTTTAGTTGCAGCAGGCGTTTCGCTTGCAGGGAGTCCGGCTGAAAAAATATGGCTGGACGAAACAGGCATATCGCGGATGACCTCCGGATGGGGGAATTCGAAAGCGCGCAAATCGGTGGAAGGCCGGAAGCTGCAAATAGGCGGCAAGACCTACGAACGCGGCGCGGGCACGCACGCTCCAAGCCGCTTCAAAATCGCGACGGGCGGCAACGCGCTATCGTTCTCGGCGATGGTAGGGCTTGATGACGAAGCCGGCGGCAAGGGTTCGGTCGTTTTCCGCGTTCTCGCCGACGGCAAAGTCGCCGCAGAAGTCGCCGTGAACGGCGGCGATGGCGCGAAAGAACTCCGCGCCGATCTCGCTGGCGCAGGGAAAGTCGTTCTCGAAGTGACCGACGGCGGCGACGGAATGCATTTCGACCACGCCGATTGGTGCGACGCATATTTCACGTTCCGCGACGGGACGCGGCCGCTCGGCGCGGAAGCCCTTTCGCGGCAGCTCGGGATTCTTACGCCGCCGGCGGGGCGCGCGCCGCGCATCAATGCGCCCGCGCGCTATGGCGTGCGGCCGGGGAATCCCGTCCTTTTCAAGCTCCCGGTCGCAGGTGAAAAGCCGATGAATGTGAAAATCGAAGGCGCTCTGCCCCCGACGCTCGCCTTCGACAACGCTACGCGCGTCGTCACGGGCACGCTCGAAAAGCCGGGCGATTATCCAATCCGCTTCGTCGCGGAAAATTCGCACGGCCGCGATGCCAAGACCGTCGTATTCGTCGCGGGCGAGAAACTCGCGCTCACGCCGCCGATGGGCTGGAACTCCTGGAATGCGTTCGCAGGCCGCGTAAGCGACGCGAAAATCCGCGCCGCCGCCGATGCGTTCGTCCGTCTGGGGCTGGACGAGCACGGCTATTCGTTTGTCAATATCGACGACTTCTGGCAGAACAATCCGCAAAACGGCCGCACCGACCCGACGCTTGCCGGCCCGGAGCGCAATCCCGACGGCTCGATTTCGCCAAACTCCCGCTTCCCGGACATGAAAGCGCTCGCCGGCTACATCCATTCTCTCGGCCTCAAGGCGGGGCTTTATTCCTCTCCGGGGCCTTATACATGCGGCGGCTGCACCGGCAGCCATCTCCACGAGCTTCAGGATGCGCAGAGCTATGCGGAGTGGGGCTACGACTACTTGAAATACGACTGGTGCAGCTATGGCCGCGTCGCGACGGGCGAAGGCCACATCTACCACCGGCGACCGTATTTCCTCATGGGGCGCTGCCTGCGCATGCAGCCGCGCGACATCGTCTTTTCTCTCTGCCAATACGGCAACGACGCCGTTTCGACGTGGGGAGCGGAAGCGGGCGGGCACTGCTGGCGCACCACCGGCGACGTCTTTGACACGTGGCCCAGCGTCTATGGCGCGATTCGCGCGCAGGCCCCCCTGTGGATGCACGCCGCGCCGGGCGCGTGGAACGACCCCGACATGCTGGTGCTCGGCCGCAACGTCTGGGCGGGCGGAGACGGCGACGCAGGCTCCAGCCGCCTCACCCCGAACGAGCAATACACCCACATGTCGATGTGGTGCATGTTCGCCGCCCCGCTGATGATCGGCTGCGACCTCGAAAACATCGACGACTTCACCCTCTCGCTGCTCGTCAACGACGAAGTTCTAGCAATCGACCAGGACGAACTCGGCGCGGCCGCCGCGCTTGTCAAAAACGACACCGCGGGAGGCGCGGAAATCTGGGCCCGCCCGCTGGCCGGCGGCGCTATCGCCTTCGCACTTCTCAACACCGACGACGAAGAACACGAAATCGCCTTCTCGTTCAAGGAATTCGGCATGCGCGGAGAATGGCTCGTCCGCGACGTGTGGCGGCAGAAAGACGAAGGCGCGATGAGCGGCGGCTATGCCGCGAGCGTGCCCGGCCACGCCACCCATCTCGTGCGTCTCTCGCCCCTTCCGGGCGCGTGTCTCGATCCGCGCCTTCGCGACATCCGCGATACAGTCTATATCGACACGGACAAGTGAGCCGTCGCGGCGACATCCGTCCACGCGGAACGCCCGGAATACATCCTGCCGTCGATGCGGAAGGCGAACTCGGGCAACGATTTCTTCATGAACGGCGTGCCGTCCGCCGTCGTGTACGCCTCGCCGAAGATATGGCCGCCCTCCACGTCCAGAGTGCGCGTCACAAGCCCCTCCGCCACCGTCAGGCTCCGGCATGAAGAGCCGACACCGGCAAAAGCGCGGCCGCAAGGACGGAAAACGCTTTCCGCCCCGCGGCACCGCGATATATCTTGCATCTTGCGTCCATAGATTGCCGGGCCCTCGCTGGATTCACTTGAAGGAAATAATCAAGCCGCCCGGACGGTAGAGGCCGTCGCCGCGCTTGGAGAGCGTGAAGTTGCCGCCAGGCGCCACCGCGACAAAGTTCACATTTGCGAGATTGGCCGGTTTAGTCTCGGCGGTCCAGGAAAGGATAGCGTCATTCGCGCCGATATTCCGCGCGCCGAGATTGATATAGACCGTGCCGTCGGCAAACGTGACGAGACGGGCGGCATCGGACGCGTTCTCGCCGATGAGCGAAGCAAGCGGCATCGGCGTCGTGCGCCCGGAAACGTCGATTGTCGAGCCGGACTGCATCTCGCAACCGCGGAAGTAGTCGGTATTGGGCGTGAACGTGCCGTAAAGCTCGATTTTCCCACTGTAGCCTGCGTTGTTGTCGACCGCTTCGGCATCGCAAACGTAGTCGCCGAGTTTCACGGTATAGTTGGCGTCGACGCGCAGTTGGCCCCCGTCGGTCACGACAAGGCTCGCCTTGCGCAAGTCCGAGTCCTTCCCTCTGAATTCGATCAGGCGCTGTCCGTGAAGTTCTATCGTCCCTGCCGACACGGCCTCTACGCCGATGAAGAACAAGGCGCTCGGCGTGTTGATTGTCAACTTGTGGCCGGAAAGGTCGAGCGACGAGGACACCCAATTGCTGTTGGACGCGTCTTTCTTTGAAATATCGTATCTGCCGCCGGAAATTAAAGACGAATCTGCCTCCAGGCGCAAATCGCCGATCGTGGGATAGTTGTAGATGGCGTTGAAGTCGACGGAATTTGTAATCGTTCCGCCGTTCAGCGCGAACGAATAGTTCGAGCAATAGTATTTGCCGTTCATGTTCATCACGCCATCCGCGCAAACTTGAATCTCGCTCGAGTCGGCTCCGAACGGATTATAGGAGCCGTGGGCGCCCCATACGGCAGCGCCTTCTTCCACAACCGTGCCGCCGGTGTAGGACTGGTCGATCTTCGAGGCCGTGAACGTGCCGCCGCCGCGCTTGACAAGCTTCAAGTTGCCGGCAAGTTCTACGCCGGTGTTCTCAAGTTCCCTCGCCGCTCCAGTTTCCTCTCCGTATGCCGAAAACGCCGTCGCGCTCGAGCTCGGCAGAAACTTCCGCCCCTTCCTGTCGTACATACCGTATGCACCGCTTGCGACATCCTGGGCGGGGACGAGGTCGAGTTTAAGATTGCCGTTTGCATCGTAAACCTTGAAATACCAGCATTTGCACTTGGCGTAGTTATTAATGTTGCCCCCGGCCACGTGCGATGCAAAGAGGACGAGATTGTATTTGGCTTCTTCGTAGGTTGCACCGCCGGAAACGGAAGCTGCGGCCTCGCCGTTCGCCGTCACGGCGCCTGTCGCGCCGTCCACGACAAACACGTATTCGTCAGTACCGAGATTGATTCCATTGCCCGATTGCACGTTGGCAAGGTCGAGGCGCAACTTTTTGGGAAGCGCTGCGAGACAGAACTGGTCGCCGCTTTGCTGTGCGTCGTTCAACGCTTTCGTGCGCGTGCAGAAGAAGAACTGGTTTCCCGAAACGTTCGTGGGCTGGATTTTCGTTTCGATGCGGTCGGTGGACGCCGGCTTGTAGCCGGTATCGATATACTGCGCACCGGCTGCCTCGATGTATTCAAGCTCCTGCCAGCCGGGCACGTCGAGAACGAGCTGCGCCGCGTCGCCCGACGCGGAGTTGGTGATGACGGGCGCGCTCGTCTCGTCGCCGACGGCGGCGAAATCGCCGGAGCCGGTGTTTCCATAGAACTCGCCCGCCTTGCGGTCGTAAACGCCGATAACGCCGTCCTTCACGACCGGCACCAGATGGCAGACGAGTTCGCCGGCGCGATACACTTTCAAATAGTAGAACCTCACGTTCGCGTGGTTGGACCAGCCGCCGACGGTATCGTTGTAAGTGAACGAGCCAAAGAGACCGAGCGTCGCGGGCGGTGTGTAGCTTCCCGTGGCGTCCATCGTCCCGGCTGAAACCGCCTCGCCGCCATCAGTGGAAACCGTGCACTCGCGTGTGGAATAGTCGGCGGTGATTACGTAATCGTGCCCTGGCGACACTGCAAACGTGTTGGCGCCACTGGTTTTGTTGTAACGGTCGAATCTCAATTTGCCTCCCGTCATCAACCCGGAGAAGGTATTGTCCGTTCCGTTCTTACCCCTGTCGCACCAGAGAAACTGCGTTCCGCCGATGTCGAGAAACCTTACTCCCATCTCCACGACATCGGAATCCTTCGCCTCAAATTTCGTCAAGACATGCTGCGTATTGCCGTCGCGCCTTGTCTCGAGGTACTTGAGGTCGCTGTATCCGGCGACGACGCCGGCCTGGTTTGTTATGCAAAGGGCGCCCTCACCCGGCTCGAACCCCGCCATCGAGAGGCTGTGTCCGGCGAGGTCGATTGTCGAGCCGGCGGCGAGCGTGACCGTCCCCTCCGCCGTCCAATCCTCGTCGGCGCTCAGCGTGTAGTTCCCGCTGATTGTTTTTGCCGCGAACGTCTGAAGCGCCGCGGCAATTGCAACTGTTGCGAATACCGATTTCAGCGTTTTCATTTGGTTGCTCCTTTCGTATTTCGGGTTGAAATCACTTGTCGCCGCAGCGTTCGCACGGGTAGCCCTTGGCGGCCTTGTAGCCGGGCTTGTCCACGGGACGCACGGCCTCGAACTGGACATAGACGGCGTTCATGCGAATATCCGAGACGCCCGGCGCGAGGCGCGCGCCGTCCTTCGGGAAGAGCCTCACGAGGTGCGTGGCGTGTCCGGGGACTTCGGCAGAGTATCTGACGCCGTAGATGCCCTCGTCCTTCTGGCGCCAGAGGTCGCGCACGAGCCACTTGCCTTCGAGCCCCAGCGAATCGAAGTCTATAGAGATGCGCGTGGCGTCGCCGGCGGTGTTGAAGAGCGCGAAGGCGAGGGAGCCGTCGGCCATGGGCTTTGCCCAGACTTGCGCGCGCGGGCCTTTCGCGACGAGCGCGGCCTGCGCGCCGAGTTCGTCCTGGTTCACTTCGATGACCTCGTCGTTGGAGAGCAGCGAAAGCGTGAAATCGTCGAGCTTCGTCAAATCGCAGCCGATCAACAGGGGGGAAGCGAGAATCGCCCACATCGAGATATGGGTGTATTGCTCGTTCGGCGTGAGCGCGCATGGATGGAACTCCGTCATGCCGACGCCCTTGGACGGGATGCCGAGGACGCCGACGATGAGCATGTCGGGGTCGTTCCAGGCACCGGGGTGCGCAAACGGCCAGAAGCCGGCCTGGCGCTCGAGATTCTTCACCATCGACTTGAAGGAGTCCTTGATGTCGCCGCCCGTCCGCCACATCTGGCCGCCGACATTCTCGCCCCATGTCGCGACATTGGCCTTGCCGTAGTTGCAGATGGAAAGGACGATGTCGCGCTTCTGCGCTTTCAGCGCTTCGCCCATGAGGCGGTATGGCAGAGTCTCGATTTCCAGCCCGGTGCCGACGCCCTTGTGGTCGGTCATGTTGCGGAAGCGTTTGCGGTTGTATGTGCAAAGGTCGTATTTGAGAAGATCGTAGCCCCAATCGGCGTAGGTTTTCGCATCCTGCCATTCATGGCCCCACGAGCCGGTGCACATCCCGCACGTGTACGGGCCGGGGGAGGAATAAAGGCCTATCTTGAGCCCCTTCGAGTGGACGTAGTCCGCGAGGGCCTTCATGTCAGGGAAGCGCTTGTTGGGGTTGATCGTGCCGTCCGGGAGGCGTTCCGCGCCCTGGAGAGTTTCGTCGTCCTTGAAACGGTACGGGTTGTTCTGCCAGAAGTCGTCAATATTGATATATGACCAGCCGTGGTCTGCGAGGCCGGAAGCGACCATCGCGTCGGCCGCGTCGCGGATGTCTTTCCCGGTGACTTTGTGGTTGAAGCAGTTCCAGCTATTCCAGCCGAGCGGCGGCGTGAGCGCGATCTTGTCGCCCACGACGAGCTTGAGCGCGCGCACGGCGCGCCCGTGCGCGTTCTCGGCCGTGAACGAAACAGTGTACGTCCCGGGCGCGGCGACGGCGCCGGCGAGAATGCCGCTGGCGGCATCGAAAACCGCGCCCTCCGGGAGGCCTTCGGCTGCAAAGCGCATCGGCCGCTCGCCGGTGACAGGCAAACGCCACAAAATCGGGTTGCCCGGCCTGACGCCGAACACCTTCGCGCCGTTGATGCGCGGCGCGGCGCCCGGCCGCGGCGTGAGTATGCCAAGCTGGCCGGACGCCCCGGCGTCCGCCTGCGCGAACGCGGCGGAGAAAGGAAACGCTAGCGAAACTATGGCTGCAACGACTTTTTTCATGGAGTATCGATCCTGGTATTGACGAATTCGAAACCTTTTGCGTGGCGCATGACGAAGCCCTGTCCGGCCCGGCGGTCCCACGAGGCGGCGCCGTGGCGTTTCCAGCCGGGCATGGAAGCCTCGTCGATCTGTCGGAAGGAGCAATTGACGAACGTCCAGTCTTCCAAGGGGCAGTCTTCGCGCCCGGCGAGAAACGGCAGTTCCAGCCCGTCGGCGTGGATATTCGAGAAGCGGATGTCGCGCACCGCTTCCGCCGACACGCCCTTTTCGGGCGGCGCGATCGCCGCGAGCACCGGGCGGCCGTAGATGCCGCGCATGCGGATATTGTCGAAGGCGATGTTCTCGATATGCGTCGCTTCGCGCCCGTAGTCCGTCCAGCCAGGCGCGTCCTTCTTGCGCGGCAGCACAAGCGCTATGCCCACGGAGGTATCGTGCATGGCGATATTAGAGAAGACGCAATCGCGGATGACGCCGTCGTTCGTCCAGCCGATGCGGATGCCGGCCGACCACGAGCGCAGCGTGCAGTCAGTGACAATCACGCGCTCGCAAGGCTTGTTTTCTTTTAGCGAGCGGCTGTTCGCGCGCACTACGAGCGCGTCGTCGCCCGTCTCGATGATGCAGCCGGAGATCGTCACGTCGCGCGACGAGTTTACGTGTATGCCGTCGTTGTTCGGGTAGCGGACGTCGGCGAGAATCTTCAAGCCGGAAATCTGCACGCGGTCGCAATCGTGGATCCAACAGCTCCATCCGGCGGGCTGGCCGGTCATCGTCGCATCGCGCAGGACGACATCGCTGCATCCGGCGAAGAACACGACGCGCGGCAGCGAGTTTGTCATATCGTGGACGCGCTCGTACTTCCACCCCGTCCAGTCGTCGCCGTCTTTCTCCTTATATATGGTGCGAACCGTTGCAGTCGATGGTGCCGCCGCCCGCAATCGCAATGCGCTCCGCCTCGTCGGCGAAAATGAACGCGGCGCTGCGGCAGCGCGGCAGGTTTTCGCGGGCCGTGTGCCCGTCCGGCCAGTCTGGGAAATCGGCGATGTCGGGCGAGGCGAGAAGCCTGGCCGTGCGGTCTATGTGGAGCTCGACGCCGCTCTTCAGGCGCAACGCCCCGGAAAGAAACGTGCCGTCCGCCAGGATGACGCGGCCGCCGCCTTTGGCGGCCGCGTCGTCTATCGCCTTCTGTATGGCGGCAGTATCCTTCGCCGCGCCGTCGCCCTTCGCGCCGTAATCGCGCACATTGAAATCCGCTGCGAACGCGGGCAGCGCCGCGCAAAGCAAAAGGCATATGCTTGCTTTCGTCATGCCGACTCCACCTCCTTTGCTATCGCCCTGCCGTTTGTCCCGAGCGAGGAAAGCGGCCTGGCGGCGACGGTCAGCGTCTTGCCGGGGGGCAGTTCGGACGCGGCGATTTCGAGCGTCGTCGCGCCGCCGTTCGGTTCACGGCCCGTTCCCATGTTGCATCCCGCCGCATAGACCGCCTTGAAGAGCTTTCTGCTCCCCTCTTCGCCGGCCACGGCGATCTCATAGGCATACACCCGCGAATCAGGGTTGCCGTCAGCCAATGGAATCTTGACGGCGATGCCGCCGGGCCCCGAATTAGAGACTTCCAGCTTCGCGCCATCGCGGAACTGCGGCGCGCCGATCGCCTTTTTCAGCTCTTCCTTGGAAAACGGGTGCCCGGCGCCCTCTGCGCGCGCGAACGGCATGACCCAGTCCGCGCCGAGGCTGCCGCCTTCGGAAAATTCGCGGCGTTCAATGGCGAGCCTGTCGTCGTATATGCTCACGACGAGGCCCTGTTCCCACCGTCCGCCCTGGAGTTTCCCCTCCAGCGGAGCGCGCGCTATCCCGTCGTCTCCGCCGCCCATCCACTTGCCGTCTTCGCGCCACCAGGCCGGACATGCCGGGCACTGCACTCCCGGCGTGGAGTCGTTCAACATCTGCACCGTGTTCCAGTTCGCCGCGCTCAAATGCCAGTGCCCCCACAAGCCGAATGCGCCCGGGTGGTTTTTGATGGCTTTGTTGAACGTGCCGTGGGTGCGATCGTGGGTGACGAAGAAGAACGGGTTGTCCGAAGGCGCTCTTTCGTCGATGAGCCGCATCAAGGCGGCTTCGCCCTCGCCGCCGGCATTCTCTATCCAGTTCATCCCGAAGAAATCATGGCCTTTGACCGTCTTTCGCCAAACCGGCTCGTACTTCTCTCCCCAGATGCGCTCCCAGTGGCGGGCCATGTCGAACTTGAGTATCTTGTCCGGCCATTCGCTCGCGTCCGGCACGAACTTCACCCAGTCCATGTTCTTGCTCCAGCCCTGCGCATCGTGGTTGCCCGTCACGAAAAGTTTCTCGACCGTGTGTCCGTCGGGAGCCTTGTCGCCGGGAAATACGCGATACCATGCGTCCGCATGGCGCTGCAACTCTTCCACCAGCCCCCTGTCGGCCATGTCGCCGCAATGCACGACCGCATCGACGTTGCGACTGCGGAAATATTCCAGCGCCGCGACAAAGAACTTGTCGGATTTCACGCCTCGACGCCATTCATGGTCGCACCTGAAATGCGTATCGGCCAGCACGCCGAAAACGAGTTTCGGCGCACGCTGCTGCCTCGTCCCGGCAGGAACGGCGAATGCGGAAAACCCGCCCCCCGCCAGGCCTCCAAATGCCGCAAGCCCGCCTTTCAGAAACTCGCGTCGGGAAAGGGTCATCCACGACCTCCTTCCCGGTCGCTATCGCCGGTTTCTAGCCCTGCGTATGCACTATATACTGGGGGTAAAACATACGAAGCCCTCGCATACACGCTCCCGCGCCATTGCAAGCAAGGCGCGAATGCGGCCAAACTGCGGCAGATTGCCGAATATGAAGACAGCAAACTCATAAGAACGCAGCTATTATACCACATTCAAAGCATCCTCGCGTCTCCATTCACGCAAAAATCTCATCTCCGTTTGCGAAATTGTGCTATTGGCGGGGAAGCTGCGGAAGTACATCCGGCAGAAGAAACGCGCAGAACAGCGGGAATGTCCATATCCCATCCGAAAAGCCGATATTCCCGGCGTGGAGCTTGACACCGAAACGAATGTCGGGATAGTGGTCGGACGATATGAGCGTCTTAAGCGACTTGGACGTGCCGCTTCTGGCCTTGACTTCCACTGGGACAAGCGAATCTACAGTCCTCAAGAAGAAGTCCTCCTCCAATGTGGAATCATCTCTCTTGAAATAGACGAGGTCTTTCCCGGCCTTGCGCAACGCTTCCGCGACCGCATTCTCGGCAACAGCTCCCTTGTACGTGTTGAAATTGCGGTTCAGCTTGAAGTCAAGCGCGGCTTCATCGTCAAGCATCGACAGGAGCAGCCCCGTGTCGGCCATGTACAGCTTGAACGCGTCGCTCCGCGTGTTGCCCCTCACGGGCAGTTCCGGGAACGCCATGTTGCAGCATTTGTTCAGAATCCCCGCTTCGACAAGCCACTCCACGCACCCCTCATACTCGCGGGCGCGCGCGTTCTTCGATACTTTTGAATACTGGAACTTCTTGTAGTCCTTGGCAAGTTGCCCCGGAACGCTGTCGAACACCGCGCGAATCTTCATCGCGTCCAGACCCTCGCAGTACTTTCCGCAGTCGCCGCGATACGCCGCGACAATCTCCCTCTGCATGGACGTTATGCCGGAGAAGTTGTGCGTTCCGGCAAAGCGTTCGACGACGGCGGGCATACCCCCGACGGTCGCATAGTCCATGAAGACGCGTCCGGCAACATCCATCGTCACCTCTGGCAACGCCCGTCCCTCCACCATGTGCGACTTAAGCAGATCGACGAATTCCGCACCCTTGCCGTCCACCCGCAAAAACTCCTCGAAATCAAGGGACGTCATCTCGAAAGTCTCTTGATAGCCTACGCTTACGCTGTGTATCTTTCGGTAGTGGATGCCGAGCAGAGAGCCGGACGCAATGACATCATAGCGTCCGTCAATGCAGAAGAACTTGAAGCACGTGGCGATGTCGGGGTACTCCTGTATTTCGTCGAACACGATGACCGTCTCATGCGGCACAAAGCGCAAAGAACCGTCTATCTGCGTGATGTTGCGGATTATGTCCTCTGGCGAATATCCGTCCGAAACGATCTTGCCGAATATCGGCTTTTCAAGAAAGTTTATGTAAACGACACTACCGTAAGCCGATTCGGCAAAACGCTTGATTGATTCCGTCTTGCCGATCTGCCGCGCCCCCTTTACGATGAGCGGCTTTCG
>DEWI01000175.1 GCA_002363575.1 Verrucomicrobia bacterium UBA3214 | reverse complement strand
TGGCGGAGGGGGGGGGATTCGAAAAAACGGCTTGCTTTGTCATACACTGGTTTTGTTGGGTGTTTTGGGACTTTAACATATTTGCCGAATTGTTGATTAGTCACACCTTTGGTCACAAATTCCCTCTGACACATTTATTGTTCGCCGGCGGCTGTCAACCTAAGGAATTCCGATTCATCAATGATAGAGATTGGGCGACCTTGCTGGATGTAGCGTTCGGCCATCTTCTGTTTGGATGTGACGCCGTATTCGCCGGTGTATCCGATGACGAGGAAATCGGTGGAGCGAGTGACGCCGTTGGCGGCTTTGCCGCCGAGATCGACAACAGTCTGCCACGCTTTTTCGCGCGAGAGGCCTGAGAGTTCTCCGGTAAAGACGACCGTTTTCCCATAGAGCGGATTGTTGGGATCAATGGAGTCGGCAGGGGCGGAATGGGTGACGTCGGAGGGCTTGAGGGTGACGAAGCGAGGTTTGCTCTTTGGCGGAATCGAGCGAGGCGTGGGCTGGCGTGGTTCAGAGTCGAAGATATTGTGTGCGATAGCCCGAACAGCGCTGAGAGAATCGGCGATGGAGTTTGATTCGTCTTGGGTAATAACGCCGTCGGCGAGGGCGGCATCGAGTTGGGTGGCTAGGTCATCGAGGGGTTGGCAAGGTGGCAGGACATCGAGAAAGCAGCGGAGCTCGACCACCTCCTTGACATCGACAACTCCGTCATCAAGGACAGAATCGATATAATCGGAGAACGCATTAGCGATGGGGCGGCGGCGGGTTTTTGCACTATTCTGCGGGAGTTTCCGAAGGGCGAGGAAGACGCGGGCGCACATTTCGGCGTCGGCAGAAGCGTCGTGGTGGTTGAACGAACCTAGACCGAGTGCGGCGGCGACAGTAGGGAGTCGGTGGTTTGGGAGTTGAGGCAGTTTTTCCCTTGCGAGGGCGCAGACATCGACATACTTGAATGGGGCGGACAGGCCGAAGTAGCTGAAGAGGGACTCTATGACCGTTAGGTCGAACCTGGTATAGGAAATGACGGTGCGATGATTGACGCGGGAGCAAAAGCGAGGGAAGAGGTCTGCGAAGGTAGGGGCGTCGGCGACCATGTCCGGGGTGATATGGTGGATGGCGACATTAGAGAGGGCAAAATAGTCGGTAGGCGGCTTTATGAAAGACGAGAAGCGGTCAACTATCTGGTCATTGGAAATTACGCATCCGCCGACAGAGCAAGCGGAGACGCGCTGTGGGTTTGCAGTCTCGAAATCGAGGGCGATATATTCGGGCATGGTGGCGGCTCCTTAGGTGTTTTTGTTTTTGCCGTAGAAGATGCGACCGGCGTCGAGGTTGTGGCGGTAAGCGCAGGATGTGGCATAGAGGCGGTTTGGGTGGATGCAGCGTCTGGCGTCGGAGCATTCCTTGAACATGCCGCAGCAGCCGAAAGGCGCGGCGCCCGAGAGATAGTGTGCGAGACGGAAAAGAATGAGGGCGCGGAGATAAGGGATGGTATCGGGTGATGCCATATTGACCTTGACGTTCCAGTAGGGTGAAGAAGACGTGGCGTTCGGGATTTTGAGTTCTTCCGAGGCGTCTGGCGGGATGGGGGCGGCGGAATGTATGAAATCGGCGATTTTCAGGATGGCGCGACCAACATCGGCTTTCGCCTTGCACGGGCGAACATTGAAGATACTGCTGACGGCGGGTTTGTCTCCGGGCGCACATGGAAATGGCAGCTCGCAGGTGCAGACGGAGTGGGAGGTTACGGTTTTGCCATTATTCGAGCGGACGGCGATGCTTCCGGGCAGCAAGGCTTCCGTCGCGACGATTTCCGCTGCGAGCTCCTCCAATCGCGAGATAAATTCCGGGTATGAAATATCAAAAGAAAATTGCATCATGATGGGGATTATATCATTTTTTTGGGTTTGGGGGTTAATGGAAAAATATAAAAAAGATAATGTGGCAAAGTCTGGGATGAAGGTCCAGGAAAATGACATATGTTCTGGCTGAATAACAGCTCCTGGGGCTTGAAAAAGGAAAGCATTTTTGAGATGCTCTTGTTACCACACAGGAGGATCCCAAAAATGCAGTATAATATTACCACATCTTTGATCGTTTCGCTATCGGAAAATGGCTTCGGCCTGGACGAGTTCATTTATCGCATGGAGGAGCTTGCGAACAAGAAGGCGTTTCCCCAGCTGCTGAAGACCATTGTTCTTCTCGTCGACGAGAACCTCAGACTGAAAGTCATGCTCAAGCAACCGTTGCCAGAGAAATGCGGCTGCACCTGCGAGCATCCCGATCTCGTCCTCGACGGGGGCATGCCGCGCAAGATTCGCACGCGCCTTGGCCTCGTCGAACTGCCGAGAATCACGCGCGTGAAGTGCAAGCATTGCGGAAAGATCTTCGTGCCGTTGGCGCTCATGTGCGGGTTGGAGAAGCACCAGACGATGTCCAACGAACTCGCGAAGCTTGTCCTTGAGCAATGTGCGCAGAAAAGCTACCGGGTTGCGACCGGCAATATCCACGAGATGACGGCTGCGAAAGAGAGCCACTCGACATTCCGCCGCTGGGTGCTGAAGTCAGATGCCGACGAGATCAGCGTGCCGGAGGGGGCGAAGGGTCGCGCGTGCGGGATATACACGATGCGCAACGTCCTGGGCTTCGAGTGAGCGCGCGGCGGGCGATGGAATTCAAACTCGTCGAGATTTTCAAGTCTCTCCAGGGAGAGGGGCGGAATACCGGCCGGCAGTGCGTATTCGTGCGCTTCGCCGGCTGCAATCTTTCATGCGTGTGGTGCGATACCGCCGCAGAGGCGCGCTTCGCGGCGTCCCTCGAAAGCCTGGTGGACGAGATTTCGTCCTTTTCGTGCCGCAATGTCATTCTGACCGGCGGGGAGCCGACGATCGTGCAAGGCATGGATCGCCTCGTCGCCGAACTCAAGAAGCGCGGCTTCTGGATCGCCGTCGAGACAAACGGCACGCGCTCCATCGACGACGCGCCGTGGCTTGCATTCGTCGATTACATTGCATGCTCGCCGAAAATCGAGTATGAAAGCTCGGTGCGGATTGCGGTCGCCGGCGAAGTCCGCGTCGTGGCATCGGCGCCGCCGGAGCAGACAGCCGCATTTTGCCGCCGCATGCGCGCGAGAATCAGCGCCGGCGACTACTACGTTTCGCCATGCGAGCGCGCCGGCGAAATCGATTTCGCCGGCGCGAAAGCCGCGCTGGCGCTTTTGCCGGACTGGTCGCTTTCCGTGCAGCTCCACAAAATTCTCGGCTTCCGCTGAGCGCCTGCGACACGGCAAACAAAAAACGGACGCTCGTCTTGCGCCCGCCTTGCGGCCCCGAAAAAGGGCAACTGTTTTCAACTGGCGGAGGGGGGGGGATTCGAACCCCCGGTGGACTTGCGCCCACACAACCTTTCCAAGGTTGCACCATCGACCACTCGGACACCCCTCCAGTAGTTTTGCCGTCTGCCTCGCGTCTGGTGCCAGAGGAGGGACTCGAACCCTCACGCCCTCGCGGGCAACAGATTTTGAGTCTGCCGCGGCTGCCATTACGCCACTCTGGCCCGCCCGTGGAGCGGGCGAAGGGAATCGAACCCTCGTAGCCAGCTTGGAAGGCTGGAGCTCTGCCATTGAGCTACGCCCGCTTCGCAAACGAACGGCGCATAGTATAGCATATTTTCTTCATGTCGTGCAAGTGCCCGCGACTTTTTTCTTTAGCCGGAAAATCGCAATTGAAGTCAATAGCGCATCTGCCCGTCAGCCAAAGTTGCCGGGCAGGAATGGCTGCGATGCCGTTGAATTGGCGTTTCAGGCGAGTGACATGGGCGTCTTGCTGCCGATAACTGGAAGAAACAACTGCCGGATTGCGCCGAATTCGCGGAATGCGTAGGCGACAATGTGCTGTCGCCGCTGTTTGGCGTCGATTGCGACGCTTCGGACAACGTTCACGCTGCGATATTCGGTATTGTACCACCCCGTCGGAGCTTTTTGCGGGCGCACGTGGTTACGGGAGGGTGCTGTGGAAAACGCAAAGTTCCAAAGATTCGGTTTGGCCGCTTCGCCCGAACGCTATCTGGTGTGGTCATGTTCACGATGCTTGACGGCTAGAGTCATCCCTTTTTGCGACTGGAGTCGCCTTGCTTCGCGACTGGAGTCGCTTTGGCTCGCGACTGGAGTCGCCTTGCCTCGCGACCGGAGTCGCTTTGGCTCGCGACTGGAGTCGCCTTGCCGTGCGACCGGAGTCGCCGGAACAAGCGTCAAAGGAGGTGAAAATTGCGGTTTCGGCAAGGCGCAGTCGCCCCCAAGAGCCGAGATTGTCTGCACATTTGCAGCCCGTTTTTCTCATAAGGTCGCAATCGCGATTGCGGCCTTTCAACTGCGACGCTTGGGTTCGGTTTGCGATTTTGTGGATTTGCGCCCGGTTTCCCGCCGCCGCGAGGCGGCGTTCGAATGCGAATGCGAGAGCGCCGACGCGCGGGATACCAGGCGGCGGGGACGCAAGAAACGCCCTGAATGGCCTGGCGGGGGGAGGTTGAAAAACTTGAAAAATACGCTTGGTGCCCTTGCATTCGCACCCGAAAGAGTGTATAATACGCTTTGTTATGAGGAGACTGTACATACTCTGGAGCGGGATTTTCAAGAATAATCCCATTTTCAGACTGGTTCTTGGGTTGTGTCCCACGCTCGCAGTGACGACGAGTCTGGAGAACGCGCTGGGCATGGGCATGGCGGCGACATTCGTGCTGGTGGCGTCCAACGCGCTCGTCTCCGCGCTGCGCAATGTGATTCCCTCCGCCGTCCACATCCCGTGCTATATCGTTATAATCGCGACGTTCGTGACAGCGATCGATCTGCTTATGCAGGCATATCTGCCGGCGCTTTCGGAGAGCCTCGGCATCTTTATCCCGCTGATTGTCGTGAACTGCATAATCCTCGGGCGCGCCGAAGCTTTCGCAAGCCGCAATGGCGTCCTCGACTCTATCGCCGACGGCATCGGTTCCGGCGTCGGCTTCACGCTTTCGCTCTCGCTCGTCGCGACCGTGCGCGAAATCGTCGGCTCCGGATCGCTGACGGTCTGGGGGGATGTCGCCGTGAAAGGCATAAATCCCGGCGCGGTGACGCTGGCGATCCTGCCGGCCGGCGGCTTCATCACGCTTGGCCTCCTCCTCGCGGCGATAAATAGAATCGGAGAATGGAACGCCCGGCGGCACGGCGCGAGCGCGCCGCTTCCCATCAACCTCGATTGCCGCCATTGCACGCTGTGCCCGGCCGGCAAGCCTGCGGCGGCCGCGACGGCCCCCGCACCTGCCACGGAGATGAAAAAGTGAAGTGCCCGAATTGCGGCCAGACCGGCGACAAGGTTCTAGATTCCCGGACGGCGCGCGATGGCGCGGCGATACGCCGCCGTCGCGAGTGCCTTGGATGCGGGCATCGCTTCACCACCTACGAGGAAGTGGAGAGAGACGAACTCATCGTCGTGAAGCGCACGGGCAAGCGCCAGATTTTCGACAGGCAGAAAATCGACGCGTCGATACGCCGCGCGTGCGGCAAGCGTCCGATCAGCGACGATCAAATCAGGACGATGATAGACAATGTCGTCAACGCCCTCGAACCTGGCGAAATCGGCAGCGACCGCATCGCCGAGCTGGTCATGGATCAGCTCCACAAGACAGACGAAGTAGCCTATATACGTTTCGCGAGCGTATATCGAAAATTCACCGATGTCGCGCAGTTCCTGTCGGTGATAACGGAGATAGTGAAGAAATGAGCGCAGAGTTCCACCGGCCGCCGATCAGAGTTGCGCTCATGGGTTTGGGGCGCGCACTCTTCTGTGAACACTATCCCATACTCCGCGAACATAGCGCGCTGTTCAAAATCGTCGCCGCTTGCGACATAGTAAAGGAGCGGCGCGACAGGATAGAGGCGGATTTCCCGGACTGCAAGATGTTCCGCCAGTACGGCGACATGCTCGACGAGCCTGATATCGATCTCGTCGTCGTCGCGACATGCTCGCGCGACCATGTCGAACACGCCATGAAGAGCCTGGAAAGAGGCGTGTGGACGCTCGTGGAATCGCCCGTCGCGCTTTCTCCGGACGATATGCAGATTCTGCGCGGCGCCGCCCAGAAGGCGAAGAACCGCCTGCTCGTGGTGCAGCGTGGATTTTTCGCGCCCGACTTTCTTCTCGCCCGGCAGATGATGTCCGAGCCGCGCCTTGGCGACATCTATGAAATCCGCATTCGCTGCGAAGATTTCGTGCGCCGCGACGATTGGCAGACCGTGAAGCGGCTAGGCGGCGGCGCCGCGTACTACGCGATGCCCGATCTCGTCCTCCAGGCGCTGAAGCTTCTGCCCGGTCCGCCCGTGCAGATGTGGAGCGACTTGAAACGTGTGGCGTCGCTCGGGGATGCCGAGGATTTCGCCCACGTTTCGCTGAAGACGCGCTCGCATGTTTCCGCGGAGATAGAGTTCAACGGCGGCGTGCTGCCTGAAAACCGCGGGCCGTCTTTCGAACTGCGCGGCGATCGCGGGGTTTTCAGAGTGCAGCCCGGCTGCTCCAAGGGCGAGCTGGTCGTGATCGATCCCGACTACAAGTTCTCGCGCCGGCGCTCCAGCGTGCGCACTCCCGGCATAGCCGATATGCATGAAGACATCCCCGTCGCGAGATTCCCCGTCTCGCTCGCGCCTTCGACGCATCATGGGCTGAGCGCGTTCTGGGAGCGCATCTACGAGACCGTGCGCGTCGCGGCGCAGTTCCCGCTCACGCTGGAGGACGCGATGGATGCGGTGAAGTTCTCGCATCTGATGAAGAAGACCAGCCCCTTCGGAAAGTGACAGGACAAATTCGACGGCGAACGGCAGAAAGGCATTCGCCACGCACGCACCAAACAACAGTTCGAGCCGCGCGCCGGAGATGTCCGGCGCAATCTTCCACCAAACGCCATATGCCGTCCTTCGCCATGAAAACAGCTCCAGGCCAGCAAATGACCCAGAGTCTCGAAGATTATCTCGAGGCGATATATGTCATCTCCAAGGAGGTGGGCAACGCATGCGTTCGCGATGTCGCCTTCCGCCTCAACGTGAAGATGCCAAGCGTCGTCAAGGCGATCCACGAACTGAAGAAGCTCGAGCTTGTCAGCCAGGAGCCATACGGACCGATAGTCTTGACGGCCGCGGGGCGCCGCGCGGCCGGCTCGGTTCTCAACCGTCACAACCTCATCAGGACGTTCCTTGTAAAGCTCGGCGTCAGCGCGAAGACGGCCGACAAGGACGCATGCTTGATGGAACACATACTTTCAGCAGAAACCTTGGACAAGATCCGCTCGTACACCCAGGAGAAGGAGATGCAGGCATGAAGGGGCAGTTGAACATTTTGCGCCAGATACAGGAGCTGGTGCTCATCCGCGAGGAACACCACAAGACCGGCGACGGCAGCAAGATCGACGATCTCAACGACCAGATTTTCGCGCTCCGCGACCAGCTCAACCCGCAAGTCGCAGGCATCTACGAGCGGCTCTCCAAGCGCAGCCTGATCGTCATGTCTGCGATGACGGACGGCAATTGCGCCGTCTGCGGCATGCAGGTGCCGATTGCGCAGGCGCAGCAAGTGCGCCTCGGCCAGCATCTCGTGACATGCTCGAGCTGCGGGAGAATCCTCTTCGCCGACGACGCCGACACAGTGCGCAACGTGACCGAAAAGCCGGATCGCGACGACGTGCGCACCGGCGTCTCGCGCTTCAGCGCGGAAGAATTGATGATCCCCGCGCTCGAGGCGCGGACGCGCGAAGAGGCGATAGCGATGCTTTCCGCGGCGCTTGAAAAGGGCCATTACATATCCAGCGCGGAGGCGCTGACGCGCGCGGCGCTCGAGCGCGAGGCGATTTTGACAACGGCGATGGAAGGCAGCGCGCTCGCTTTCCCGCACGTGCGCGGCGTGGAGGGCGGCGGCTTGACGTTCGCCGTGGGCGTATGCAAAGAGCCGATCGACTGGGACGGCAAGAACAAAGTCCAGGTCGTAGTGCTTTCTGCCATTCCTGTGGCGGTCTCCGCATTCTATCTGCGGCTGCTCGCGGACATGGTGAGCGCGTTCAAGAAGGGAGACGCGCTGGAGGCGATGCGCGAGGCGCAGACGCCTGCGGCATTGTGGCGCGTGCTCGTCAAGCAGACAAGGTCGTTCGTCAAATAGCCAGCGGCGCTTTGCCGCCGCCGCCTGGCGTCTGCCGCGTTCGCAAGGTCCGCGGCGTCCACCGGCGGCTGCCGCGGCGCGACATGCCGGGATCCCCCGCGCCCTATCGCCGGCGAAGCGCGCCGGGCTTTGAAGACACAGATATTCAATTGTAAATGTTCAAGGTACGCATAATCTGCGCCGCGGCGTTGGCCGCGGCAATGCTTGCGCCGGCGGTTGCGGACGCCGCGCAGCTGGAGCACCGCCGCTCTCCGTATGTCGGCGCCATAGCCATAGATGCGTCGAACGGCCACGTGCTTTGTTCGGACGCCGCCGATCGCGAGTGCTATCCCGCTTCGTGCACGAAGTTGATGACGGCGCGGCTGCTGCTGAAAGCGGTCGCCGAAGGGAAGATCGCCAGAGACGCGAGGATCGTGCAATCCAAGCGCTCCGCGCGCGAAGAGCCTTCGCGGATAGGCCTGCTGCCGGGCGAGTCGATGTCGATCGACGATGCCTTGAAGGCGATAATGCTCAAGAGCGCCAATGATATTTCCATGGCGATAGCCGAATGCGTCGCCGGCTCGGTAGAGGCGTTTGTGGAGCGCATGAACGAGGAAGCGCGCCTCCTGGGCATGACTTCCACGGTATATGCATCGCCAAACGGCCTTCCTCCGCCGCGCGGCTCCGCCAGAGGATTCGACAAATCCACGGCGGCGGATCTCGCGAAGCTGGGCGCGGCGATAGTTTCCGAACAGCCGCAGCTTCTCGAATACACGTCGCTGCCGTATGCGAAAGTAGCCGGTTCGAAGGGCGTGGAAGTCGCGATTTCGAACCACAACAACCTGCTCAACAAAGACTACCGCTCTTGGCGGCGCGGCGTGAAAGTCCAGGAAGTCGATGGCCTGAAGACCGGGTACATCGACGCCGGAGGCTCTTCCGTCGTGATCACCGGCGAGCGCGCCGGGAAGCGCGCGATTGTCGTGGTCGTAGGTTCGGCGACCGCGCAGGAGCGCGATGAAAACGCCAGCCGTTTGATTCTCGATGCGCTCGGCGCGCTCGCCTGGTAGCGAACGCGGATTGCCGGAGGGCGCGGACGCACGGTTTTTCAAAGGATATTGCAGCAATGACAAACGAGACGGCAAGCGTGCTCGGCGAGGTCGCCGGGAAAGTCGCGGATGGGTTCGCCAGCCATGTCGATGAAGGCAGGACGTTCCTGCGCACGATAACCGATTGGCTGGCAGTGCACGGCGTGGCGTATGCGATGGATGTAGCGATCGCGGCGGCCACGTTGTTCATCGGCATGTACGTAATCCGCTTCATCTCCGCGGCGGCGGCGAAAGCATTCACGCGCAACGGCAAGAAGCGGACTCTGATTTCCGATTTCGCCTCGTCGGTCGTATCGAAAGGCTGCTGGGCGATCTTGATTATCATGGTGCTGGGAAGGCTTGGCGTCAATGTCGCGCCGTTGATCGCCGGTCTCGGCGTCACGGGGTTCATACTAGGCTTCGCCTTCCAGGAGTCGCTCGGCAATCTCGCGTCCGGTTTGATGATCGCGCTCAACGATCCTTTCAAGGTGGGGGATTTCGTGGAAATCGCCGGCAAGTCCGGCACCATTCTCGAAGTCAATATGATGGCGACGGTGCTGGCGACGCCGGACAACAAGAAGATCGTCGTTCCCAACAAGAGCGTTTGGGGAGGCGCGATAGTCAATTACGCGGCGCTGGGCAAGCGCCGCGTCGATATCGACGTCGGCATCGCGTACGGCGAAAACATCCAGCGCGCTGTCGATATCGCCGCGGCCGCCGTGCGCACCGTTCCCGGCGTGCTTGACGAGCCGGCGCCGCGCATCGAGCCGGTGTCCTTCGACGACAGCGCGGTCACGCTGTGCGTGCGGCCGTGGTGCGCCGCCGCCGATTACTGGAGCGTGCATGCCGCCACTTTGAAGGCGGTGAAAGACGCATTCGAGCGCGCCTCGATTTCCATACCGTTCCCGCAGCTCGACATCCATGTGGAGGGCGGACTCGCCGGCGGGACATTGGCTCAATAGCTTTAGACGGCAATTCACAGAAAGGAAAACAGCAAATGAAGATTCTCGTAACTGGCGGAGCCGGATTCATCGGCAGCCATACTGTAGTCGAACTGTTGAACGCCGGCCACGAGGTCGTCGTCGTCGATAATCTCTGCAACTCGTGCGAAGTCTCGCTTCAGCGCGTCGCGGAGATAACCGGCAAGACCCCCGTGTTCCGCAAAGTCGATATTCGCGATGAAGCGGCGCTGAACGCCGTGCTGGACAACGACGGGCCTTTCCAGGCGACGATCCATTTCGCCGCGCTCAAGGCGGTGGGCGAATCGACGCGCATTCCCCTCAAGTACTACGCGAACAATCTCGGCGGGACGTTCACGCTTCTGAAGTGCCTGGGCGAGCATGGATGCAAGAACATCGTCTTCTCGTCGTCTGCCACGGTGTACGGAGAGCCCGCGAGCGTGCCGATCCGCGAAGACTTCCCGACGCCCGGCTGCACAAACGCCTATGGCTGGACGAAGCTCATGATGGAGCAGGTCTTCAAGGATGTCCAGAAGGCCGATCCGGAGTGGAACGTCATACTCCTGCGCTACTTCAATCCGATCGGCGCGCACAAGTCCGGAAAGATCGGCGAGGATCCCGCCGGCATTCCCAACAACCTCCTGCCGTACGTCGCGCAAGTCGCCGTCGGCCGCCTACCGGAGCTCAACGTCTTCGGCAACGACTACCCGACGGTGGACGGCACGGGCGTGCGCGATTATATCCACGTCGTCGATCTCGCCATCGGCCATTTGAAGGCGATAGAGAAGCTCGAAGCGAATCCCAAGCTCGGCCTCAAGATTTACAATCTCGGCACCGGCAACGGCTACTCCGTCCTCCAGATCGTCAAGGCGTTCGAAAAAGCATCGGGAAGGCCCGTGCCGTACAAGATACAGCCGCGCCGTCCCGGCGACATCGCCGAGTGCTGGGCGGATCCCTCGCTCGCCGCGAAGGAGCTTGGCTGGAAGGCTGTGCGCGGCATCGACGAAATGTGCGAAGATGCGTGGCGCTGGCAGAGTCAGAATCCTTACGGCTTCAAAACCGCCAAGGCCGACTGACGCAGCGCGCGACGCGCGGCGCCATCGGCGCTTCATGCCATGACGGCGATAGATTTCATTCTCGACGGCTTGGAAGCGGCGCTTGCGCTGGAGCGCGAGCTTGGCAACAGGATCGTCGAGCTTGAAAGCCGCGACTTTCTGGCCAGAGCGCCGCAGCCGGCGGCGCCGCAACGCGCCGCTGCACAGCCGCTGGCATCGCCGACAGCGCCAATAGCGCCGACTCCTCCGGCAGCGCCGCAACGCGCCGCTGTACAGCCGTCAAATCCGTCGTCTCCTCCGCCACCGGCGGCGCGCGAGCAACGCGCCAACAGCGCGCAGTCGGCAACGCCGGGCGCGCCGCAGGCAGCGCCGGCGGCGGGAGCGATAAATACCACGATAGTATTTCTGCATCATCGCGCGCTGGCCGGCGCCAGCGCCGAGATGATTGAGCGAATCAAAGTCGCGATGGGGGCGCCGGCGGCAGGCGCGCGTGTCGTCTGGGAAGGGGCGTTGCCGGCGGCGCGCTTTTACGTCGTCCTTGGAGATCGCGCCAGGCGCCAGTGGTTTCCCGACCATCCCGCGCGCCCGGGAATGTGGATTAGCGGCGCGCATGGCGAGCAGGCGCTCGTCACGTATTCGCCAGACTATTTTCTGCGCTTTTCGGAGGTCACGGAAGGCGTGAAGAAGATCAAGCACGACATGTGGAAGTCTCTGCTGGGCCTTCTCGGGAGATTGTGAAAAAGCGCGCCGCTTGGCGATGTGCCCGCCGCAAATGGATTCGAACGAGCAGCCTGCAAAACGCCAGTTGTATCTCGCGCCGCTTGCGGATTACACCGACGCGCCGTTTCGCGCGCTTGCTCTCGAGTGCGGCGCCTCCGGAACATATACCGAGATGGTTAGCGCCGCCGCGCTTGCGCATTCGCACCGCCCGTCGGAAATCCTGCTCTCGACGATGCCGGAGGAAAGCGCCAGCCCTCCCGTCTGCCAGCTTTTCGGCGCATCGGAATCGGAACTCGCCAAGGCTGTCCGCGTGGTTTCGCGGCATGCCGGGCGCTATTCCGCTCTCAATCTGAACGCCGGCTGCCCTATGCCGAAAGTCGTGAAGACCGGCGCAGGCGCGCGCCTGGCCGCCGATCCTGCGAAAGTCCATTCTCTTCTCACGGCGATGCGCGAAAACACCTCCCTGCCGCTGACGCTGAAAACCCGCCTCGGGCCCCGCGAAGATACCGTCACGATCCATGAATTGATCGACGCGGCCGCTTCCGCAGGCGCTTGCGCCGTCGTCGTGCATGCGCGTTTCACTTCGCAGCGCCATTCCGGGCCGGTGCATCTCGATATTCTCGCGGACGCCGTCGCGCGCTCTCCTCTCCCGGTCGTCGGCAATGGCAGCATCGCAGACGAAGCTTCCGCGGCCGCCATGGCGGCTACTGGCGTGGCGGGTATTATGATAGGTAGGGCCGCGCTGGGCAATCCGCGGATTTTCGCCGCACTCGCAGGCGGCGCGCCGGCGCCCGGCGGCATGGAAGAGCGCATGCCGCTCTTCCTTCGCCATATCGAGCTGCTCGAAAGCTTCCACGCGCAGCTCTCGCGAGAGCTTGCGGGTGTGCGCATTCCTGCGCTGGAGGATTTCCTTCTTCTCAAGGCCCGCACCCACCTGTTCAGGTATTTCAGCGGCGTTCCGGGCGCGGCGGCGCTGCGCGCACGCTTCAATTCCGCGCGCTCCATGCACGATTTGCTTGCGCAGTAAATCCCCCTCCGGCGGGGAAATTAAAATAAAATGGCCGTCCCCTTGTCAGTAGCGGCAAAAAAGGGTATAATATGCGCCTGATTTCCCAAAGGAAGAAAGAACAATGAAGAAAGACATCCACCCGTCCTACGGCGACGCGACGATCACCTGCGCATGCGGCAATGTTATCAAGACCCGTTCCACGAAGAAGGAAATGCAGGTTAACACTTGCTCGGCGTGCCATCCGTATTTCACGGGCCAGAAGACGATGGTCGATACGGAAGGCCGTGTCGATTCGTTCAAGAAGCGCTACGCGAAGTTTGCGAAGTGAGTCTGCTCGATACCGCGAGGATCGAAGCTGTTCTGGGTCGCCTCCCCTCCGTGGAAGCGGATTTGGGCGACCCGGAAGTTTTAAAGGATGCGCCGCGCTATCGCGCGGCGCTTCGCGACCATGCCTTTCTCAAGAAGCTCGAAGCCGCATACGCCGCCTATTCCAAAGCCGTCGGCGACATAGCAGGCAACGAGTCGCTTCTCGAAGACCCGGATTTCCGCGATGAAGCCGCGGCGGAAATCGAGCGCCTGAAAGCCGAGCTGGCCGAATTGGAGCATCGCGTGCTTGGCGCGCTGCTGCCTCCCGACCCTCTGGAAGCGCGCAATGCCGTCCTCGAAATACGGGCGGGCACGGGCGGCGAGGAGGCGGCGCTGTTTGCCGGCGACCTCTTCAGGATGTACTCGCGCTGGGCGGAGACGAAAGGCTGGAAAGTCTCTGTGATGAGCGCTTCCGAAACGAGTCTGGACGGCTTCAAGGAAGTCGTATGCACGGTGGCCGGCGAAGGCGCGTACGGAAGATTGCGCTTCGAGTCCGGCGGCCACCGCGTGCAGCGCGTCCCCGTGACGGAAGCGCAAGGTCGCATCCATACGTCCGCCGCTACTGTTGTCGTCTTCCCGGAAGCCGATGAAGAAGACGAGCTGGAAATCCCGGAGAAGGATATTCGCATCGATCTCTTCTGCGCCGGCGGCGCCGGCGGCCAGCATGTAAACAAGACCGAAAGCGCCGTCAGAATGACCCACCTGCCTACGGGGCTTGTCGCCGTCTGCCAGGACGAACGCAGCCAGATACGCAATCGCGAGAAGTGCCTGGCCACGCTGAAAGCCCGCATACTCGATTTCAGGCGGCGCGAAGAAGAGGCGAAGCTCGGCGCCGACCGCCTGACGCTGCGCGGCTCCGGCGACCGCTCCGAACGCATACGCACATACAACTTCCCGCAGAATCGCATGACCGACCATCGCATCGATCTGACGCTCTATTCCCTCGATCGCATCATCGAAGGCGAGCTTGATCCGCTGCTCGACGCTCTCGCCGCCAACGATCTCGACGAGCGCATCGCCAAAGCCTTGAAGTGACGGCGGCAAACGCAGGCGGCAATTCTCCGTATCGAAGGTTTCAATGAAAGCGAGAATAGACAAGGGCGGCCGGACTGCTGCGCAGGCTTTGGGCGGCGATGACGATGTGGCGCACGCCATCGTCGATCGCCTGGTGCCCTCGCGCTTGCGGGAAAAATACGAGTTCCATAATTTCGGCCATGCATTGGAAATCCTCACGCAAGCAGAGGAATTGAACGACATTTTCCGGGAGCTTGGCGTCATGGCGAAATATGGCGCTTCCACCACATGGATGGGCAAACTCTTGTATCGCTTGAAGGCGCGGCGCAACGGCGGCTGTCCCATACTGGCCGTCGGCATACGGAAACCATGCATAACAGGAACCTCTGAATGAGTACGTTGGATGCGACAATTTCAGATTTCTGCAGATTTACGGAAGGCCGGACCTTTCGCACAATCTATGCGGATCCGCCATGGCAATTCCAGAACCGCACGGGGAAGGTGGCGCCCGAGCACAAGCGCCTTTCCCGCTATTCGACAATGGCGTTCGATGAAATCAAAGCCATCCCGGTGGGCAGGGCGGCGGCGCCCAAGAGCCACCTCTATCTTTGGGTTCCGAACGCATTGCTTCCCGAGGGCTTGGCGGTGATGAGCGCATGGGGATTTGAATACAAGACCAATATCGTATGGGAAAAGGTCAGGCGCGACGGGCAGCCGGACGGGCGCGGCGTAGGCTTTTATTTTCGCAATGTCACCGAGATTCTGCTTTTCGGCATACGCGGGAAGGACAACCGCACCCTGCCGCCCGCCCGTTCGCAAGTGAATATTCTGCGTTCTGTAAAGCGCGAACACAGCCGCAAGCCGGACGAGATGGTCGATTTGATAGAGGCGTGTTCGCCAGGCCCGTATCTTGAAATGTTTGCGCGCGGCGATCGTGAAGGGTGGGCGATGTGGGGCAATGAAGCCAATTCCGCATATGCGCCTGCCTGGGCGACATATCCGAACCATTCGCGCCCGGCGCGCGCGGCCTCCATGACTCAGGCAATGGATTTAGACGCTGGACACAGCAACCAAAAAAGCAAACAACTGCAACTGGCATTATGAGCGAATCTGATACATCCCGGCATTTTCTGCGGCAGTGGATCGAGAAAGACGTGGCCGAAGGCAAGACCGGCGGCAAAGTCGTCACGCGCTTTCCCCCGGAGCCGAATGGGTATATCCACATCGGGCACGCCAAGGCGGTCTGCGTGGATTTCGGTATGGCGGAGCTTTTCGGCGGCGAATGCCATTTGCGGCTGGACGACACGAACCCCGCAAAGGAGTCCGACGAATACGCGGCCAACATCAAGAAGGACATAAATTGGCTCGGCTTCCAGTGGAGCGGTCCCGGCGATGGCGCGGAGGCCGGCTTCTACAACGCCTCCAACATGTTCGACACGATGTACCGAATCGCCGAGAACCTGATTTCCGCCGGACAGGCGTACTGCTGCAATCTGACGCAGGACGAATGGAAGGAATACCGCGGCGTTCCGGAGAAGCCCGGCCGCCCCTCGCCCAGCCGCGATACATCGCCCGAGCGTAATCTGCGCATCTTCCGCGAGATGAAGGAGGGGAAATACGCGGACGGCGAATGGTGCCTAAGGGCGAAGATCGACATGGCTTCGCCGAACATACATTTCCGCGACCCCGTAATCTACCGCATCCGGCATGTCGCGCACTACCATCTCGGCGACAAGTGGTGCATCTATCCGATGTACGATTTCGCCCATCCTATCGAGGACGCGCTCGAGGGCGTGACGCACTCCATGTGCACGCTCGAGTTCGAGGTGCACCGTCCGCTCTACGATTGGGTCGTGGACAGGCTCGACGAGATGGGGATGCTGGTCGAGCGCGGCGGCGTGAAGATCCGTCCGCAGCAGCGTGAATTCGCGCGTCTGAACATTACGCACACGGTGATGTCCAAGAGGCTGCTGTTGCAGCTTGTGACCGAGGGGCACGTGGGCGGATGGGACGATCCGCGCATGCCGACCGTTTGCGGGATGCGCCGGCGCGGCTACACGCCGGGCGCGATACGCGAATTCTGCGAGCGCGTCGGCGTCTCGAAAGTCGAGAGCGAGAGCGATCCTCTGCTTTTGGAGTGGTGCGTGCGCGAGGAGCTGAACAAGACGGCGCAGCGCCGCATGGCCGTCCTCGATCCCGTCAAAGTCGTGATCGACAATTTCGACGGCGTCCGCGAAGTCGAACTTCCGAACAACCCGCTCGACGAAGGCGCGGGCACGCGCAAAATCCCCTTCGGAAGGGAAATATGGATCGAGCGCGCCGACTTCATGGAAGAAGCGCCGAAGAAATTCTTCCGCATGGCGATCGGCCAGGAAGTGCGTCTGCGCGGCGCGTGCATCTTCAAGGCGGCGTCCTGCGTGAAAGACGCAGAAGGGCGCATTGCGGAAATCCACGGCACGTGGGATCCGGAGTCGTGGGGAGGGAACGCGGCGGACGGCCGCAAAGTCAAGGGAACGATACATTGGGTCGATGCCGCGACTGGCGTAGCCGCGGAAATCCGCCTCTACGAGCGCTTGTTCACCGAGAAGGATCCTTTGAAAGACGGCCCCGCCGGATTCCTAAAATACATGAACAAGGATTCGCTGAAGCTGGCGCAGGGTTTCGTGGAGCCTCTGCTCGCGAAGGCCGCGCCTGGCGAGCGCTTCCAATTCGAGCGCACCGGCTACTTCGTCGCCGACGAAAAGGATTTCACCGCCGGACGCCCCGTATTCAACCGCACCGTCTCGCTGAAAGATTCTTTCAAGGCGTAAGCGTCCGCAGCGTCTCATGAGAAGGGTTGTCGTAACAGGCATGGGAATCGTGAGCGCGCTCGGCCAGAGCGTGGCGGAGGCGTTCGCGCGCTTGCATCGCTACGCGAATTGCGTGGAGAATGTCGCCGACCTCGCGACCTACAAAGGCCTGAACAGCCATCTCGCGGCGCGCGCCAACTTCGCGCGCCCCTCGCACTGGGATCGCAAGACTACGCGCACGATGGGCGAAGTCTCGATGTACGCCCTCGCCGCGACCGAGCAAGCCGTCGCGCAAGCCGGCCTCTCCGGCGCCACGCTGCAAAGCGGGCGTTGCGGGGTGGCCTACGGGAGCTGCTCCGGCTCCGTGGCGCCGCATCTGGATTTTCTCTCGCTTCTCTACACGCACGAGCTGAAGAACATCACGAGCGGCACGTACATCAAGCTCATGCCGCAGACGACAGCCGTGAATCTCTCCGTGCATTTCAAGACCCACGGGCGGCTGGTGCCCACCGGCACTGCGTGCACTTCGGGATCGCTGGCGATCGGCAATGCCGCGGAGCTTATCCGCTACGGCATCCAGGATGTGATGCTGGCCGGCGGCGCCGAGGAGTTTTCGCCAAGCCAAGTTGCCGTTTTCGACACGCTCTACGCGACGAGCCTGCGAAACGACGCCCCCGCCGCCACTCCCGCGCCGTACGACATCGGGCGCGACGGCCTCGTCATCGGCGAAGGCGCCGCGACGTTCGTGCTGGAAGAGCGCGAACATGCGCTGGCGCGCGGCGCCGCCATCCTTGCCGAAGTCGTCGGTTTCTGCGAAAACACCGACGGCACGCATGTCACGAATCCGAATGCCGCGACAATGGCGGCCGCGCTGAAAGGCGCGCTGGCCGACGCCGGGCTGAGCGCGCAGGATATCGGCTACATCAACGGCCACGGCACGGCGACGCGCGCGGGCGACGTTGCGGAGACGCAAGCGACGCTGGAGGCCTTCGGCGGCCGCGCGGCGCCGATCTCTTCCACGAAGTCGTATATCGGGCACACGCTAGGCGCGTGCGGCGCCATCGAAGCGGCGATGACGATCGAGATGATGCGAGCCGGCTGGTTCCATCCGACGCTGAATCTCGTCACGCCCGATCCCGCCTGCGCTCCCCTCGACTACATCATGGGCGAGGCTCGGAGCTTCACCGCCGAGTTCGCGATGTCCAACAACTTTGCGTTCGGCGGCGTGAATACTTCGCTGATATTCAAGCTTTGAGAGCGCGGCGGGGTTTGCGCGCCGTCGCGATCCGCAGCGCCGCGCAGACCGCCAGCACCGGCGCGTAGTAGAGCGAAGCGACCAGCTCGCCCGCGGGCAGTGTGAAGCCGAGTTCGCGCGCGCAGCCGAATGCGATCAGCATCTGCGCGCCGTACGGGATCGCGCCTTGGACGACGCAGCTGGCGATATCTACAATCCCTGCGAGGCGCACGGGATTCGCGCCCGCCTCGACCCCCATTTCGCGCACCACCGGCCCCGCGATTACGATCGCCACGGTGTTGTTGGCCGTGAAGAGATTCACTGTGCCGGTGAAGAGAAAGGCTCCGGCCTGGCATGACGCGCCGCCGCGCACGAAGCGCGAAAACAGCCGCGTCGCGAGTTCTATCCCTCCGGCGTTGCGGACAAGCGCGAAAAGCCCGCCCGCGAGAAGCGCGACGACGAGCGTTTCGCTCATCGCCAGCGTCCCCTTGCCGGCGGATTCAAGCGCCGCTTCCACGCCGAGCGTCCCGGCGGCCACGCCGGTGGCCGCGCTGAGCACGGCGCCGAGGAAAAGCGTCGCGGCCACATTGACGCCGAGAAGCGCGGCGCAAAGCACGAGCACGTACGGCGCGACGAGCATTGCGTCCAGCCAAGACGGCGCCACGTCGAGCGCGGCGGGCTTGGCGTTCGCGCCCAGCCACGCGTATAGCGCGAAGGCGATTGCGGCGGCGGGAAGCGCGATCGCGGCATTGGCGATGAACTTGTCTTTCATGGCGACGCCGAGCGTGCGCGTCGCCGCGATCGTCGTATCGGAAATCATGGAAAGATTGTCGCCGAACATCGCGCCGGAGATCGTCGTGCCAGCGAGCAGGCATGGCGAGAGCGACAGGACGTTGGAGAAGGCGAGCGCTATCGGCGCGACGGCCGCGATGGTTCCGCACGACGTGCCGACGGCGAGCGAGATGAGCGCGCTTACGAGGAACACGCCGGCCACCATGAAGCGCGGGGGGATGCAGCACTGCGCAAGGCGCACGGCGGCGTCCACCGCGCCTGCATCGCGCGCGACGGCCGCGAAGGCGCCCGCGAGGATGAAGACGAGGCACATGACCATTATATCCGGTTCGCCCATGCCGCGCGCCAGCACGCCGAGGCGTTCGTCGAGCGTCTGGCGCCGCCATCCCAGGCAGAGCGCGGAGGCCGTCGCCGCCAGAAACGCCACGGTCATCGGGATGCGGGAAAAGCCGCCGCCGAGCGTCCCGCAAAGCGCGCATACGAGAACGAATATCCCGAATGGCAGGATGGAAGTCCAATTTCCTTTCAACGTAAACTCCTTTGTTGCAGCTGTCGTCCCGTTCAGCGGTTGCCGCCTCGCGCGCCCCCGGGGACGAGGCGCTCGAGAAGCGGCGCGATGAATTCTTCGTTCGCCGTCATGCCCAAGGGTATGCCGGGTTTGTTGGCGCCGTGGAAATCGCTGCCGCCGGACATCAGCAAGCCGGCGCGGCGCGCGACCGTCATCCACAATATGTTCTCTTCCGGAAGATTCGCCTGGTAGAGCGCTTCGATGCCGTCAAGTCCGATGGCTTTCAATCGCGCCAGCTCCCGCTGCGCGTCTTCGCGATCCGCTGACGTGAAGGCGTGCTTCCACGAGCTGCGCCAGTATTTGGGGTGCGCCATGACGCACACGCCGCCTGCGGAGTGTATGGCCGCGAAAGCTTCTTCCTGCGCGGGATGGAAGCGCTCCGCATAGCAGCGCGTCTCGGCCGGGGAATCGTCTAGGAGGTATTTGGCGAAAGCTTCGCGCATGTCGGGAGCATGGCCGTGTTCGGCGAGCCAGCGCGCGAAATGCGGTCTTGCGAGGACTTGGCCGTTCGCGTAGCCGGCGATTTCGCCGGCCGGGATGTTGATGCCGATGCGCGCGAAATTCGCGATTATCCGCTTGTTGCGTTCATTGCGGCCATCGAGGATGCGGCGCAGGAAGCGCTTGAGGGTTTCATTCTGCGGATCGATTCCGAGGCCGAGGAGATGGAAGCGGTCGAATCCTTTGCCGGGGTCTATGCTCAATTCTATTCCCGGGATGCGGCGGAGAGCGCCTTCCACGGGGCACGAAAGGAACTCCGCGACGCCGTCGCAGTTGTCGTGGTCGGTGAGTGCGACGGCCGCGAGACCGTTTCGCGCGGCCAGGCGCGCTATTGCGGCGGGCGGCAGAGTGCCGTCGCTCGCAGTCGAATGAACGTGGAAATCGAAAAACATCGTCGTGCAAATCTGTCGCGCGGAGCGCGCGGACGCGGCAAGCCGCGATCAACCAATGGCATTCTCGAGTATCTGGAGCCAATCGGCGAGGAGCGCGGGCGTCTTCGCTTCCGCGACGAGCCGCAGGAAAGGCTCGGTGTTGGAGGCGCGTATGTTGAACCAGCCGTCCTCGAATTCGCAGCGCAGGCCGTCGATGCGCGAATGCGAAAGCTCCGGCGGGAATTTCGCGGCCACCGCTTCCATGACGCGGCCTACCGCCGCCGGCTTGTCCGCCACGCGGAAGTTCCGCTCTCCGGAATTCGCGTAGCGCGAGACGATCGGCTTGACGAGTTGCGAGAAGGTGCCGCCGCGCCGCTTTTGCGCCGCGATCGCGCCGAGAATGCGGCGCGCCGCCAGCATCCCGGAGTCGCAGTTGTGGAATTCGGAAAAGTAGTAGTGGCCGGCAAGCTCGCCGCCGCAAAGCGCGCCGCGCTCGCGCATCACCCTCTTCGCGAATACGTGGCCGACGCTCACCATCACCGGCTCCGCGCCGAGTTCGCGGAGCGTTTCGATCGCGCCGCGCGAGGTTCTGACGTCGTGCAGCACGATGTCGCGCGCGGCGCCCGCGCCGCGCTTCGTGGCTTCATAGACGATTGGAATGAGGTAGTCCGGCTGGATGAACGCGCCCGTCTCGTCGATGAACATCGCGCGGTCGGCATCGCCGTCGAAGACCACCGCGCAATCAAGCTTCTGTTCGTGGACGAGCGCGACAGCCTGCTCGCGCGCTTCCGCTGAAAGCGGATTCGGCGAATGCGCGGCGAAGGTGCCGTCGAGAACGCCGTTGAGGATCGTCGCGCCCGGGAAGAGGTCTTTCGCGAGCAGCGAGGCCATGCCGCTTGAACAATCGACGGCGTAGCGAAGACCGGCGAAAAGCGAATCGTCGCATGCCGCCTTGTGCCAGGCGATATAGCGTTGCGCGCACGGCGCGGGAAATTCCCGCGGCGCCGCGGCGCCCTGCGCGGGAGCGGCTTCGCTTTGGCGCGTGAGCGCGGCAAGCACGCGCTCGAGGCCGTCCGCGAAGCCGATCGGCACGGCGTCGCGCCCGGAGACTTTCATGCCGTTGTCGCCCGGCGGATTGTGCGAAGCGGTGATCATCACGCTCGCGTCGTAGCCGTCCTCCGCCGTGAAGAAATACACCATCGGCGTCGTGCAAAGCCCGGCGTCCACGATGTGCGCGCCGGCCGCCGCCAGGCCTTCGCAGAGCGCGTCGCGCATGGCGGCGCTCGTCTCGCGGCAATCGCGGCCGACGAGCCAATGCCGCGCATTGACGGCGCCAGGCAGCGCCTCGCTGATTCTGCGGACCGTCGCGAGGTCGAAATCCTCGCCGAACGTCCCGCGCATGTCGTAAGCTTTGAAGAATTTCCTGAAGTCCATGGCGGCGCAAGAAGATGTGGCGGCGGAAGGATTTGCGGATTTTCGCGCCGCCCCTCTACAGGGCGGCGAAATCCTTTTCCGCCTGTTCGTTGGTGACGAAGCGAATCGCGCTCCAGCCGGCGTCGCGCGCGCCCTTGCAGTTTTCTTCGACGTCGTCGAAGAAGACGAGGTCGCTCGCGGGAAGGCCGATGCGCGTGCGCAGCAGATCGTAGATCTGCCGCTGCGGCTTGAACATGTGTTCGTAGCCGGAGATCACCATCGCGTCGGCCAGCTCGATGTAGTCGGCGAAATGCTTTTTGAAGAGTGTGGCGAAATCCGGCGCCATGTTGGTGAGTATGCCGATGCGCCTGCCTTGCGCCTTCAGCTCGCGCATCCAAGCGAGCGTGCGCTCGTTGCGGTAGAGCCAGGATGCGCGGTCGGCCTCGACGATCCTCTCGGTGTCGGCGGCGGAGACGGAGAGATCGTTGTCCCGCCACGTCCGCTCGTAAAGCTCGCGCAGGGAGATTTCGCCGCCGTCGTAGGCGTGGCGGTATTTCCCGAAGCCTTCGACGACCGCGTTCCACGGAATGCCGAGCGCCGCGGCTTCCGCCTTGACGCGCTGCGGCATTGTCGAAGTCGTCATCACTCCGCCGAAATCGAAGACGGGGGCTTTCATCTTGCCAGTCCTTTGTGGGCGATGTCTTTGCGGTACGTCATGCCGTCGAATGAAATCTTGCCGACGCCCGCGTAGGCGTTATCGACGGCTTCGCGAAGTGTCGCGCCCATCCCCGTGACGGCGAGGACGCGGCCGCCGGCCGTCTCGAGGCCGTTTGCGCCGTTGCGCGTGCCGCAATGGAAAACGAGCGCGCCCGTCGCCGCTGCTTCCGCCAGCCCGGAGATAGCCTTGCCTTTCGCGTATGCGCCGGGGTAGCCGGCCGATGCGAGTATGACGGTCGCTGCCGCGCGGCTATCTACGCCGAGGGCGCTCTCGTCCAGCCTGCCGCGCGCCGTGGCGAGCAGCGCGGCGGCGAAATTCCCCGTCAGGCGGGGCAGCACCGCTTCCGTCTCTGGGTCGCCGAAGCGCGCGTTGAATTCCACCACGTTGATGCGCGAGCCGCTTTTCGCGAGCTTCCCGCCGGGCGGCGTGATCATCAGCCCGGCGTAGAGAATCCCGCGGTACGTTATGCCGCGCTTGCCCAGCTCCCTTACGACGGGGAGGATGATGCGCTCTTTGATTTCCGGCAGCATTTCGTCCGTGACGACCGGCGCAGGCGAGTACGCGCCCATGCCGCCGGTGTTCGGGCCTTTGTCGCCGTCGAAAATCCTCTTGTGGTCCTGCGAAGCCGGCAGCAGCATCGCGCGCTCGCCGTCCGTCATCGCGAGGATGGAGCATTCTTCGCCGTCGAGGAATTCTTCGACGAGGACTTCGGCGCCGGCGGCGCCGAATTTGTTCGCCACCAGCATGTCGTCGAGCGCCGCTTCGGCTTCCGCCTGCGTCTCGGCCACGACCACTCCCTTGCCGGCCGCCAGGCCGTCCGCCTTTATCACCACCGGGAGGCCGAACTCCGCGAGCGCCGCTTTCGCCGCCGCCGCGTCCGTGAACGTCCGGGCATGCGCGGTAGGCACGCCCGCCGCATCCATAATCTGCTTGGCGAATTTCTTCGAGCCTTCCATGCGCGCGCCGTCGGCGACAGGGCCGAAAGCGGCGATGCCGTGCTTTGCCAGCTCGTCCGCAAGCCCCTTGACGAGCGGCGCTTCCGGTCCGACGACTACGAGGTCTGGTTTTTCCGCCGCCGCCCAGCCGGCTATCCCCGCGACATCCTCGGCGCCTATGGCGATATTCCGCGCGATTTCCGCCGTGCCGGCATTGCCGGGCGCGCAATAAATCTCATGGGGCGTCTCGTCCAGCGAGAGCCGGTATGCGATCGCGTGTTCTCTGCCGCCGCTGCCAACTACCAGTATCTTCATCTTCGTTCCGTCTCCGTTTCTTGGTGCTGTGCGTCATATTATACCATTTTCTCGCGCCCCGGGCGCGGGCGGCCTTCCATACGCGCGGCCGCGCGTCCGGAGGCCGCCGGCTGAAGCGCGATGCGCGGGCGGCTATTGACCGCGCGAACGCGAAAATGCTATAATTTTACCCTACACGTTTCAAGGTGGAGATAAATGAAGCAGATAGGCGTTGGAATACTGGGTTTCGGGACGGTAGGCGCGGGTGTCGCGGATGGTTTGCTGCGGCATCGCGACGTTATGGCCAAGCGCCTCGGCGTCGATATTGTCCTGAAGAAAATCGCGGATCTCGATATCACGACGCCGCGCGGCGTCGCCGTGCCTGCGGAAATCCTGACGACCGCCGCGCAGGAGGCGATCGCCGATCCCGGAGTGCAGATCGTCGTTGAGACGATCGGCGGCACGGGCATCGCGAAGAAGCTCGTCCTCGAAGCGCTGAACGCGAAGAAGTGCGTCGTCACGGCGAACAAGAAGCTCCTCGCCGAATACGGCACGGAGATTTTCGAAGCGGCCGCGGCCAACGGCGTGGACATATATTTCGGCGCGGCGGTGGGCGGCGGCATTCCGATCATCCGCGTGCTTCGCGAGGGGTTGGCGGGCAACGAGATCGAGTCCATCCACGGCATCCTCAACGGCACGTGCAACTACATCCTCACGCGCATGGAGAACGAGGGCCTGCCGTTCGACGAAGTCCTGCGCGACGCGCAGAAGCTCGGCTACGCCGAGGCGAATCCCAGCCTCGATATCGACGGCTTCGACACCGCGCACAAGGCCTGCATCCTCGCCGCGCTCGCCTACGGCTTCCAGCCGCGGCTTTCCGACGTGCAGATCGAGGGCATACGCAACCTCGCCGGCGAAGACGTCAAATACGCCGCGGACTTCGGCTACAGGATCAAGCTTCTGGCGTGCGTGGCGAAATGCGGCGACGAAGTCGAAGTCGGCGTGCATCCGACGCTGGTGCATTCTTCGCACATGCTCTACAACGTGAACGACGCCTTCAACGCCGCCATGGTCAAGGGCGACATGAGCGACTACACGATGTACTACGGGCGCGGCGCCGGGCGCGCCCCCACGGCTTCCACGGTCGTGGGCGACATCGGCGACATCGCGCGCAACCTCGCGCACGGCGAGACGCGCTACGCGCGCGGCATCCCTTCCTACGCCGAGAACAAGGTGAAGCTGCGCTCGGCCGGCGAAATCTCCTCGCGCTTCTACATCCGCTTCATGGTCGAGGACAAGGCGGGCGCGTTCGGCACCATCGCTTCGATTCTCGGCAGCCACGGCGTTTCGATTTCCGCGGCCAACCAGAAGGCGGGTTCGGTGGGCAACCAGCCCGTGCCGGTCGTCGTGCTGACGCATTCGGCCAAGACGGCATGCCTGGAAAGGGCGCTCGCCGAAATCGAATCCAGCGGCGTGATCGGCGCGAAACCCGTCAAACTGCGGATGCTTTAAGGCGGCGCCGGACGGGATAAAACGAGCTTCTCCGGGCAAGCGCGCCGCGAATGCCGCCATGGCTGGCGCGTGGCCGGAAACACAAAACGACAACGACCCGATGAAAGTATGCAAATTCGGCGGCTCTTCGCTTGCGAACGCCGCGCAGCTCAACAAAGTGATCGACATCGTGCTTGCGGACCCCGCAAGGCGCATCGTCGTAGTCTCGGCGCCGGGCAAGCGCCATTCCGGCGACACGAAAGTCACTGACCTGCTTATAGCGCTTGCCGAGACGGCGCTCTCCGGCGAAAACACGGACAGGCAGTTCGGGGCGGTCGTAGAGCGCTATGCCGAAATCGCGCAGGAACTTAAGCTGGGCGACGAAATCGTGCATGAGATCGAGAAGGATCTCGTGGACCGCCTGGCGCTCGTGGCGGAGCTTTCGCGCCCGGAATTCATGGATTTGCTCAAAGCCGCCGGCGAAGACGACAACGCCAAGCTCGTCGCGGAGGCGTTCAGAGCGCGCGGCCGCAAGGCGCGCTACGCCAGCCCCCGCGATACGGGCATGGTCCTGAAAGGCGAGTTTGGCGACGCCCAGCTCGATCCCGACAGCTACGCGAGGCTGTCGCGCGCGTTTTCCAATTTCGAAGGGATCGTCGTCTATCCCGGCTTCTTCGGCTACACGAAAGACGGCAAGGTGGCGACGTTCCCGCGCGGCGGCAGCGACATCACAGGCTCGATTCTCGCAGCCGCCGTCTGCGCCGATGTTTACGAGAATTTCACGGACGTGGATTCGGTGTATCCGGTAGATCCGCGCATCGTCCCCGAAGTTTCCGAGGGCATCCCGACGATGACATACCGCGAGATGCGCGAGCTTGCCTACGCCGGCTTCGGAGTCTTCAACGACGATGCGGTCATCCCCGCCGTGCGCGCGCGCATCCCGATCAACATCCGCAACACCAACCACCCGTCCGAGCCGGGCACGATGATCCAGCAGTCGCGCCGCGTGGTGCCGGGAACGGTAGTAGGCATCGCGTCCGCCGACGGCTTCTGCAATATCGTCGTCGATAAATACCTGATGAACCGCGAGATCGGCTTCGGGCGCCGCCTTTTGCAGATATTGGAAGACGAAGGGATCGCATACGAGCACATGCCCTCCGGCGTCGATTCGCAGTGCGTGATCGTCAAAGGGCAGTATCTGCCCAAGGAGAAGGAGCATCGCGTGATACAGCACATCCGGCGCGACCTTTCTCCCGACAACGTGCTCGTCGAGCGCGACCTTACGATGATAATGGTCGTGGGCGAAGGCATGTGCTACACCGCTGGAATGTTCGCGAAAGCGTGCCTCGCGCTCGCGTCGGCAGGTATAAATATATCTATGGTGAACCAAGGCTCGAGCGAAGTTTCGTTCATGATCGCCATCCGCTCGAAGGATCGCGATCTCGCCGTGCGCTCGCTCTACCGCACGTTCTTCAGCTGATGCGCGCGCCATGCCGCCGCGAACGCGCGCCGCGAAAAGCGCGCCTGTGCGCGGCAAGGACGCCCGGAAAGCCCCGCGCCCTTGCCGCAATGCGATTTATGGAGGATAAGATGATGCACTTGAGAAAACGCAACGCCGCCGTGTTGGCCGCGCTCGCGCTCTGCGCGGGCCTGGAAGCGCGCGCTGACGAGGATTGGGAGAATCTCGCCGTCAATTCCCGCGACAGGCTGCCCGCGCGCACGTTCGCAATGCCGCTGGAGAGCGTGGAAGCGGCGCTCACGGACGCGCTGGAGCCTTCCACGCCGTACGTGAAAAGCCTCAACGGCATATGGCGTTTCAACTGGGTGGGCGATCCCGCGCGGCGCCCCGCCGGCTTCGAGGCGGAGGATTTCGACGACAGCTCGTGGAGCACGATCGACGTGCCGTCGTGCGTGGAGATGCGCGGCTGGGGGCAGCCGATCTACACGAACGTCCGCTATCCCCACAAGAACGCCTGGCCGAAGATTCTCGACCGCCGCACGGGGCGCGCCGATTTCAACCCCGTCGCGTCTTACCGCACGACTTTCGAGATTCCCGCGAACTGGGACGGCCGCGACGTGATATTGCGCTTCGACGGCGTCGCCAGCGCCTGCCGCGTCTGGGTGAACGGCAAGAGCGCCGGCTATGCCGAGGATTCAAAGCTCCCGAGCGAATTCGACATTACCGCGCTCGTGCGGCGCGACGGCGCCAACACGCTCGCCGTGCAGGTTTTCAAGTGGTGCGACGGCTCGTATATCGAAGACCAGGACATGTTCAGATACTGCGGAATCTTCCGTGACGTCGCGATCTGGGCGAAGCCGAAGGACGGAATTTGGGATTTCGCCGTCCGCACGAAGCTCGAACTGGCCGAAGGCGGCGGCGCGGCGAAGTCCGCGAGTCTCGCCCTCGAGGGCGTGGACGGCGAGTGGGAGGCGACGCTCTACGACGCCGCGCGCGCGAAAGTCGCCAGCCTCTGCTCCGCCACGAACACGGTGGAGGTGGCCGCGCCGCGTCTCTGGAGCGCCGAGACGCCGTATCTGTACACGCTCGTGATTCGCAAGGGCGCGGACATCCGCGCCGTGAAGGTGGGCTTCAAAGACCAGCGCGTCGTCGGCAACACGTTCTTCGTCAACGGGCGCGCGATCAAGCTGAAAGGCGTGAACCGCCACGAGACGAACCCCGAGAACGGGCGCACCGTCTCGCCTGCGGACATGCTGGCGGACATATCGTTTTTCAAGCGCTACAACATCAATACGGTGCGCACCAGCCATTATCCCAACCACCGGCTCTGGTACGCGCTGTGCGACAAGTACGGAATCTACGTCATCGCCGAAGCGAATGTCGAGGCGCACGAGCCCGGATACGGCGACAAAGGCCTCGGCCGATTCAAGGAGTGGGAGCACTCGATAGTCGAGCGCAACGAGCGCCAGGCCGTGTTCTACCGCAACAACCCGTGCGTCACGATATGGTCGCTCGGCAACGAGACCTGCCATGGCGACTGCTTCGTCGCGGCGGCGGCCGCCGTGCGCGCCGCCGATCCCTCGCGGCCCGTCCACTGGGAGCGCGGCAACGCCGTCGCGGATATAGATTCGAGCATGTATCCCGCCGTCGATTGGCTGGAGAAGCGCGGGCGCCTCGGCAACGCGACGGCCGGCGAGCTGGCCAGCGAAGCCGGCGGGCAGGGCTACGCGATCGCCGGCCAGACGGCCGGCAAGCCGTATATCATGTGCGAATACGCGCATGCGATGGGCAACGCGATGGGCAACTTCAAGGAGTATTGGGACGTGATATACTCCTACCCCGCGCTGGTAGGCGGCTGCGTCTGGGACTGGATCGACCAGGCCATATGGAAGACCGATTCGCACGGCCACAGATACTTGGCGTACGGCGGCGATTTCGACGATGCGCCGAACGACGGGCCGTTCTGCGTGAATGGCGTGATCGGGCCGCAGCGCACGGAGACGCCCAAACTTCTCGAGCTTGCGCACGTCCATCGCAATCTCGTCACCACCGCCGCGTGGCGGCGGGCGGACGCCGCCGGCGAACCAGGTGCGCAGGCGCCGCGCCTGTATGCGGCGCTCACGCTCGAGAACCGCTTCGGCTTCACCGGCGCAAGCGATTTCGCCGGCGAATGGGAGCTTTTGGAGGATGGCGAGGTCGTCGCGGGCGGCTCTTTCGAAGTCCCGGAAGTCGCGCCGCTTTCGCGCGCGGAGTTTTCCATCGAGAAGCTGGACGACGCGCTCGCGGCCGGCGATCCTTCGAAGGAGCGCTTCGTGAACATCTCGTATTCCACGAAGAAGGCCGAAGGCCTCGTGCCCGGCGCATGGGTGGTCGCGCGCGACCAGCTCGAAGTCCCGCGCGCCGATGCGAAAGCCCCCGCCGCCGAAACGGCGGCCGCGCCGGCGAAGCATTCGCAGCTCGCCTTCGACGAAGACGGCGAGACGCTGACGCTCCAGCGCGCGCGCACCACGGCCATATTCGACAAGGCGAGCGGCGCGCTCACCTTCCTCTCGATGCGCGGCGCGCGCTTCCTGCGCGACGATGTCGAGGGCGCCGTCGCCGGCCCGCATCTGACGTGCGCGCGCGCGTTCGTCGATAACGACATATGGATGCGCGAAGAGTTCTACGCGAGCGGCCTTTCCATCCTGCACTACCACGCCGGGAAGTTCACGAGGCTGGAGGACGGCGTCGAGTTCGAGATCGACGTCTCCGGCGCGAAGGGCTGCGGCTTCACCCACCGCGTGAAGTGGACGCTCGCCGAGGACGGTTCGCTTTCGATGGAGAACAAGGTTTTGCCGTACGGCCAAATGCCGGCGCTGCCGCGCCTGGGCCTTTCGATGCGCCTCCTCGGAGCCTTCGAGAACATGCGCTGGTACGGCCGCGGGCCGGGGGAGAACTATATCGACCGCTGCTCCGGGAGCTTCTACGGAATCTGGGAATCCACGGTGAAGGCGCAGTTCGTCGATTACGTGCGCCCGCAGGAGAATGGCGCAAAGTCCGGAGTGCGCTGGGTGGAGTTCTCCGATCGCTACGGCCAGTGCCTGCGTATCTCCGCTTCGCTGCCGCTCTTCGTGCGCGCGCTGCACTACGACTGGGAAGACCTCGAATTCGCGCGGCACCGCAACGGCCAGCAGCGCTGGCGCACGCCTCTCGTGCCGCATCGCGAAGTCTGCCTGGATCTCGACGTCCGCCAGACGGGGCTGGGCGGCAGATCCTGCGGGCCGCGCCCGATGGACAAGTATCGCTTCGATCCTTCCGCGCCGGTCGAGTGGACGGTAAAGTTCGAAACGCGGCGCTAGCCGCCCAGACGATGGCAAATCTCGCTCAATTGAAGATGCTGGAAGAGCTGGACGCCTTCCTGCTCGTGGATAAGCCCGCCGGCATCGCGTTTTCCACCGTCGTCAAGACGGTGAAGAGGAAGTTCAACCTCGTGAAGGTCGGCCACGGCGGCTCGCTCGAGACCGCCGCTTCCGGCTTGCTCGTCCTGCTGATCAACGACGCTAACAAATACGCCGGCGACATCATGAGCGCGGATCGCGTGTATTCCGGCACCATGCAGCTAGGGCTTTCCACGGATACCGGCGACGTCCACGGACGCGCCGTCGCCGCGCCCGCGCCCGGCGCCGCGCCCGACGCCGCGGCGCTCGCGAAGGCGCTGGAGGAGTTCCGCGGCGACGTTTTCCTGACGGAGCCGCGCTTCTGCGCGGTGCGTCGCGAGGGCGCGGCGGATTACGAGATCGCCGACACCGGCGAACACGCCCCCTCGCTCGTCCATATATGGAAGTTCACGGTCGGCGGGCTTTCCGGGACCGCGCTTCCTTTCGAAGTCTCGGCGACGAAGGGGCTGATCGTGCGCGCGCTCGCCGGCGAATTCGGCAAGGCGCTGGGCTGCGGCGCCGCCCTCGCCTCGTGCCGGCGCGTCAAAGTCGGCAGGTTCGACGTCGAGGACGCGATAAAGTTCGCGGATTTGCTGGAATTGGAAAACGGGGACTTCGCAGGATGCACGATACCTCTCGCCAAGGCGTTGCGATAGGTTTTTTCGACGGCGTGCATATCGGCCACCGGGAAATTCTGCGCGGCGCGCGCACCGCCCTCACTTTCCGCACGCATCCGCTCGCGACGCTCGCCCCGGAGCGCGCCCCGCGGCTGATAATGCCTTTCGCGAAGCGCGAGGCGGCGATCCGTGCATGCGGCGTCGAGGAAGTGGTGGCGCTCGATTTCACGCCTTCCTTCGCCGCGCTTTCCCCGGAGGAGTTCGCGCGCCGCTTCCTGCGCGAGCGCATCGTCCGCTGCGGCGCGAATTGGCGCTTCGGCAAGGCGGGCGCCGGCGATGCCGCGCTGCTTTCCCGCCTCGGCTACGACGTGCGCGTCTCGCCGTACGCGCTTTTCGCCGGCGAGAGGGTGTCTTCCACGCGCATACGCGCGGCCATCGAATGCGGCGATCTCCCTTC
>DEWI01000114.1 GCA_002363575.1 Verrucomicrobia bacterium UBA3214 | reverse complement strand
TCGTCGCCATCATCACCATGTTCGCCCTCTACGCGATGGTCGGCTTTGTCACGTTCCTCGCGGCACCTGCGGGAGACGTGTGGAAGTACAAGCTGCCGGGAGGTTCGAACGTCCTCGGAATGCTCGGCAACTCGATGAACTTCATCGCCTACCTCATCATGGGGTATCCGGCGGGCAAGTTCCTCCAGAAGATCGGCTACAAGAAGACCGCGCTGCTCGCGACCGGCTCCGGCGCCGTCGGCGTTCTCGTGCAAGTCCTTTCCGGCAAACTCGAGGCGAGCATGGGCTTGATAGGCCAGGTGCCTGCCGCGTGGATCGTCTATCTCGCCGGCGCGCTCGTCAGCGGCTTTTCCAACTGCTTGCTCAACACCGTGATCAACCCGATGCTCAACCAGATCGTCGGCGGCGGCAACAAGGGCAACCAGCTCAATCTCGGCGGCAGCGCCTTCAATTCGTTCTGCGGCGCGTCCGCGCCGATCATACTCGGCTCGATCATCGGCAAGATCACGAAGGATACGCAGTTCTCCGACATCTCCGGAGTGCTCATGGCCGCTGCGGCCGTGTTCATCGTCGCGACGCTGATCATCTCTTTCATCCCGATCCAGAACCCGACGGCGCGCAAGTCCGACGTCGTGCTTGAGCGCAGCGCGCTCGCGTTCCGCCACTGCCGCTTCGGCGTCATCGGCATCTTCCTCTACATGGGCGTGGAACTCGGCACGCAGAACTACATGCGCCTCTGGCTCCAGCCCGACAATCCGACTTCGCCGCTGCTCAAGATCGCCGGCATCACGCCCGAGCAGGCGATGGTGATCGCGGCTTCGACGGCCGCTACGTTCATGATGCTCATGCTCGTAGGGCGTCTCGTGGGCGCCATCATCGGCGGCAAGGTCTCCAGCCGCACCATGTGCCTCTGGTGCACCGGTTCCGGCACGCTCCTTTGCACCGTCGGCGCGCTGTGCGGCGCGTTCGCCCCCGACATGATGGTGCGCCTCCCGCTCTTCCAGAGCCTCAAGTCGCTCGCCATGACGCAGGTTCCGCTCGCCGCGCTGTTCTTCATTCTCGCCGGTCTTTCCGCGTCGGTCATGTGGGGCGTGATGTTCAATCTCGCGACCGAGGGACTCGGCAAGTACACCGAACAGGCTTCCGGCCTCTTCATGGTCATGGTCGTCGGCGGCGCGATCCTCCCGTCGCTGCAGGGCTGGCTCGCCGACTCCTTCGGCTTCATGGTCAGCTATGTCGTGCCGATCTTCTGCTTCGCCTACCTCTTCGTGTACGCGCTCGCTTTCTCCAAGAATGTGAACACGGATATCAAGATCGACTGACGCCCACGCCAAACACCGCAACACCCAACTTAATTTGAAAGGTTCCCGCAATGCAGAACAAGGAAGTATATGACGAGCTCGTGGCCAAGTTCGAAGCGAAGTACGGCGCCAAGCCGGAAGTCGTGGCGTACGCGCCCGGCCGCATCGAAGTCCTCGGCAACCACACCGACTACAACGAAGGCTACGTCTTTTCCGCGGCGATCGACAAGGGCACGTTCTTCGCGGCCTCCAAGAGCGCCGGCACCGATTGCGAATTGACGGCGGCCGACTTGATGGAGACGGCGGCATTCGATCTTTCCTCGGTCAAGCCCGCGAAGGAAATGACGTGGCAGAACTACGTCACGGGCACTTTCAACTGGCTCTTCGACGGAGAACCCGCGAAGGCCGGCAAGGGCTGGAAGGGCATGTTCCTCGGCAACATCCCTCTCGGCGCAGGCCTTTCGTCTTCCGCCGCCCTCGAAATGTGCACGGCGCTCGCGCTTTGCAAGCTCTACGGAATCGAGAAGGACAAGACGACGCTCGCGAAAATCGGCCAGAAGGCCGAGCACACGTTCGCCGGCTGCCCCTGCGGACTTCTCGACCAGGCTTCGTCAATGTACGGCAAGGAAGGCTCGCTCGTGAAGAGCGATTTCCGCTTCAACACTTTCGAAAACGTCGATATGGGCGAAGGCGTCGCCTTCATGATGGTCAAGTCCAACGCCAAGCACGCGCTCGTTGACGGCGCTTATGCGTCGCGCCGCCAGGCGTGCGAAGACGCCGCGAAGTTTTTCGCCGGCGTCCTGCGCGGCAAGAAGGTCACGCATCTGCGCGACGTCACAATGGCCGAGTGGGTGCTCTATCGCGGCGGCCTCGCCGAGACCACGGCGAAGAGGGCGGTGCATCCGATCGGCGAAGACGAGCGCGTTCTGCAGGGCGCGGAGCTTCTTTCCAAGGGCGATCTCGCCGGCTTCGGCGCGCTCATGTACGATTCGCATGAATCCAGCCGCAACTGGTTCGAGAATTCCTGCGACGAGCTGGACACTATCGTCGATGCCGCCAAGGCGATTCCCGAAGTCTATGGCGCGCGCCTCTCCGGCGGCGGATTCGGCGGCTCGTGCTGCCTGCTCGTCGATCCGTCCGCAGCCGGCAAGATCGCTGCGGCGATCACGAAGGAGTACAAGGCGAAGTACGGCGACGAGCCGGTCTGCTCGCTGATCAAGCCTTCCGAAGGCGCGCACCTCGTCTAAAGCTTTCATGGCCAGCGGTTGCGGTTGCGCGCCACGCCGCCTGGCGGGGGAAATCCGCCGGGCGCGGCCAAGCGGAGGCGGCGCCAATGATGCAAGCGCATTTACCGGGTTGAAAATTCCATCGTCGCATCGACAACAGGAGCGGAAGATGAAGATTCTCATGAGAACGATTGCGGCTTCGTGCGCCGCAGCGGCGTTTTGCGCGCTTGCGCAGGAAGGCGACTTCGATTTCGGTTCCCAGAACGAACAAGCCGCGGCGGCGGCGAATGCGGAAGGCGAAGCTTCCCCGGATGCCGAAGCCGCCGGCGGCGAGGAGGCCGGGCGCAACGCCGGCGCGCACGTCTTCAAGACGCTGCCATACTGCCGCAGCATTGTCGGCGCGGCGGAAGTCTTGAAGCCTGGCGCGAGCGAATGGGAACCCCTCGAAGAGGGCAAGTTCTACCCGCTCGGCTCGACGTACCGCACGACTGATCCCACATCCCGCCTGAAAGTCCAGTTCGGCGAGACAGAGGATATTTCCGTGCAGATCGAAGGCGGCCCTTCGTCCTTCGGCACGCGCTTCCAGCCGTTCGGAGAAGATACGCGCACCGTGACGCTGAAGAGCGGCGTGGTCGCCGTCAAGCTGCCGCGCAATATGCCTGACGGCAAGTTCAAGGTGGTCAGCCCGTTTTTCGAGGTCGTGAATCCGAAAGGAGTCTCGCGCTATGCCTACAAGCAGACCGTGGATGGCGAAGTGGCGCAAATCCGCTGCATCACCGGCTCGTTCGGCATCAACGGCCGCAATTTCACATTCCCGGAAGTCAAGACGGCCTGCGAAGTGAAAATCCGTTCTTCGCAGGATCAGCTGTTCACCGGGCTTTACGGGAATCGCGGCGACAGCGCTGTGATTCTCGACCAAGGCTCCATGCTGACGATCAAGAATTTCGAAACCGGCGAAGTCGCAAGCGAGAAGAAGACGCTCTCGTGGGTGCTTTCGCCCAAGACGGCCGTCCGCATCCATCGCGCCGTTCCCGCGATTGGCGAGGGTATGAGCGTGAGCGTCATGACATTCGACGCGAGCGGCGCGCTGCGCAACCGCTGCGCGTTCGCCGAAGGTGTCGGGGAGATCAATACCGGGGAGCTTGGCCCGGTTGCGCAGGAAGAGAAGAAGGACGACGCGGCGAAGAAGAACGCCGCCGCCGCTTCCGACGTCATGGATGTCGAGGTCGAGGTCGAGGATGACGCGATCGAAAACGAAGTCGGCGGCGCGACTTCGGAGCCGGTCGGCGTTTCCACGGACACGGCAGGAGATGCGAAAGCCGCCACGCCGGCGGCAGGCGATGATTTCGAGTTCTGATGCGCGGTGCGCGTACCGGCGCATGCCGGGCCTCGCTTGAAAGCCGCGAAATGCGGCGAAGCGATCGTCCGGAGGCGCCGGCGCGGCGACGGAGCAGAGGGCGAAAAATAAGCAAACAAAAAAGAAAGAGATAAGTTACCTATATGGTGATTCTGCAGTTCAACAAGCTCATCCGCAACAAATGGGTATGGGGTGCCTTCGCGGTGGTCGTTTCCGCCGCCTTCTGCTTCGACGATCTTTTCACCGGCCGCTCCGCCGACGGCCCGGTAGAGGGCGTCGCAGGCCGTCTCGGCGGCAAGGACGTCTCCACGGCCGAATTCGACAACATCCGCTCCGACGTCATCGGGCGCGAGCGCGGCAACAGGACGGACGCGGAAATCAATCTCGAGACGTGGAAGCGCATCGCCGATCTGCGCGTGGCCGACGACGATGGAATCGTCGTCAGCGACGCGGTCCTCGGCAATATCGTCCGCGACCAGTTCTCGTACATGTCGCGCAGCGAATTCAATTTCGACGCATACCGCATGGCGCTCGCCCAGCAGGGGCTGACGCCGGAGCGCCACGAGAATTCCCTGCGCCGCAGCCTCGCCGTCAATGGCGTCCATGCCATCCTCGTGGCCGCCGGCGCGTTCACGGCTCCGATGGAGCTGGACGTGCGCGTCGCCGACGAGACGGATTCCTTCAATGTGCGCGTCGCCCGCTTCACGCAGGACAAGGCGAAGGCCAATGCCATCACGGTCGATGACGCCGCGCTGAAGACGTGGTACGACGCGAACAGCGCAAAACTCGCGCTCCCCGAGCGCGTCAAGATTCGCTATATCAAGATCGACGCCACTAAGCCCGAGACGCTCGCCAAGCAGGAGATTTCCGCCGACGACATCCAGGACTACTACGACGTCAACATCGCCAAGTACAAATCCACCGACACCAACGGCGTAGAGACCGTCAAAGCGCTTGACGAAGTCAAGGAAGGCATCGAGCGCGAGCTGCGCATCGCCGCCGCCGTGGACGCGATCTCGACGGATTTGCAGCGCCGCGCGTACGCCGATCTCGCCGAGGGCGAGGATGCCAAGGCTTCGCGGCTCGACAAGATCGCCGCCGAGGAAGGCGAGAGTATCGTCGTGAGCGATTGGTTCTCGCCGGCTGGCGCGCGCGTCGAAGGGTTCATGCAGTATCCCGGCGCCATCGCTCCGGGCGCAAGGGATTTCGCCGCGCGCGTCGCCGAGATCGATCCCGAAGACGAGTACCAGCGCTACAACGTCGCGACGTCCGCGAGCGCCGTGTGGCTTTTCGAGGTCGCGGAGACGAGCCCCGCGCACACCCCCGGCTTCGATGAAGCGAAGGACAAGATCGGCCCGCAGGTTTTGCGCGACCTCAAGGCCGATGCTTTCAAGGCGGAAGTCGGCGAGGTTATCGCCAAGGGCGTCGAAGCCGTCCTCGCGAGCGGCAATGTTTCGACGAACATAGTGTTCTCGCCTGCGGATCGCCAGACCCTCTCCTTCCCGGATTCCGGAGCGATCGCCAACGCCGCCAAGAAGCTCAAGGCCGGCGAGCTTTCCAGCCTCGTCACCACCGGCGCCGGGCGCGGGCTTGTCGTCTATTGCGAGAGCCGCACCGCCGGAGACGCCGCGACGGAGATGCTCTACGCGCGCAATCTCCGCCAGCAGGCCGATGTCGAGAAGACTCGCGCGGTTGTCGATAAGTGGGAAGACGCCAATCTCGCCCGTCTGGAGTTCGCGCCGAACGCCGGCTACGAGACGACCGAAGCGCCCGCTGGCGACGAAGAGTGAAATTGTGGAACCGGCAAGCCGCGCCATGCGGCTTGCTTCCACGCCGCCGGCGCGCGGCGCCTTTGCCGTCCGCCGGCCGCCCAGTTGGAAATGACCGTACGTTTCAAAAAGCTTTCTTCCGACGCCGTCCTGCCCGCGTACGCCCGCGAGGGCGATGCGGGAATGGATTTGCGCAGCATCGCGGAGCTTGAGCTTCCGCCCGGCGGCCACGCGCTCGTCCCCACGGGACTCGCGATGGAGCTTCCGGAGGGTTGCGAGGCGCAGGTGCGGCCGCGCAGCGGCCTCGCCCTCAAGCATGGCGTCACCGTCCTCAATTCGCCAGGCACGATAGATTCTGGCTATCGCGGCGAGATCGGCGTGATTCTGATAAACCACGGCAAGGAAGCGTTCAAGATCGCGCGCGGCGAGCGTATCGCGCAGCTCGTGATCGCGACCGTGGCGCGCGCCGAAGTCGTCGAGGTCGAGGAACTTTCATCCACCGGTCGCGGGTGCGGCGGTTTCGGCTCTACCGGGAGGGCGTGAGCAGGCCGGCGGACTCGCCGGCCCTTTCGCACAATCAGGACGCTGCCATGATTTTGAAGATTTGCAAATACGGCGAGAAGGTGTTGCGCGAGAAGGCGCGCCCCGTCGCCGCCGTCTCGGAGGCGATGCGCGCGCTCGCCGCCGATATGCTGGAGACGATGGATGCCGCCAACGGCGTCGGGCTCGCCGCGCAGCAGGTCGGGAGGCTGGAGCGCCTTTGCGTCATCGATGTTCCCGCGAAGTGCGAGAACGAGGAAGACCGCGCTTTCAATGCGCCGATAGCCATGCCGCTCGTCCTATTCAATCCGGAGATCGTGTCTCGCGAAGGTTCTCAGGATGACAAGGAAGGCTGCTTGAGCTTCCCCGGCATTGGCGGGTCGCTCGTGCGCGCCGCCGAAGTGACGTGCCAGTATGTCGATATCGACGGCCGCAACCAGATGATCACCGCGCGCGGCTATCTCGCGCGCGCCATACAGCATGAGCTTGACCATCTCGACGGCGTTCTGTATATAGATCGCATGACGGCCGTGGAAAGGCTCAAATACGCCGCGAAGCTAAAGAAACTCGCCAAGGCGAACGGAGGAACAAGGTAAATGAAGATTGCTATTGTCGGTGCGGCGGGCAGGATGGGGAAAATGCTCGCGGCGCTCGCGCCTTCCATGGGTCTGGAGGTCGTCGCCAAGGTGGATGTCGCGCCAGGTTTCGATAGCGACTGGCCGGCGGATGCAGAGGGGATTGTCGATTTTTCCCATCATAGCGCCGTGCCGCAAGCCATCGCGAAGGCGGCGGCGCAGGGTATTGCGTACGTCCTGGGCACCACGGGCCTCGACGCCGGCGAGCAGGCCGCCGTCGATGCCGCGGCCGCGAAAATCCCCGTCGTGCAGAGCGGCAATTATTCGCTCGGCATAAATCTGCTGCTGGAGCTGACGCGCAGGACGGCTGCGGCGCTTGGCGCCGCTTACGATGTCGAAGTCGTCGAAATGCACCACCGGCACAAGAAGGACGCTCCTTCCGGCACGGCGCTGATGCTCGCGAAAGCCGTCGCCGCCGGCAGGGGGCAGGATTTCGACGCAAGCACGATTTACGGGCGGCGCGGCGATATTGGCGAGCGCCCGCAGGGGGAAATCGCCATACACGCTCTTCGCGGCGGCTCCGTCGTCGGCGACCATGTCGTGATGTTCGCGGGCGATGTCGAGCGGATCGAGCTTGCGCACCGCGCGCAGACTCGCGAAGCGTTCGCCGCCGGCGCGCTGGCCGCGGTGAAGTGGGCGAAGGGGCGCGCGTGCGGGATATACACGATGCGCAACGTCCTGGGCTTCGAGTGAGCGCGCGGCGGGCGATGGAATTCAAACTCGTCGAGATTTTCAAGTCTCTCCAGGGAGAGGGGCGGAACACCGGCCGGCAGTGCGTATTCGTGCGCTTCGCCGGCTGCAATCTTTCATGCGCGTGGTGCGACACCGCCGCAGAGGCGCGCTTCGCGGCGTCCCTAGAAAGCCTTGTGGACGAGATTTCGTCCTTTTCGTGCCGCAATGTCATTCTGACCGGCGGGGAGCCGACGATCGTGCAAGGCATGGATCGCCTCGTCGCCGAGCTCAAGAAGCGCGGCTTCTGGATCGCCGTCGAGACAAACGGCACGCGCTCCATCGACGACGCGCCGTGGCTTGCGTTCGTCGATTACATCGCCTGCTCGCCGAAAATCGAGTATGAAAGCTCGGTGCGGATTGCGGTCGCCGGCGAAGTCCGCGTCGTGGCATCGGCGCCGCCGGCGCAGACAGCCGCATTTTGCCGCCGCATGCGCGCGAGAATCAGCGCCGGCGACTACTACGTTTCGCCATGCGAGCGCGCCGGCGAAATCGATTTCGCCGGCGCGAAAGCCGCGCTGGCGCTTTTGCCGGACTGGTCGCTTTCCGTGCAGCTCCACAAAATACTCGGCTTCCGCTGAGCGCCTGCGACACGGCAAACAAAAAACGGACGCTCGTCTTGCGCCCGCCTTGCGGCCCCGAAAAAGGGCAACTGTTTTCAATTGGCGGAGGGGGGGGGATTCGA
>DEWI01000080.1:207-3409 GCA_002363575.1 Verrucomicrobia bacterium UBA3214 | reverse complement strand
CCCGGCATCCATTTGCGGTCCGCCATGAGCGAGCAGCATACTGCGGCGGCGAAAGCGAGTACGAAGAAGACGCCGAGGATCAAGATGGACGAGCGCATATCGTGCGCGGCGGTTGTCGCCTTGTTGGATTCGCTGTAGCGCTCGATGGCTTCGCGGTAGCCTTTCAGCGCGGTCTGCACTTTTGCGGGCGTCTTGCTTTCCGCCCATTCGCCGAACGGCTCCGAGAGTTTCAGCAGGAAGGGGTTGAGAAGGGTGGTGAGGATCGAGACCGCCACGACGATCTGGTACATCGGCGTCGAGGAGTCGCCGGTGATCACTGCGTAAAGCAGCGCCACCATGAACGCGAATTCGCCGATCTGCGCAAGCCCCAGGCCGAGCTGCACGGCCGTCTTCACGCTTTGCCCGCACAATAGCGCGCCGAGCGTGCAGTTCAGGAATTTGCCGCAGAGCACGAGCGCGCTCAGCAGCAGTATCTCCGGGATGTGGCGCATGCATTCCGCAGGATTCACCAGCAGGCCGATAGAGACGAAGAACACCGCGGCGAACATGGATTTCAGCGGCACGGCAAGCCGCGTGAGGCGGTAGCGCACGTCGCTCGTCGAGCCGATCACGCCCACGAGGAAGGCGCCGAGCGCGAGCGAGAATTCGAATTTCCACGCGATGAACGAGACGAGGAAGCAGCACCCCAGCGCTGTCAGGATCAAGCCTTCGTCGTCGCCGCGCTTTGCCACGGATTTCAGCAGGCGCGGCACGAGCGCGAAACCGACGACCAGCGTGACGAGGAAAAAGACGGCGAGCGCGCCCAGCGACATCCCCACGCCGCCGAGCGACATCCCTCTGCCGTTCGCCACGCCGGTGATGAGCGCGATCATGCCTACGCAGAGTATGTCTTCGCACACCGAAGTGCCCATCACGAACTTGACGAACGGCCGGTCGTTCCAGCGCAGTTCTCCGATGATTTTCGCCAGCAGCGTCGTCGCCGAATCGCATATCGCGGCGCCGAGGAAGAGCGACGGCACCGTGCCCCATCCGAACACGCGCGTCCCTACGGTGTAGCCTACCCACGTCATCAATACGACGTCGATGAGCGCGACGGGCAGCACTACCCCCTTGATAGTCTTCAGCTCGCTCGTCGAGAATCCCAAGCCCATCGAGAACATCAGCATGACGATTCCGAGCTGCCCGATCGTCTGCACGGATGCTTCATCGACGAGGAACGACCCTCCCCACGTGTATTTGCTGAGCAGGATGCCGGCGAAGATGTAGCCCAGAACCTTCGGCCATTTCAAGCGGTCGAAGACGATGGCCACCAAACCGGCCACCGCCATGAGCATTGCCAAATCCTGGAAGAACGCACCCTCTGACATGGCGGATAATTAGTTTGCGCTTTGATGCAGGCGCGGAAAATTCGCTCCGGTTGCAAAGCCGCGGCGCACGCGCGTCAAGGCCGCTTCGCCTTCCTCGCGCCGCCGTCGACGGGATATGCGCGGCATGCGCGGCGCCATCCGCCCTTCAAGGCTCCGGCAGGGTGCCGTGAAGGGCGGAAGCTTTTGCGGCCTCTGCTTCCCGCGCTGCGCTTGCATTCGCCCAGACTCCTCCGCCGGCGCGGAATCTTCCCGGCCGGCTTCATGCAATGTGCTGCGCACGGTTCACGCGGATGGCGCGGCCTTCAGCAGGAAGTTGTTCTTCTTGCCCTGCCTCAAGACGGCGATGCGGCCTTCTACGAGGTCGCCGGGCGCGAACACGCGCTTGTCGTCGATCTTTTCGCCGTTCAGAGAAAGCCCGCCCTGCGCAGCCATGCGCCGCGCCTCGCCGTTCGACTTGAACATCCCCGCCGCCGCCGCGACCATGAAGACGGGCTTGCCGGTGATTTCCGCATTCGCGAGTTCGGCGGATTTGACGTCCTTGAAAATCTCTTCCAGCTCCGCCGCGCTCTTGCCGGCGACGTCGCCGCCGAACAGCGTCTTCGTCGCGCCGAGCGCCGTCTTCAAGCCTTCTTCGCCGTGCACGAGGAGGGTGAGTTCCTCGGCCAGCGCCTTCTGCGGGATTCTCGCCTCTGGATGCGCCTTCATCTGCGCCTCGAGCGCGGCGATCTCATCGAGCGGCTTCATCGAGAATACCTTGAGATAGCGGATTACGTCGGCGTCCGCCGCCCTGAGGAAGTATTGGTACCAGTCGTAAACGCTCGTCATTGCGGCGTTCAGAAAGAGCGCGTTGCCTTCGGACTTCCCGAACTTCTTCCCCGTGGAATCCAGCAGCAGCGGGAATGTGAGGCCGTAGGCGGTCTTGCCGCGCATCCTGTGCACGAGGTCGGTGCCGGCCGTGATGTTCCCCCACTGGTCCGCGCCGCCCACTTCCATCTGGCAGCCGTACGTGTCGTAGAGATGCAGGAAATCGTTGCCTTGCAGAATCTGGTAGGAAAACTCGGTGAAGGTGAGCGCGCCTTCGCTCGCCTCCAGGCGCTTCTTCACGCTTTCTTTCGCCAGCATCTGCGGAACGCGGAAGTTGATCGCTATATCGCGGAGGAATTCGATCGCGCTCGTGGATTTGTACCAATCGTAGTTGTCAACCATGATTGCGGCGTTCGGCCCCTCGAAATCGAGAATGCGCGCCAGATTCTCGCGAATGCCCGCCTTGTTTTCCGCGACTTGCTCGACCGTGAGCATATTGCGCTCGGCCGATTTTCCGCTGGGGTCTCCGATCAAGCCCGTGGCCCCGCCTACGAGCGCGATCACCTTGTGCCCGGCGTTCTGGAAACGCTTCAGGACGATCATTGAAACGAGATTGCCTGCTTGCAGGCTCTTCGCGCTCGGATCGAACCCGCAATATACAGTCATCGGCTTTTCCAGCGCCTTTTCTATTTCAGGGTCGGTCAGGGACTCCACGAGTCCCCGCGCCTTCAACTCTTCTAGCAGCTTCATAGCCGCATATTATACCATTTTTCGGCCGCATGAAGCGCGCCCAGAAGGCGATATGAGCGAAGCGAAAACGCGGTGCGGCATCCATACCGCACCACGTGTCTTTCCCGAATGCACATCGAGCGAATCCTAGAATCCTATAAGCCTAAAATTCTAGGCTTATAGAGCGCGCCCCTACGCCGTTCGTGCGGTGGTGTAGCGTAAAGCCCCGACGGGGCGGCTATATATGTGCCACCCCGTCGGGGTTTGGTCCTCTTTTGCGCCGATACCGGGGGTTCCGCGCG
>DEWI01000080.1:0-127 GCA_002363575.1 Verrucomicrobia bacterium UBA3214 | reverse complement strand
CCCCCGGCTATATATGTGCCACCCCGTCGGGGTTTGGTCCTCTTTTGCGCCGATACCGGGGGTTCCGCGCGCGCTGCGCGCTCCACCCCCGGCTATATATGAGCCACCCCTTCGGGGTTCGATTCGA
>DEWI01000123.1 GCA_002363575.1 Verrucomicrobia bacterium UBA3214 | reverse complement strand
GCCGCGCCTTCTCAAACTCCATACCCACGAAAGATTCCAAACATGAAAGTCTTTGAACTACTGCCCAAGCCCCTCGGAAACATCTTCAAAAAATTGACTCACCTCTCTTGCAATTCACGCGCGGCGGCGCTTCACGCCTCGTCGCGGATATCGACGCGCGCGTAGGAATCGCGCTGGACGCCGCGCGCGTAGCGCACGGCCGGAAGCCCGAAGAGCATCGCGTAGAATGGCGCGGAGCGCCCCAGCCCGAGCGTCTCTTCCAGCAGCTCCGGAACTTCCTGCTGCACGAGCTTGAGGAAGCCGCACCAGCATGTCGCGATGCCGGCGGCGTTCGCCAGCATCTCGAAATGGGCGCAGGCGATCGTCACGTCCTCGCGGGGAGTGGTCACGCCGGGCGCGGATTCGTCGGAAGACACGACGAGCATGCCGCTCGCGCCGCGGAAGAACATGTCGTCCTCGCCTTTGCGGAGGCGGATCGCCGGCACGGCCAGCCAGCGCGGCAGGAGCTTTGCGCCGTCGCGATGGCGCTCGATTGCGGAGATGAAATCGCGCCGGAAGCGGTCCATCGCCTTGCGCGACGGCATGCAAGTGAAAGTGAGCGAGCGCGCATTGCATCCCGTAGGGGAGTTGCCGAGCGCCGCGAGAATGCGCATCAGCGTGCCGCGCTCGACATCGGCGGCGGCGAAGCGCCGCACGGAGCGGCGCGTGCGCATCCAGTTCTCCACGGCGTCTAAGCCGGGGAGCGGGAGATTCGCCAGCTTCACGGAGTCGCGCGGGGATTTCCCGTCGAAGACCACCGCGCCCGCCGGGCACACGGCCAGGCAGTGCTGGCATTTCATGCAGCGCTCAGGGAACGCCATGCGCGGCGCGCCGCCGTCCATCTTGAGGGCGCGGAAGGCGCAGTCGCGCACGCACGCGCCGCACTTGACGCATGCGGCTCTATCGACTTCGAAAAGGTTTGCCATGGGGTTTCGCGTTGTCGGGTTGCACAATGTGGATTCACGCCGCCTGCCCGGCGCCGAGGTAGTACTTTGAGAGCAGCGGGAAATCCTGCGGGCGTTCGCGTATGGCGTTCTCGACGAGATCCACGACCTGCGCTTCGTCCAGCTTGTCGATGCGGGAATAGTCGAGCGAATCGGCGCTCTTGAAAAGGTAGCCTTCGATGGTCTCCTGCGCGGCGCTCGCGGACGTGATGTTGGCCTGCAGCTGGGCCGTCCAGGCGGGGCCGGCGGCGCCGGGATACGCCTCATTCACGGCAGCTATCGTCTTCTCGGCTAAGCGCTTCTCGGATTCCGCGGTGTCGCGGCCGTTCTTGGTGCGCCCGGTGTCATGGCTGCCGATTCCGGAAATCCCCATTTAAAACCTCCTCCGCTTTGGCTTCCAGCCGTGTTCCGCAATATCTACACGCGCTGCGAGGATTTGTTGCAGCCGGAATTCCGCGCGGCCTACAGGCCGATCGCCTGTATATCGAAGCTGATGCCGCCGGACATTCCTTCGCCGAGGTCTTCGGGCACGGCGCCGTCCATTCCGCCCGGCGAGGTGCAGGAGAAGATCGACTCCATCATCTCGACGATGCCGCTGGCTTCTTCCCCGGAGTAGCCCATTTCATCGACGGCGAGAGCGAGAAGCGCCTGGCGCTCCTCCTTGGAAACGCTTGCGAGGTCCAGCTCGGCCATGACCATCTCCTGGAGAGTGTCCTTGGACGGAATGCCGCCCTTCAGCTTCGACATCACCTCCTCGCGGCGGCGGAATTTCTCGACGAACTTCTTGTGCGTCGCGCGGTCTTTCTCGCTCATGCGCGAGGTGTCTATGGCGGAGAGGAAATCGAGCTTGTCCTTCGCTTTCGCGGCGCGCACGATGCTCGCTCGCTCCATGGCGTTGGTGACTTCGTCAAACTCGTCGTCTGCCAGGCGCTTCTTGAGTTCTTCGAGGATGTCGATATCGTCGCCGGCGACGACGGCGCCCTCCGCCTGCGGAGTCTCGCCGGCGGCGTCGCCTTCCTTTTCGCGCTCCAGAGCCTTATCGACGAGTCGCGTGGCGCGGGCGAGGCATTTTTCGAGGCGCGCGTTTTTCTCGCGCTCGCGCTGCAGCGCGGCCTGCGCGTCGGCCAGCGCGGCGTCTGCAGGCGGCGGCGTCTGCACCTGCGCAGGCGCGGGCGCCTGCGGCGCCGGCGCGGAATGCAAGCCGGCGGCGAACCACGCGCCGGCCGCGCCGGCGACAATGCCGGCGACGAATACTGCAATCGTCTTCTTCATCGCTTCATCCTTTCTTCAGTCATGGTCGGTCGATAAAAACAATGTGCGGCCCGCCGCCCGCGTGCTCCGCGCGGCGCTCAGCCAAGCTCCGGGCAGCGCGCGAACGATGGCGCCGCGCATTCCGGGCGCGCCACGGGGCAGCGCGGATGGAACGCGCAGCCCGGCGGCCACGCCGTCGGCTGCGGCACTGTTCCGGGGATGCCGGCGAGCGGCGCGTCCTTCGGCGCGTCGAGCGCGGGGACGGCGCCGAGCAGCCCTTTCGTGTACGGATGGCGGGGATTGGCGAGCACTTCGCGAACGGCTCCGGACTCCACGATCTCGCCGGCGTACATGACGTTTACATAGTCGGAATACTCCGCGACAAGCCCGAGGTTGTGCGTGATCAGCAGCACCGCCATGCCGCGCTCGTCCGCAAGGCGCCGCACGAGATCGAGGACTTCGCGCTGCGTGGTCACGTCCAGCGCCGTAGTAGGCTCGTCGGCGATCAAAAGCTCCGGGCGCTGCGCGAGCGCGGCGGCGATCATCACGCGCTGCTGCTGGCCTCCGGAAAGTTCACACGGATAGCGCCGCAGCGTCTCCGCCGGCAGGCCGACGGCCGCGAGAAGCGCCGCGGCGTCGGCGCCCGGCGCGGCGCCTTCGGCGATCTGCGCGCCGCATCGCATCGTCGGGTCGAGCGACTGCATCGGGTTCTGGAAAATGTATGCGATACGCGGCGCGCCGCGGATTTCCCCGGAGATTTCCGCGCGCTCAACGAGGCGGCCGAGCGCAAGCGCGGTGAGCGACTTGCCGCATCCCGATTCGCCTACGAGCGCGACGCGCGAGCGCGACGCGATCGCCAGCGAGACGTCGCGCACCGGCACGGAAAGCGCGCCCCCCAGGCGGAACGCGATGCGCAGATGTTTTACTTCCAGAAGCATCGTCTTCGCGCCCCCTTCTCAGCCCTTCGCGCCGGCGGCGCGGTTCTTGCGGCCCATGGCGATCTGCGACGCCGCGACGTAGGCGAGCGCGAGCGCGAGCGCCCCCGCCGCGACCGCGGGGGTGTGGCGCGCGACGAGCTCCTTGCCGCGCGTCACAAGCTCAAGATACGTTATGTCTCCCGCGGTGCGCGCGAGGAACCATCCGGCCGCCGCGAGAATCGCCGTCCAAATTCCCGCGCCGAGCGCCGTAAAGAGCGAGAAGGATGCGAGCGGCATTCTCGAGATGCCCGCCGGTATGGAGATGAGCTGGCGTATCACCGGCACGAGACGGCACACGAAAGTAGTAGCCGCGCCGTAGCGGTTGAAGACTTCGCAGGCGCGCTCGAGCGGCTCCTTCTTCACGAAAAACCATTTGCCGTATTTCTCGAGGAACGGCTTGCCGAGCTTCAGCGCGAGCCAGTAGTTGAGATACGCACCGGCGAGAGAACCGGCGACGCCCGCGGCGAAGGCGAGCGCAAGCGCCACCGGCGGCGCCGCGCCGAGTTCCCCGCGGTACGCGAGGAAGCCGGCGGGTATCATGACTACTTCGCT
>DEWI01000088.1 GCA_002363575.1 Verrucomicrobia bacterium UBA3214 | reverse complement strand
CGCCTGTTACGAGTGTTGTCATCGTCTGGATGGCTCCTTTCCTTGGCCTGTGCAGAATGAATCCAAATTTCTCCTGCCGCCGGAATTATAGCATATTCGGCTTGCGAAGTGGCGGGCGAATGCCGAAGTGCGCGGACGGCGCGCCGGAAATTTTGGTATAATATCCGGCCGATGAATCTTTGGATGATATTCAAGGTGGCGGGAAGGGCGATCGCGCGAAACAAGACGCGCTCGCTTTTGACGTGCCTGGGCATAATCGTCGGCATAGCGGCGGTCATCGCGGTAATGGCGATCGGCCAGGGGGCTAAGACGATGATGGTGCGCCAAATATCGTCTATGGGCAACAATCTCCTGATGGTATTCCCAGAGCGCCACAGGCAGGGAGCGGTTTCCACGGGAATGGGACAGGGCCAGACGATGACCGCGGGCGATGCCGAGGCCGTGAAGAAAGAGCTGCCGCATCTCGTGCAAGGCGTCAGCCCGCAAGTCCGCACGACCGTGCAGATGATGTATGCGTCGCGCAATTGGATGGGGAACGTCCAGGGCGTTTCCACCGATTTGCCGTCGATCAGCAACTGGGTGATTACCGACGGGCGATTCTTTACGGAGGAGGAAGAGCGCAGGAGCGCGCGCGTGTGCGTCGTCGGGACCACCGTGCGCGCGAATCTCTTCGATGGCGACGATCCCGTAGGCAAGACGATCCGCCTGCGGAACATGACTTTCAAGGTGATCGGCGTGCTCGGCTCGAAAGGCGCCAACAACTGGGGGCAGGATCAGGACGACGTGATCATGGCGCCCTACACCTCCGTGCAGAGGTATCTGCAGCGATCGAAGTTCAACAATATCAACATGATGAATCTCTCGCTGGTGTCTATGGACGACCTGGAGGAGGCGAAGCGGGAGATTGCCGCGCTGCTTCGCCAGCGCCATCACCTCGCCGATTGGCAGGATGACGACTTCGAGACGCGCGACACCACCGAAATCATGAACACCATCGGCTCCGTCACTAATCTCATGACGGTGCTTCTGACCGCCGTGGCGGCGATTTCCCTTCTCGTCGGCGGCATCGGCATTATGAACATAATGCTTGTATCCGTCACTGAACGCATCAAGGAAATCGGTTTGCGCATGGCGATAGGGGCTACGCCGGCGAACATACTCATGCAGTTTCTGCTGGAGGCGGTCGTCCTCTCCACCGTCGGCGGCGCCGTCGGCATCGGCGTCGGGATCGGCGCGTCGTACGCGATAGGCGCATTGAAAGACTGGCCGATATTGATACAGACGGCATCCACGCTGTACGCATTCTTGTTTTCAGCCGTCGTCGGAATGTTCTTCGGCTTCTATCCGGCGTGGCGTGCATCGAAGCTCAACCCGATAGATTGCCTGAGATACGAATAGTCCGCAGGAAGCGGACGGATGCGCAAAAGCTCTCCAGTCCGGCGGCGACACCACGGCGCCAAACGCCACAACCGGGAATCAACAGAATGAAAGAAACGATAGAGCGGCTCAAAAAGGAGCGCAACGCCGTAATTCTCGCGCACAACTACCAGCGTGCGGAAGTGCAGGAACTCGCCGATTTCACCGGCGATTCCCTCGAGCTTGCGCGCCGCGCCACGCAAGTCGAAAGCGATGTCATCGTCTTTTGCGGAGTCTATTTCATGGCTGAGACCGCGGCGATCCTCAATCCCGGCAAGATCGTGCTTATCCCCGATCCGGACGCAGGCTGCCCGATGGCAGACATGATCGACGCCGCGCAGCTGCGCGCGCTCAAGGCGAAGCATCCCGGCGCGAAGGCCGTTTGCTATGTGAATTCCACTGCGGAGGTGAAAGCGGAGTGCGACATCTGCGTCACGAGCGGGAATGCAGAGCGCGTCTTGGCCACCTTCCCTCCTGACGAGAAGGTTATATTCGTGCCGGACCAGCATCTCGGCTCGCATGTCGCCGCGAAGCTCGGCAGGCGCTACGAGCTTTGGCCGGGATATTGCCCGACGCACGCCATGCTCACCGCGCGGAAAATCGAACAGGCGCGCCTCGAGCATCCCGGCGCGGTCGTCATGGTCCATCCCGAGTGTGCGCGCGATGTCCGCGAGGCCGCGGACGAGCGGCTTTCGACCGGCGGGATGTGCGCGTTTGCGCGCACTTCGCCGGCGCGCGAATTCATCGTCGGCACTGAAATCGGATTGCTGCACCGCCTTCGCAAAGAGAATCCGGGCAAGCTTTTCCATCCTGTCACGGAGCGGCTCGTATGCCCGAACATGAAGAAGACGACAAAAGAGTCGCTTCTCGAAGCCCTGCGCGAAATGAAGACGCGCGTTGTCGTGCCGGAAGAGACCGCCGTCCGCGCAAAGCGCGCGATCGACGCGATGCTGGCGCTCTGAAAAACCGGAGAAAGAAGTCTTTCGCCATGTTTGCCGTCGATAGCCAGGATGGAGCGATTGTAGCGGTGCGCGCGCAGCCGCGTTCGTCGCGCGCGCTGGTCGAAGGCGTTGTGGGCGATGCGCTGAAGATTCGCATACGTTCCGCGCCTGTTGATGGCAAAGCCAACAAGGAGCTTGTCGAAACGCTAGCCGGCGCTTTGGGGGTTGCGAAGTCGCGCGTCTTTTTCAAGTCCGGCGAAACTTCGAAAACGAAGCGTCTTGTCGTCTCCGGCATGACGGCCGCGCAGATCGCGGAGATTTTCCGCGTCTCCTGCTGACGCCCCGGTGGTGCCGGAGCTTTTCTTCTGGGCATATACGATTTCCTATAGCGGCGTTTGGGTTGAAGTTGGATGAAATGAAAAGAAACGTCTTTATCGATGCATTCAAGGCGTCTTTGCCGATCCTGCTGGGCTATGGCACGATGGGGTTTGCAGCCGGCATAGCCTTCGCATCGTCGTGCGGACTTGATTGCGCCGCGCTTTGGAGCGGCGGCATCGCCGCTTTCAGTCTTTCGGGGACTTTGCAATTCGTCATCGGGAAATGGATTGGCCAGGGTCTTGGGCTTTGCGAGGTCGCTTTCCTTACTTTCCTCATTTCGTTTCGCTACGCGCTTTACGGGTTTTCGCTTATCGGACGCTGGCGCGGCGTGGGCTTCTTCCGCAAATGCTTTCTCATATCCGGCCTGGCAGACGAGAATTACGCGCTGGAGGCGAGCCGGCAATATCCAAGCCGCGCCGACTTCATACGCTTTTGCACCTACCTTACGGCGCTGGATATTTCATATTGGACGGCGGGGACGACGCTTGGCGCGCT
>DEWI01000068.1 GCA_002363575.1 Verrucomicrobia bacterium UBA3214 | reverse complement strand
TGCACACTATTATAACGAATCGCGATGGCCGCTTGCGCCAAAGCAAGCCTGCGCCATAAACCGCAAAGAAATGGTATAATGTGCGGCGACGGGATGCAAGGCGCCCAAAGGGTGCGGCAAGGATCTCCGCAGCCGCCGGCAGAGCGCAGGAATGTCGTGCGCCGCGCCGCCATCCGTCGGAAAAAACGAACAGAAATGACCGGGCTATCACAGGAAATTCTTCTTCTTCAGGAAGTGACAAGGACGCTTGTGCGCGAGAGAAACGTACGCAAGCTCCTTGAAACCGTCCTCGATCTGCTGCACGAGCGCATGGGAATGCTGCGCGGCACGTTCACGCTGCTGGAAGGCGACGAGTTACGCATTGAAGCTTCGACGGAGGAATTGAACGCCGAAGAGAAAGCTCTCGGGCGCTACAGTCTCGGCGAAGGGATAACGGGGAATGTGGCGCGCACGGGGCACGCCGAAGTTGTAGTCGATATTCGCAGGGACAGGCGCTTTCTCAACAAGACCGGAGCGCGCGCCGGCGACGAGCCGCTTTCCTTCATATGCGTTCCGCTGATTCATCTTGGCAAGGTGATCGGAACGCTGGCGGTGGACCGCCTTCTGCGCCAGCCGGGCGAGACGGACGGGGCGCTCGAGCGCGACGTCGCGCTACTCGAAATAATCGCGAACATCACCGCAGACGCGGCTTCGGTCTGCCGCGAGCAATGCGCGGAGCGCGAGGCGCTTGCGGAGGAAAACAAGCGCCTGAAGAAATTGATCGAAGGCGAACGCCGCGAAGGCATGGTGGGGAACTGCCGCGAAATGCACGCCGTGTATGCGCAGATACGCCAGGTCGCGCCGTCCGACGCCACAGTGCTGATCCGCGGCGCGTCCGGGACCGGCAAGGAACTCGTCGCGCGCGCGATCTACGAAAATTCGCGGCGGCGCGACAAGCCGTTCGTGACGCTCAACTGCGCCGCACTCCCTGAGAACCTCGTGGAGTCCGAACTCTTCGGGCACGAAAAAGGCGCGTTCACCGACGCCGTCGCGCGCCGCTTGGGGCGCGCCGAAGCCGCGAACGGAGGGACGCTCTTCCTCGACGAAATCGGCGATCTCCCGCTCGTCACACAAGTGAAGCTTCTGCGTTTCCTGCAAGAGCGGACGTTTTCGCGCGTCGGTTCCAACGAAGAGCTGCACTCCGACGTGAGGTTCATCGCGGCGACGAGCCGCAATCTCGAAGACCTCATGGCGCGCAAGCTTTTCCGCGAAGACCTCTACTACCGCATTTCCGTCTTCCCCATCGCCCTTCCATCGCTCGCGCAGCGCAAAGACGACATCATCCTGCTGGCCGAGCACTTCATGGCGAAGATGAACGCGCGCTACTCGAAGAACGTATCGCGGATTTCGCCGCCGGCGATCAACATGCTTCTTGCGTACGGATGGCCCGGCAACGTCCGCGAGCTAGAGAATTGCATCGAGCGCGCGGTGCTCACGGCGAAGGACGAGTGCATCCACGGCTACGATCTTCCGCCGGCATTACAGCTCCCGGAATTCGCCGAGAACGCTTTCATGCCCTTCGAAAACATGACGCTGGAAAAACAAGTCGAAGCTTTCTCCCGCCAGGTCGTCGAAGCAGCGCTCAAGCGCCATGGCGGCAATCAGTCCGCCGCCGGGCGCGAACTCGGGCTCTCGCCGCGCATGATGCACTACCACATCAAACGCCTGTCGATCTGACGCGCCGCCCGGTGCACATCGAATGAACACGATACTCTCATTGATCTTCGCCGCCGTGGCGATCGGCACGTGGAACGGCAAATGGTTTCCTTCGGGGCGCGCAGAGCATCGCGCGCCGCAAGAGCAGGAAGAAGCGACCATACGCGCTTCGGGCAAAATGCTGCGCCGCGCGCTTGACGCCGTCGATCCGGCAGGCACGAACGACGTAGTGCTGTGCATCAACGAAATCGCGAACCGCAAAGCGGCGGAAAAGCTGGCGGCGGCGATCGGCCGCACCAACCTCGTCGTCGCCGCGATAAGCGACTACCGCAAACGCGGCAAGCGCCGCGACTACCAGCAAGACGCCATCCTCTCCACGCTTCCGGTGCTGGATGCTGGCTGGACGCGCTGGAAAGCCTCCGGCGGCGTCGGCGCGCCGCGCGGCTGCGTCTTCGCCGACCTCGCGTTCTCCAAAACCAAGACCGTTCGCGTCTTCGCAGTCCATCTCAAATCCAACTACGGGCAAAAGGACGAAGAGACGCGACGCGCCAACATCGCCAAACGCACTCTGGCCGCGCGCCAGCTGGCGGCGTGGGCGGAGGGGTCTGCGAATCCCGTCGTCATCTGCGGAGATTTCAACGCCGACTTCGGCAAAAAAGAGTTTGAAGACGACACGCTCTTCAAAGTGCTCGAACACGCGGGCTTCGCCAATCCACTCGCCAAGCTGCCCGCGGCGCTCCGCATCACCCATCCAGGACGAGGCAGATTCCCCGGAAGCACGCTGGACTACATAATGCTGCGCGCCCTGCGCCCTTCTTCGCGTCCGGCGATAACAAACTCCGGCGGCATATCCGACCATGACGCCGTGACGATTCTCGTCGAGTGAATTGCGATGCTTCTCCGCCGCGTCCGCACGACTCTCCATGCACGATCCTTTATATTATATCTTGATACGCGCGGCGTCCCGGAACGGGATGCCGCGGCGACAAAACAAGCGAAGAACGAAAACCGAGCAGTGCTGGCGGCTTTGAAGAATCCGGCCGCGACAAGCCATCACAAGGCGAACAAAGGAAAGGAGCGAAAATGGAAGCGAACGAGGACGGGATAATCCGTCTGCTTGCCGGCAGCCGCTCGATCGGCGCGCTTACCGGCGCGGGGATTTCCACGCTTTGCGGAATTCCGGACTTTCGCGGTCCGCAAGGGCTGTACAAGCACCCGGACGCCGAAAGGATATTCAGCATAGATTGGTTCCACCGCGATCCTTCGATCTACTACCGCGGGTGCCGCGAACTCGTTTACGGGCTGGCGAACTACGCGCCGGGACCTGTCCATTCGGCGCTGAAACGTCTTGAAGACGCCGGGAAGCTACGCGGTATCGCCACGCAAAACATCGACATGCTTCATCAGAAGGCCGGCTCTTCGAACGTCTGGGAAGTCCACGGCTCACCGCTTCTCCACCATTGCACTTCCTGCGGAGAGAAGGCGACCTTCGAAGAAATATGCGCCATGCTCGACGGCAAGCCCGCGGACTACGTTCCGCGCTGCAAGAAGTGCGGCGCTCCGTACAAGCCGGATATCACGTTCTTCGGGGAAGCGCTTCCAGAAACGGCTTTCCGCAATGCGCAGGCGCTCGCCTTGCAATCCGATCTGTTCCTGGTCCTCGGCACTTCGCTGACCGTATTCCCCGCGGCGGGGCTGCCGCGCCTCGCGCTGCAAAACGGCGCCAAGCTCCTGATCGTCAACGCGCAGCCGACGCCGCTGGATGAATACGCCACCGCGACATTCCCGGATCTCGCGCGCTTTGCCGATCTGCTGAACGCCGCCTGCGGCTAACGCGGCGCCCGCAAACGCAGGCGCTTCAATGGATCGCGGCGCGACGGCGCGTCCAATCCACCGGCGCGATCGCGTGCGCGGCGAAAAATTCGTCGGCCGCTTTGAAATGCCCGCATCCGAAAAACCCGCGATACGCCGAAAGCGGAGATGGATGGGGCGCTTCGAGAACGAGATGGCGCGCGCGGTCGATGCCTTTGCCTTTCGCGCGCGCCGGCCCTCCCCACAACATGAATACGAGATTCTCGCGGTGCGCGGCAAGCGCGGCGATCGCCGCGTCGGTAAAGCGCTCCCATCCTCTGCCGGCATGGGAAAGCGGCGCGCCTTCGCCGACTGTCAGCGTGGCGTTCAGCAGCAGGACGCCGTCATCCGCCCAGCTTGTCAAATCGCCATTGTCGCGATCTATCGCGCCTTCGCCGTACTCAAGCTCCAATTCCTTGAAAATGTTGGCGAGCGATGGCGGCGGCTTGCATGGCGGCTGCACGGAGAAGCAAAGCCCGTGCGCCTGCCCGGGGCCGTGATACGGATCCTGTCCGACGATCACCGCCTTGACGCGCTCGAAAGGCGTGCGGCGGAATGCGGAGAAAATGCGTTCCGGGCGCGGATGGCACGGCCCTGCGGCATACGCGGCCTCCACAAAGCGCGCAAGCTCGCGGAAATAGTCCTTCTTGAACTCCTGCGCGAGAATCCCGCTCCAGGATTCCCCGGGATTCCAGACGTCACTTCGCATTCCTGAACGAAAGCAGCACGAGGATTGCCGCGGCGACGCTTATGTATGCGTCGGCCACGTTGAAACACGGGAAGTGATGCACCCCCCAATGGAAATCCAGCATATCGACCACGAAGCCGCGAAAGACGCGATCTATCAAATTGCCGGCTATCCCTGCGTAGAGCATGCATTCGGCGGCGCGCGCGGCGAATGCGTTCACCATCCTGTCGCCGCGCAGGGTCTCGACGCTGAAAATCGTGCGGCGCTTCCATGCAAGAACAACCAAAGCAAGCGCCGCGAACACGGCAAGCGGCCACACCTGGCCTTGCAACATCCCCCACGCGCAGCCGTGGTTCTTTACAAGCACGAGGTCGAAGAAACCTTCGACCACCGTGCGCGAATTGCCGCCGCCGAGCGACTTGAGCGCCGCTTCCTTCGTCGCCACATCGACGAGAAGAAGATTCGCGGCAATGACAAAATTTACGAGGAATGTCCGCATCATTGCTCTCGCCGGCGGTGCGCCGTATTCCACGTGCGCGGCGTCAATTCTTCTGCTCGCGTTCCATCGCGCTCTGGCACTCCATGCACGTCAGGACGAACGGCTGGTTCACGAGGCGCGGCTTGCGGATAAGCTGCCCGCATACCGTGCAAACGCCGTACGTGCCGTCGTCGATGCGGTGGAGGGCTTCTTCGATCTGCTGGAGCGTGCGCTTGATATTCCCCATCTGGCCTAGCGCCTGCAGGCGAAGCGTCTGGTTGGTGCCGTCGCCGCCGTCCGCTTCGTGGTCGTCGGACTCGTTGAAGCCGGTCGCCTTCATCGCATCGACTCCGGAGAACGCCTTTTCGCGCTCCTGGAGGAGGCGAGCGCGGAATTCTTCGAGATCGGCCGGCGGGAACTTGTTCGTCGTCTGGCCCTTCTCGCGGGTGGTCGGACGCTTCGAGAGCCTGATTTCTCCATCTTCCGGCTTCGAGTCGGCCGCCTGCGCGCTGCGCTTCATCTGCAGAGCGATGGACTGCGCGAACGCGACAGCCTTCGTGGTGTCTATCGGGTCGGTCTTCTTCGGCTGCGACTTGATGATGATGGGAGCGCGGCGGTTGGGCTTGGCGGCTTCCAGAAGATTCTTGCGCACGGGCGCCTGCTGCTCGGCAGCTGGTTTTTTCGTTGAAGATGCCATTGTCGAATCCTTCCTCTTCCTATATTATATACCTTCGTTCAAGACGCGGCGCTGGAACAAACAGGGCCGATCGCAAAATTCGCTTAGCCGCGGAAGAACCGCCCTCCCGCGGGCGCGAGGTCAGCCGGCGAGCCACTCGAGAAGCTGCGCGCCAAGCGGCTTGATCTCCATGATCTTCGCGAACGACGTCCGGCCGTCGATGCCGGGCAGTTCGAATTGATCGCCGGGCTTCTTGCCGAGCATGTTCGCCGCCAGGCGCGTGCGCGAGGATATGATATTGAGCGCGGGATCGTTGTCCCACTCGCCGAGTATCGTCCACTCCTTCGTCTCCCCGCCGGCATCGACCACGACTGTCACGCCGGGCATGACCTCGTCGGTCGTGGCGTCGGAGAAATCGGTTTCCTTCACGGCGTCGAGATCGGCCTGCATGAGCGCCTGCTTCTGCATGAGGACGCGCTGCTCGTCCTTCGCATACTGGTATTCGGCGTTCTCAGAGAGGTCGCCGTAGCCTTTGGCTTCTTCGATCTTCCTGACGTTCTCCGGCATGTCCTTGTTGATGAGCTTGAGATACTCTTCCTTGCGCTGCGCGTAGGAACGGCGCGACGTGACGCGGGCGTACTCTTTCTTCTTCTCGATCTTGACGAGGTGGCTTTCGAGATTCGGCACGAGTTTCGTCATGCGCACGACGATCGCATGGTGCGTTGACGGATCCCATGCGATGGACGCCTGGAAACGCTCGAAGAAGAGCGCCTTGTCGTCGTCGTCCAGCCAGGAGAATGCCTTTTCCAGCCACGACGAATCCCCCTTGCGGGAGGAATCCGCGGACTTCTGCTGCGCGAAGAGACGGCGGATGATATTCTGCATTTTCAGCGTCTCGCCGCTCTGGCGGCCTTCGCCAAGCGCGATTGCATGCGTGAGCAGTGAGATGAGCGGCGGCAACTGCCACCAGCCCGTCTTCGCCTTCCAGGAGAACGCGCCGCCTTCGCCGGCCTCGCCGTAGATTCCGAGCAAGACCTTGTCTTCGGGCGAATACTCCACCTCCTCGGCCGTCGCCGCGCGCACGCCGGGCGCAAAGCGCTGGTAGCTGCCTGTGAACAGCGTCGTCAGCGTTGCAGGGGCTTTCGGAAGCCTCATCAGATCGGATATCGCCTTGCGCGAGCGCGCGACGGCGCGCTTCTCTTCGATACCCTTGCCATGCTCTTCGCCGAAGCGCGCCACGACTTCCTGGACGGCCGTGTAGCAAAGCTCGGGAATCGCCTTGCAAATCTTCATGCGCGCTTCTTCATCCACCGCCAGGAAGGCGATCATCTCCCCGACCTCGCGGGCGGGAAGCGCCGCCGCCGCGGCGATGAAGCGCTTGCGCTCCCAGAGGTATTCGCGCATCTCCGCGCCGCTGGGGGTTTCGTAGCCGAGCTGGGAAACGAGCACCGCCAGCCGCGCGTAGAGCGCGTCGTCCACGCGGCGCGCCGCCGTGACGGCGAAGGCGAGGCGGTCGCCGATCGCCGCCTTCGCCTCTTCCGAAGCTTTCGCGAACGAACCGTTGGCCGAATACTCGCGGACGCCGGCGAGAATCCTCTTTGGGTCGGTCTCGCGGCTGAACGCCGCGAGCCAGCCGTCGCCGTAGTTTTCTCCGGTCGCCTTGAGTTCGATCGGCTCCGTGCGCTTCGCTGGCACGAAGACGAGCTTGTCGCGCTTGAGTTCCGTGCGCGCCCGCTCCCAGAACGCCTTCCATTCCGCCGGCTTGACGAAACCGCAGCGCACGAACACATCTTCCATGCGCTGCACGCTCATCGGCCCGAAACTCTTCACCGCCGTCTTGACGAACTCGCCGGGCGCTTCCGCCAGCATCGCCGAGAAGCGCGCGGGATCGGACTTCTGCAAAACGAGGATGTGCTCGTCGCCGGCGATCGTAAGCATGTCGAGCGCCGCCGCGTACGTGAATTGATGTCCCTTCTTCGCGCGGAAATCCACCGTGATCTTGCGATAGAAATAGTCGAGGCGCTTGATCTCCCCGCAGCCCCACTCGAGCGAACGGGAAAGGACGCGCGCGCCCACCTGGAAGGAAAGGAGCTTCTCCAGCCGCACGAAGCACTCGGCGAGCGGCTTCTCGCCGAATCCGGCGGCATCGACATAAGAAAGAAGAAGGCGATCTTTCGTCGTCTTCTTCAATGCATCGCGCGCACCTTCCGCCCCGATGGTTTTGGATACGGTATCTTGGTTTGCGCGCATGAGCGCGAGCACGCCGGCGAAATCGCCCTTCTCTGCACAGCCATTAAGCTCGTCTGCGAAACTCTCTAAATCTGCCATCGTCGCTTCCTTTCTTCAGCGGCGGGAATTATATCAAAATCCATCGTCGCATTGCAAGGGGGCGCAAGGGCGTTTTGGCGCGTTTTGGCGCATTTCCGCGCGCGCCTGCGGCAAGCATGCGCGCCATTCGTTTTCCCGCGGCCGGCGCGCTCGCGCATTTGGCGAAGGCGGCGGGATCGCCGCCGCCCCCCTTCGCGTCAAAGCTCCGCCATCACGGTGAAGGCCATGTAGATCGCAAAGACAGCGATCCACACCGCGCCTTCGCAACGGCTTATGCACCCGTCCTCGCGCGGCTTCCGGAAATTCAACCCGAAAAGCGCTATCGACAGCGAAACCGCTATCAACAGCGGCAAGTCGCGCGACATCACGCTTGGCGAGAACGAGTTCGTCGGCGTGATCGCGCCTGCTATGCCGACGACGGCGAGCGTGTTGAAGATGTTCGAGCCGACGATGTTGCCGAGCACGAGATCCGCTTCATCGCGCCGCGACGCGGCAATAGCCGACGCCAGTTCGGGGATGCTCGTGCCGATCGCTACGATCGTAAGACCGATCATCAGCTCATCGACGCCGAGCGCGCGCGCTACGTCCACCGCACCCCAGACGAGAATGTGGCTCGCGCCCACCATCACGCCCAGCCCGGCGAGCGTCCAGAATATCGCGCTCGATATCGATCCGCCCTCGACGGCCTCCCCGTCTTCCGCTTTCTCCCCGAATCGGCAGTACACCGGCATCACGATCGCAAAAACCGCAAGAAGAAACAATGCGTCGAGCCGCGAAAGCGCGCCGTCGCCGAGCAAATACCACGACAATCCCGCCAGCGCCGCCAACAGCACGCTCGCCGCGGCTGCGATGCGCCTCTTCACGCGCACCGGTCTGATCAGCGCTGCCACGCCGAGAATGCCTACTATATTGAATATGCAGCTGCCGTAGGCGTTGCCGAGAGAAAGATTGGAGTGCCCGCTCAGCCCGGAAAACGTGCTCACCAGAAGTTCCGGCGCGCTCGTCCCGAAGCCCACCACCACCATGCCTATGACGAATTGCGAAACTCCGAGGAGACGGGAAAGCGCCGCCGCGCCGGCGACAAAACGATCTGAACTCCACGCCAGCGCCGCCAGTCCTCCGGCGATAAACGCCACCGACGCCCAAATTGGCAAATCTGAATACATATCTCTAGTGTTTGCGGTTGTATTTGCGCGCGAACCTCCCTGCGCGCCGATGCGCCGCCAATCGCTTTCGCTTCAAGGCGGCACTCGCCTCGCATTCGGCTTGCGGGCGCGTATTATAGCACATTCCAAACTCCCGTCGCAAGTGCCCCCCGCCGCCGCCATTGAATGAAAGGGATTTGCCGAACATCGCGTCAAGCCCGGCATGCGCGGCAATGCCATCCGATGAAAACGCGCCATATTTCGCCTCGGCTTTCTTGCGGCGCTCCGTGGTGATTGTCTGCCGCTCCAGCTCTTCGAGGCGGTCGTTAGGCTTCTGCATCTTTTCGTGGTGGTCGTCGGCCGTCGCGTTGTCCGCCGCATCGTCCGGAGCCGCGCCCTGGCGTCGCCGCTCCGCCTTGATCGACTGCAAGATGTATGCTTTCGAATCGCGTATGTCGGCGCCGATGCCGACCTGGAACGACTGAAGCGCCTGCGCCGTGAGACGGCCAATCGCCTGCGAGGTCATGGCTATCTTGTCGCAAAGGGCTTCGTAGTGTTCCATTTCCGCTTGAAAGGCCGCAGGGTTGGTCGATTCCGCCTGCCGCCTCGTCACGTCCTTCAGGGCGTCTTGATAGTCCCTCCAGAGCACTCGCAAGGAAGGAACGTCGTTCCATAAATTGCCAGCGTCTTTGCCCACTTGCGGAGGATGGGCAGATTATGATATAATTCGTGCCGTGAACACCACATTCCAGAGCATCGCACGGAACGCGCGTAAAATGCGCGTAGAGTGCTTGCACG
>DEWI01000057.1 GCA_002363575.1 Verrucomicrobia bacterium UBA3214 | reverse complement strand
CATACTCGAACACAGGGCCTGGAATCGAGGCAAAACTGTTGGCCGCGACAGATTCGACGGTGCGGAAAATGAGAGTTTCGCTCGACGGTTGGATTAACAAAGCCAACTTGTCCCAGTTGCTGTTGAATATGGTGACAAAGCTCGTTGCATGCTGTGTAGAATCCGCCTCTACCAAAACCTGCATGGTGTATTTCGTGCCGGTGCTGATGCCCTTGGAGCCCCTCATGCGACTGTTGCCTTTGAAAATGAAGCCTTTTCCCGCCCATTCGCCGTATGTTCCGGTGGCGAGTTCGTCGGCGGAGGCCGTCGCCCAGCCGCTGCCACCCGTGTTTTTCTGAAGGAATACGTCGTTGTCCGCGCCGGACGAGCCGAGGTTCTTCCACGTGAGGGCAGTCGGATCGTGCGCCTCCGTCGCGCCGACGTTGCGGATGCCGTCGAGGTTCCACACGGCTCCGGGCACGTAGCAGTCCACGTCGAAGGCGCGGTAGGCCGGGTTGTCCCAGTATTTTATCTCCGCAGAGGCGGACAAGGAGAGGAGCGCGATTGCGGCGATCGCAGCGCTCCCGAATACTTCATTCATGTCTCTCATGGCGTTTCCTTTCCTTCTTTTCGTTTAGACGATGCGTTCATTTCGGCTGAAGACAAATCGGCATTGCCGTACGGCGCGAGGTTGAGAACGAAGCGCGAGCCGCAGCCGCCGTCGCGCGACGGCAGGACGACCGGATTCTGCGAGCGCCAGTACAGCGTGCATTCTCCGAGGGTGTTCGTATATTTGCCGCCTTTTAGCATCCGCCTCTGCGGAAAGTTCGCGGCGGGGCCGGCTTCGCCGACGGGATCTTCGCCATGGAGCGCGCCGCCGCCGTTCTGCCAGTCCAGCACCATCTCGTATGCGTTGCCCAGGGTGTCGTAGAGGCCGTATTGGTTGGGCTTCTTCAGCCCGCCGCGATGCAGCACGCCTTCGGCGTTCCGATTGTACCAGCAGACGTCGTCGGCGCTTTGCGCATTCGGATCTGGCGAGCCGTCGCAATAGGCCGCGCCGCCGGGAACGCCGCCGCGCGCGGCCTTTTCCCACTGCGCTTCCGTCGGCAGATCGAACATCCCCGCATAGCCGGTGCGCGCGCCGAGCTTGCCGGCGATCGACTTTGGATCGACGCCTCTCTTCGCCGGCCAGTCGTACGCGCCGCCTGGTGAGGAATCGCCGCGCACGGTGCTGCAAGAATCGTTTACGCTCGGCAGCATCACGTCGGGCGTGTTCATATTCTTGCCATCCTTAAGGATGCGGAACTGGTACTTCGTAGTTTCGAAAACCGCGATGTAGTATGGATTGGAAATCGAAACCGCGGCCGCGCGCGCCGGTCGCGTATCGCGGCCTTCGTAGGCGCCGGCGCCCATCGTGAACGTCCCGGCCGGAATGCGGCGGAACGCCATCAAGTCGCGATAATACCTCTCGTCGTCCACAAGCCCGGTCCACACCACATTGTCGCGCGGCCCTTCGCTCGCATCGACACCGGGCCAAAGTTCGCTCGCTTTCTCCCACGTTCCCCAAACGCCGTTCGTGAGCGCGTTGCGGGTGATATACGTCTTGGCGCCGCGCGCGCCAGCCTGCTTGGACAGGTCGAATACGATATACAATACGTCCTCGTCATCGACCGGCCGGGAAGAAAGCGCAACCTTGAAACGGTCGATCCTGCCGCGCATCCTGAGCGCGGGATCCTTCGAAGGCGTCAGGACGATGTGCTTTGCGCCGTCGCCGTCGATGACCGTGTCGCCGGAAAGCGCGCGCGGCGAAACGGGGCCGATTTCCTCTTCGCCGTCGTACGCGGCCACTGCGATTTCCTTGACCGCCCGCTGCGGCTCGTCCCAGCCGCTCACCGTGAAATCGATGGAGACCGCCTCGGACCACGGCCACTGCTGCACGAGCGAGACGCGGGAAATCGTCTCGCCCGCCGCAATGCGCAGGCCGGCGCACGCCAGCATCGAAATCAGAAGTCTTCTCATCGTCGCGCTATTTCCTTGCGATGCGGAATGCGGCCAGACCGTCCGGCACGCGCCCGCCGGCGGTGCCGGAAATCCCGCGCACGAAGCCCATGCCGTCCGCAACGATGCATTCCAGCTCGTCGCCTCCGCCATTCTCGCCATCGTAGAACGTAAGTTTGGCCGTAAAAACCTCATCCTCGTCGATGCGCTCCGGGACTGGCGGATTCCACACCGGGAATGCATCGCCCCGTACGTACACCTTTTCGGCCGTAACGCCGCCGCCCGAAATCGTCAGACGCGCGGATTTCGCGCGTTCCGGCCACTCCCAGGCCATCTGCGCCTGGCCTGCGTTCAGCGTCTTCCAGAGGGCAGTCGCTCCGGGATTCGCATTTACGACGCATTCGTTGGACGTCGCCAGCGTGCCGCAAGCCGAGCGATCCGGCCCCTTCACGCCGACGATCGAGACGTCTTCGGCCTGTTCGCGGACGCCGGCGCCGTCTTCCGGAAGCGCCTCGCGCAAAAGCGGCGCGACGCCCGCAAGCGCTGCGGCGGCGACGGCAAACGCGGCTGCGGCGCGCAAGGCGCGGCGGCGCCGTTTCGCGGTTCTGCCGGCGGCTGTCATCGAAGCGACCGTCGCGAAGCACCGGCGCTCGAATCCCGCCGACGCCGGCGGGATGTCCACCATAGACGTCAAGGACGCCGTGATGACGGCTTCGTCCATGTCAATGCAAGTATCCATAGCCCACTCCGTGAATATTCAACGTGGATTCCCGCGGTTTCGTTTGGCGATGAATTCGCGAATCTTCCGTCTTCCCTCGGAAAGGCGGAACTTCACCGTGCCTTCGGGCACGGTGAGAGCTTCGGCTATTTCCGCAACCGGAAGTTCCCCGAAATACCTCAGAACCACCGCCTCGCGCAAAATCGGGCTGAGGCGCGAAACCGCCATGCGCACAAGCTCGGCGTCGGATTTCGCCGCGAGAGTCTCGCCCGGATCCGCCCTCTCGTCCTCGACATCGGGAACGGCCTCCATGAAAACGAGCGCGTTCGCCGCCTTCAGGCGCAGATCGTCGCGATACAGATTCACCAGGATCGCGCAAAGGAACGAATAATACGCCTCCTCGGAATCGAATTTCCCTTCCGCCCTGACGGCGCGCGAAAGAGTCCGCATCGCCAGATCTTCGGCGAGCGAAGCATTCGTGCAAAGCCGGAACGCCAGTTTGTACAAGCGCAAAGAATACGCGGCGACCAATGCCTTGGCGCCCGCTTCCGGTTCCGACCGTATCTGTTCCCAAATGTGCATATTCCCTAAATGTTAAACGTCCGCTCCGGGCTTTCGGTTGGGTGGGCTTTTGCAGGATGCCGCGCCGCACCCCGGCGCGACGGCCGGCGGAATGCGCCTTGCCCATTGACGGCGCGAGAAAGGATATAGTATAATACCGCGCACAACAGGGAGGACTTGATCATGGCGAGAGTAATGCTCATAGGTGCAGGCGGCGTCGCGGGCGTGGCGGCCGCGAAAATGGCGCAGAACCCCGATGTTTTCCAGGAGGTCTTGATCGCTTCACGCACGAAGGAGCGCTGCGATGCGATCGTCGCCGACATCGCAAAGCGCGGCTTCGGACGCGACGGCGAAAGGACGGCGTTCACGACGGCGCGTCTCGACGCGATGGACGTGGCGGCGACGAAGGCGCTTATCGCGGCGTTCCGCCCGGAGCTGGTCATGAACATCGCCCTTCCGTACCAGGATCTCGCGATCATGGATGCGTGCCTCGAAAGCGGCGTCAGCTATCTCGACACGGCGAACTACGAGCCGCCGGACGACGCCCACTTCGAATATTCGTGGCAGTGGGCGTATCGCGAGCGCTTCGAGAAGGCCGGCCTCACGGCGATTCTCGGCTGCGGTTTCGATCCCGGCGTCACGCAGGTCTTTTCGGCATACGCGCAGAAGCACTACTTCGACGAAATCCACACTCTCGACATACTCGACTGCAACGGCGGCGACCACGGCTACCCCTTCGCGACGAATTTCAATCCCGAGATCAACATCCGCGAAGTCGCCGCCAAGGGCAGCTACTGGGTGGCCGATCCCGCCTGCGACAAGCCCGAAGTCCCCGTCGAAAACCGCAAGGCTTTCGACAAAGGCTGGTGGGTGGAGACCGCGCCGATGGCGATCAAGCGCGAGTATGTTTTCGACGGCGTCGGCCCGAAGGACATGTATCTCCTGCACCACGAGGAGCTTGAATCGCTCGGCTGCAACCTCAAAGGAATCAAGCGCATCCGCTTCTTCATGACCTTCGGCCAGAGCTATCTGACGCATCTCAAGTGCCTGGAGAACATCGGCATGACGCGAATCGACCCCGTGAAATTCAACGGCGTCGAGATCGTGCCCATCCAGTTCCTGAAGGCGCTGCTGCCCGATCCCGCGTCGCTCGGCCCGCGCACGAAAGGCAAGACGAACATCGGCTGCATCTTCGAAGGCGTGAAGGACGGCAAGCCCGTCTCGTACTACGTTTACAACATCTGCGACCACCAGGAGTGCTACCGCGAAGTCGGCTCGCAGGCCATCAGCTACACGACCGGCGTGCCGGCGGCGATCGGCGCGAAGATGTTTTTGGAGGGCAAGTGGACGAAGCCTGGCGTGCACACTTGCGAAGAGTTCGATCCCGATCCTTTCATGGCGGAACTGAATCGCCAGGGTCTGCCGTGGAAGGAATCCTTCGATCCTGTGAAAGTGCCGTGAGCGCAGGCGGCGCGCCGCGCCGCCTCGCGCAGCATTGCAAACGAAAACGCCATTGCCGACGCCCCCGGAGATGAATACACCGGCATACATCCTCGACGAAGCGAAATTCGAGCGCAACCTGAAAATCCTCGCAGACGTTCGCCGCCGCGCGGGCGTGAAGATTCTGCTTGCGCAGAAGGCGTTTTCATGCTTCGCGCTCTATCCGCTCGTCGCCAAATATCTCGACGGGACGACGGCGAGCGGGCTTTTCGAAGCGCGCCTGGCGCACGAAGAAATGCCCGGCCGCGAGAACCACGTCTTCAACCCGGCGTTCACGGAACAAGAGCTTGCAGAAATCGTAAAGTGGTGCGACCACATCGTATTCAACTCGGTCGCGCAATGGAAGCGCTTTCGCGCGTTTCCGGGCCTGCCTTCCGCGGGCCTGCGCGTGAATCCGCTCTACAGCGAAGTCGAGCACGAGATTTACAATCCATGCGCGGCCGGCTCGCGGCTCGGCGTGCCGCGCTCGCATATCGCTCCGGAGGAGCTGGAGGGCCTCGAAGGCCTCCACTTCCACACGATGTGCGAGCAAGGCGCCGACGTGCTGGCGCGCACGCTGCCGCATTTTGAGCGGCAGTTCGGCGATTTCCTGCCACGCATGAAATGGGTGAATTTCGGCGGCGGCCACCACATAACGAAGAAAGGCTACGATCGCGCGCTCCTCGTGAGGACGCTGCGCGATTTTCGCCGCCGCCACCCGCATCTCGAGGTCTATCTAGAGCCTGGGGAGGCGATAGCGCTGGACGCCGGGACGCTCGTCGCCACCGTCCGCGAGCTGATCGACTACGGCACGCCGATAGCCATACTCGACGCCTCCGCCGAATGCCACATGCCCGACGTCCTCGCGATGCCCTACCGCCCGCGGATCGTCCATGCCGGCGAGCCGGCCGAAAAGCCCTTCACATACCGCCTCGGCGGCCCGACGTGCCTCGCCGGCGACGTGATCGGCGACTATTCTTTCGCGCGTCCGCTGAAGCGCGGCAGCCGTCTCGTCTTCGAAGACATGGCGATCTACTCCATCGTCAAGAACAACACTTTCAACGGCATTCCGCTTCCGGCCATAATGCTAAAGCGCAAGGATGGCTCTCTCGAGACGCTGCGCGAGTTCTCGTACGCCGACTTCAAGTCAAGGCTCGGGGCGATCTAGCCGCACGCGCGCGCCGCAGGCAAGATGCCGAAGCGCATTCAAAGGAAAAAGAAAGCCCGGGAATCGCGCGAGCGTCTCCCGGGTCTCTTTTCTGTCGCGACGCGAAAGCTTATTTCTTGGCGTCCAGCTCCGCCATCGCCGCCTTGCGGGAGAGCTTGATGCGGCCGCGTTCATCGACGTCGAGGCACTTGACCATCATCTTGTCGCCGACTTTGCAGACGGTTTCCACCGACGGAACGCGCTTGTCGCTCAATTCAGATATATGGCAGAGGCCGTCGAGTCCGGGGAGGATTTCGACAAACGCGCCGAAATCCTTTATGCCGGTCACCGTGCCTTCGTAGATCTTGCCGGGTTCCGCTTCCGCCGCCACGGAGAGGACGGCGTTCTTCGCCGCCTGCATCGCGCTCGCATCGACCGCGAAGATGGATACGGTTCCATCCTCTTCGATATCGATCTGCGCGCCAGTCGTCTCGGTGATCTCGCGGATGTTCGCGCCGCCGGGACCGATGAGCGCGCCGATCTTATCGACGGGTATCGTCACGACTTCGATGCGCGGCGCGTACTGGCTAAGCTCGGCGCGCGGCGCGGGTATGACGGATTCCATGTAGTCGATGATCTTCAGGCGGGCGTCGTGGGCGGCCTTGATGGCGCCTTCGACGAGATCCCACGTCAGGCCGCGCAGCTTGAGATCGACCTGGAAGCCGGTGATGCCCTTGCGGGTGCCGCCGACCTTGAAGTCCATGTCGCCGCAGTGGTCTTC
>DEWI01000032.1 GCA_002363575.1 Verrucomicrobia bacterium UBA3214 | reverse complement strand
TCGCGGCGCGCAAAGCCGCCAAACTGCCAAAAAAACGCGCGCCCTGCGATTCGGCGTGGAGAAATATGATATAATATGGCGCTCAATGGAAAGATTGGAAACAGCGATGGGGAAGGCGGCGGTGCTCACGGAGGCGCTGCCTTATATAATCGATTTCCGCGGCGCGACGGTGCTGGTGAAAATCGGCGGAAGCGTGATGGAGAGCGAGCGCAATCTCGATTCCATCATGGACGACATCACATTCATGCGCTCGGTCGGCATGAAAGTCGTCATCGTCCATGGCGGCGGGAAGGCGATTTCCAAGGCTATACGCGAATCCGGGCACGAGCCGGAGTTCGTCGGCGGACTGCGCGTGACCGACGAGACGACAATGGAGATCGTGCGCAGGACGTTGAACAACGTCGTGAATCCCGATCTCGTGAAACGGCTGCTGTCCAAGGGCGTGAACGCCCGCCCCGTCCACGGGAACTGGATATTCGGCGCGGAGAAGGTGACCGATCCCGATCGCGGCTATGTCGGCAGAGTGGCGAGCGTGGACGCGCGCGCCGTCCGCGAGATGCTGGACGCCGGCATAATACCCGTCGTCACTCCGCTTGGCACGGGGCTTGCCGACCAGCATCTCTACAATATCAACGCCGATATTGCGGCGGCGGCGCTGGCGCGCGAACTGAAGGTAAGGAAATTCGCGCTTGTAAGCGACATGCCCGGCCTGTTGCGCAATCCCGAGGACGAGACGACGCTGCTTTCGACGCTGCGCATTTCGTCGGTGGCGCGTCTGAAAGCGGACGGGGTCATCGGCGGCGGCATGCTGCCGAAGATCGACAGCTGCGTCGAGGCGATCGAGAACGGCGTTAAGAAAGTGCATTTGGTGGACGGGCGGATGGCGCATTCGCTTTTACTTGAAATATTCACGCGTGAGGGCGTGGGAACGGAGATAACCGAATGAGCAAGACAACAGAGATCCTGGAGGCATACCGCAAGTCGGTAATGGGCACTTACTCGCCGAGCGTCGTCGTGGCGAGCGGCAAGGGCGTGACGGTGCGCGATGCCGACGGTCTCATCCTATACGACTTCACGAGCGGCATCGGCGTGCAGAACGCCGGCTATTCGCATCCTAAAATCGTCAAGGCGATCCAGGACCAGGCCGCGCTCATCACGCACTGCTCCAACTTGTTCGTCAACGAGCCTGCGACGCGCCTTGCGGAGAAGCTGGTCGAGCTTTCCGGGCTTGGCGGCAAGGTGTTCTTCTGCAATTCCGGCGCGGAAGCCAACGAGGGCGCGATCAAGCTCGCCCGCCGCTGGGGAGCCGCGAATGGCGGGCGCTACGAGATCGTGACATTCCGGCAGGGCTTCCACGGCAGGACGCTTGCGACGCTGTCCGCGACGGCGCAGGGCTGGTGCCAGGAGGGCTACGATCCTCTTCCCGTCGGTTTCGTCTATGCGGATTACAACGATCTCGAGTCCGTCAAGGCGGCTGTTTCCGACAAGACGGTGGCGATAATGCTCGAGGCCGTGCAGGGCGAGGGCGGCGTCACGCCGGCCACGCCGGAATTCATGCGCGGGGTGCGCGAACTCTGCGATGAAAAGAATCTCTTGATGATTTGCGATGAAGTGCAGTCCGGAATGGGACGCACCGGCAAGTGGTTCGGTTGGCAGAATTACGATGTCCAGCCAGACCTCTTCACGCTAGCGAAGGCTCTCGGCGGCGGCTTGCCGATCGGCGCGCTCGTTTCCAACAAGCGCCTCGCGGACGTCTTCACGCCCGGCTCCCACGCTTCGACATTCGGCGGCAATCCCGTTGCTGCCGCGGCCGGCCTCGCCACGATCGAAGTCATCGAAGAAGAGGGCCTTCTAGAGAAGGCGGTGTCGCGCGGCGAGCTGCTTCGCGAGGCGTTGGCTGCGGAGGTGGATAAATACGACCAGCTTCTCGAAGTTCGCGGCATGGGCCTGATGCTCGGCCTCGTCGTCGATGGCGACACCAAGCCGATCGTGCAGGCTTTGCAGGATCAGGGGTTGCTGGCGCTTACCGCCGGTCCCCACGTCGTTCGCTTCCTCCCGCCGCTCGTCATCGAAGAGAGCGATCTCGAAGAGGCGATCGATATGATTTCCGACGCGCTCGACTGCGTCTATGGCTCCGGGGAAGAGTGATAGACCGATAATCCCAAGTATCGCAGTTGAAAGGCCGCAATCGTGATTGCGGCCTTTCTTTGTACCAGAATAATGTGTTTGATGCTTTCACCATGCGGGTGAAAAGCGAAGTCGCCTTCGCCATGCTTTCAGTTGCAAAGCCCAAAAGCCAGAAAGGCGATATGAGAAATAACGGGCTGCAAAAGTGCAGGCAACCTCGGCTCTTGGGGGCGACTGCGCCTTGCCGAAACCACGATTTTCACCTCCTTTGACGCTTGTTCCGGCGACTTTAGTCGCGAGCAAAGGCGACCCTAGTCGCGAGCAAAGGCGACTCCAGTCGCGAGGCAAGACGACTCCAGTCGCGAGGCAAGGCGACTCTAGTCGCGAAGCAAGGCGACTCCAGTCGCGCGAGAAGGCGACTCTAGTCGCGAGGCAAGGCGACGCTAGTCGCGAGGCAAGGCGACGCTAGTCGCAAAAGCGGACGGCTCTGGTCGCCAAACTTCGTGAACAAGACCACGCCAAATGGCGGTCGGGCGAAGCGATCAAACCGAATCTTTGGAACTTTGCGTTCTTCACAGCACCCGCACGACATCGGATGAAGCGCGCACGCATCCGCATCCGGGGCGCGACATTCGAAGCATGGGAACCCCCGGAAATCGCTCAAAGAACGCGCAAATCTCGACAGAGTGGCACAATACCGAATATCGCAGCGTGAACATTGTCTGAATCCATCCTGCGGCCGCCATGGCGCGCAATCGAAGCGCGGCATGCGCCCCGGAGACGGAAAAATATGGTATAATATATTGTCTATGACACAGGAAAGCAACGAATACCGGGAGCAGCGCCTTAAGAGCATGGAGACGTTGCGTTCGCTCGGATACGAGCCGTACGGGGCGCGCTACGACCACGAGGATCTTGCGAAAGTCCGCGCAGACTTTCAGGAAGGGGCGAGCGCGCGCATCGCCGGCCGCCTTCTCATGATTCGCCGCATGGGCAAGATGAATTTCTGCACCATGAACGACGGGACGGACCGTTTCCAGCTCATCTTCAAGCGCGATGAACTTTCCGAGGCGGCGTTTGCAGCGTTCAAGCTTCTCAATCTCGGCGACATAATCGGCGCGGAGGGCACTCTGTTCACTACGCAGAAAGGCGAGAAAAGCCTTATCGTCAAGGAGTGGACGATGCTCGCCAAGGCCCTCGAACAGCCGCCGGAGAAATTCCACGGCCTGGCCGATCAGGAAGAACGCTACCGCCGCCGCTACGTCGATCTGATGACGAACGATGAAAGCCGCGCGCGCTTCTTCACCCGCTCGCGTCTGTTGATGGAGACGCGCAAGTATCTTTGGTCGAAGGGCTTTTCCGAAGTCGAGACGCCAATTCTCCAGGGGCAGGCGGGCGGCGCCGCCGCCAAGCCGTTCCAGACGCATTTCAACGCGCTCGACCAGGATATGGTGCTGCGTATCGCGCCGGAGCTTTACCTGAAGCGCCTGCTTGTCGGCGGCATGAACAAGGTCTTCGAGCTTGGCAAGGACTTCCGCAACGAGGGCATCGATCGCAGCCACAATCCCGAGTTCACCGTTCTCGAGGTTTACGAGGCGTACGGCGACAGGACTTCGATGGAAGCGATTATCGAAGGCTTGATACCGCATCTTTGCGATACCGTCATCGGTTCTCGCAGAATCGAATACGGGGAAGCGAAGGAGATTCTCGATTTCAATCCGCCGTACCGTCGCGTGGCGTATGCCGATCTCGTCAAGGAGACGATGGGCGGGGACTGGTTTGAACTGCCGTTCGCCGAGCAGCTTGAAAAAGCCAAAGCCAAGGGCGCGGCGACGGAGACGAATCTCGAACTCGACGGGATTTCCGATTCGCTCATGCTGACGCATGAAATCTACGACAAGCTGATAGAGCGCAATCTCCGCCAGCCGACATTCGTGACTCGCCTCCCGCACGAGTTCGTGCCGCTGGCGAAAGCCTGCAAAGACGATCCGTCGCTCGTCGATGTCTTCGAGTTCGTCGTGGGCGGGCGCGAGCTTTGCCCGGGCTACACCGAGCAGAACGACCCCATCGAGCAGCGCAAGGCGCTCGAACACCAGGCCGGCGAGGATACGGAGAAGATAGACGAAGATTTCATCAGCGCTCTCGAATGCGGCATGCCGCCGACCGGCGGATTGGGCATCGGCATAGACCGCCTTGTCATGCTTTTGACCGGTGTGGACGGCATTCGCGACGTCGTGCTGTTCCCGCAGATGAAGCAGTTGTGAGAAGCGCGGCGAGAGAGAACCTTGATTTCACCGCAGCATTGCGGAGTGCATCGAAATGGAAACGAGGACGGTATATTTCGACAACAACGCTACGAGTCGCGTAGCGCCTGAAGTGGTTGAGGCCATGCTGCCGTATTTGAAAGACAAATACGGCAATCCCAGCTCCATGCACGCATTCGGAGGCGCGATTGCCTCCGATGTGGCGCGCGCCCGCGAGGAAGTCGCCGCATTCATAAACTGCTCGCCGGAGGAGATAGTGTTCACAAGCTGCGCCACCGAAAGCGACAACACCGCGATACGCGGCGTCGCGGAATATTTCGGGCGCTCCACGAAGATTGTGACGACGGCTGTAGAGCATCCGGCGGTGCTCCAGCCATGCCGGCGCCTCAAGGCGCAGGGCTACGAAGTCGTGGAGCTTGGTGTGGACGGACTGGGACGCCTCAACCTCGAGGAACTTCGCCAGAATCTCAAAGGCACGAAGAACGCGCTTGTCAGCGTAATGTGGGCGAACAACGAGACCGGGACGATCTTCCCGGTCGATGAAGTCGCCGCGATATGTCGCGAATACGGCGCGATTTTCCATACCGACGCCGTGCAAGTCGCCGGCAAGCTTCCCGTCGACGTGGCGAAGACGCCTGTCGATATGCTTTCCATGAGCGGCCACAAGTTCCACGCCCCCAAGGGCATAGGGATTTTGTATGTGCGCAAAGGGACGCGCTTCAAGCCGTTCATGCTTGGCGGCCATCAGGAAGCCGGGCGCCGCGCCGGCACGGAGAACGTGCCGTACATTGTCGGCCTCGCGGAGGCCTGCCGTCTCGCGCGCACGGGGATGGCGGAAGAGACGCCGGCGATCGCGAAGATGCGCGATCGCCTCGAAGAGGGGCTTCTCGCCGCATGCCCGGATACGCTTGTGAACGGCGACCGCGCCAACCGCCTGGCAAATACGCTGAACCTTGCGTTCGAATACATAGAGGGCGAGGCGATAGCCTACCATCTCTCTGATCTCGGAATATGCATTTCGACCGGTTCGGCGTGCGCATCCGGCTCGCTGGATCCGAGTCATGTGATTCGCGCGATGGGCGTTCCTTTCGTCGCCGTCCATGGCTCCGTGCGCTTCTCGCTTTCGCGCTACAATACAATGGATGAAGTCGAGTATGCGATCGAGAAAGTCCCGCAAGTCGTCAAGCGCCTTCGCGAGCTTTCGCCGTTCGGTCCGGATTCCGCTCCCGCGACGTTCCAGTGAGAAGCGCGCCGGTGAAACACTGCAGAGAAAGGATGAAGGAGATGAAAATCGAATTTGCATGGCGTCCGGCGGTGATGGCGGCGTGCGCGGCGATGGTGTTTTTCGCGGCTGGCGGATGCCGCCGCGAAGACCCGCGGCAGACCGTGCTGGAAATCCCGGGCTTGAACGAGACGAACGAATCCGCGGTCGTGGATGCTCTTTCGGCTTTCGAGGGCGTTGACGTGCGCTCCATACGCTTCGACCACGCCGCGAAGACGGTCTCGCTAGCCTACGATTCGATGAAAGTAGCAAAGACCAATCTGCGCGACGCGATCGAAGAGAAGGGCGTCAAGGTAGCGTGGCCGCAGAATACGCGCGGCGTCGCCGGCTACATCAACACGAGGCAGTAGCGCGCGGGAGGAGAGTATGTATTCCAAGATTTTGGCGAGTCTCGCGGCGGTGGCGGCGGCGTGCGCGTTCGCGGCGACGGATCCTTTCGCTCCGTCTCTGCGGCCTGTCGAAGGGGCGCGCGCGTCTCTCGAGGTCGGCGCGAACAATATGCCGTTCGTGAAATGCGAGATCGACTCCAAGCCGTGCGTCATGCTTCTCGACACCGGCGCTTCGCATACGACATTCGACATATCCTTCGTGCGCCGCGAGTTCCCCGGAAAGCAGCTTGTCGATGTCGCATTGATGGGCGAGACGAACGTCAAGGCCGCGCCGAAAGTCTTCACCGTCGATTCTCTAAAGGTGGGGGATGCGGAGTTCGGCTCTTCGCTCGCGATGGCTGTCGATCTCGGCGGCATGAAAGGCGAGTTTGGCGACGCTTTCGCGGGCATTCTGGGACTGAATATCATCGCGGCGACGCGCACTAAGCTCTCGCTTTCTGACAAAGAGGTCGTCTTCTCGCTTCCGAAGACGGAGAGGGCGCATTGGCCGGCGCCTGCGCGACGGATCATCGCGCCCGGCGATCTTTCGCTGACCGTGATGGCGGAATGCCCGGCGGGGCAAGTGCCGCTGATTGTAGATTCCGGTTCTACATGGACATTCCTGCCGCGCACGTGCGGCTGGCCGGCCGCTTCGACAAACGAGTTGCAGCTCGGCGCTTTCGATATCAACGGACATGGCGGCATGCGGCCGCTCGCGGGCGTGCGCGGGGCTCTCCGGCTGTCGCCCGGCGCGTCGCTCGAGATTTCGCCGTTGCTTTCCTCCGAGCCGTTCAACCGCATCGGCTCGGATGTCCTCAGGCAATACGACATTCTCATCGACGAGCGCGCAATATCTTTCCGGAAACGGGCGCGCGCCCAGTAGCGGAGCTTTAAAGAATCCAAACGGCAACGTCCATGAAACTGACAATCAACCGCGAGTTTTTCTTTCGCCACCTTTTCGTCGCCATTCTCATGGCAGGTCTGGGCGGCTGGTTCGCATATGATGGCTATATCGGCTATCCTTCGATGACTCCGCAGGCGCTCTACAAGCAGATAGAAAAGGTCGATGCGCCTTCCGCCGACGCTGAAAACAGGGTCTATAAGAATGCGATCGAGCGCCAGAAGCAGTTCATGGTGCTTGCGTTTCTCGCTTCGCTTGCCGTCGGACTCCACCTCTTCTTTGTGTGCCGCCTCGATTTCGTATGGTCGGACGACGGCTTTACATGGAATGGCAGGCGCTACGCGCTCAGCGATATTATACGTATTGACCGCTCGAAATGGGAGCGCAAGCAGATTTGCGTGATACATGTCAACGGCGGCGCCATAGTGCTGGATGCCTGGCACCACAATGGCGTCAAGGAAATCCCTTGGCTGCACAAGAAGTAGTCCGGCAGGCGGCGCGATGCCGTCAGTCGGCGCGAAGCGGGATTTTTGCGAGTCTCTCGGCTTCTTCGCTCGTCAAATCGCCCGGGAAATGGGCGGCGATGAAATTCCGGAGTGCGCTTGCGGCGCGTTCGCGGTAGTCCAGCAGGGGCGGGAATTCCAGCAGGCGCGCGCACGCTTCCTCGAGCGACGTTTTGTCGATTGCCGCTTCTATGCGCAGGAGCGCGGTCGTCGGCGTGGCGATTTCTTTCGATACTCGCCCGATGGCGCGGCGCATGGCGTCGCGATCATCGCGTATCCACGCATCGAGGGCGTCGCAATAGCTTCTGAAGGACGAATCGAACGCGCTGTCTCCCGTCGCGGCGCCGCCGCGCACTTCGTCGAGAATCTGGCGTTGCGCGGCCAGCGCGGCGAGATCCGCGGCTTGCACGAGAACCGATTTGTCCGAGAAGCGGCGGATGTAGGCGCGCGCGGTGTCGAGGGCGTTGTCGAGGCGGCCGGCGGCCATGAACGCCGTGACGAGATACGGCGTCGCGGCGTAGTAGTTCAGATTCGTCGCTTCCTCGTACAACGCTATCGCCGTCGCGTTTGAGCATGCGATGGCGTTTTGCCACGCCGCGGCGAGGAGCTCTTCGATTCTCCATTCCTCCGGCGAGAATTCCGTGCTGACGGGGAGGCTGTTGGTATATGCGGCGAGCGCTTTGAAATCCCTGACGCGCACGAGCGCGTGGTAGTGCAGATAGCGGTAGCGCTCGTTGCCCGGCGCGAGCGCCGCCAGCGCAGCATAGCATTCTTCGACGAATGGCGCGTCGTCGGTGACTTCGGCATTTTGCGCCTGCGTCAGCAGTTCGTCTTCTCGCGTCGTTTCCGGCGTGTGCATCGTCATGAATGCCAGGGCGCCGAAAAACACGGCGGTGGCGATTACGGCTCCTGCCGATGTCGCAATGACGATTTTGCGTACGTTGACGGCGCGCTTTGGCATGGCAGTCAAACGGCGGATGCAGGAGGCATCGCGAAAAGCAGATCGCGATAGAGCAGAAGTGTGAATACCGCCGGCACGGCTTCTGCGCCAGATTCGAAATGCAAGACTCTTCCGTTCCCGTCCTGCGCTTCCCAGACGATGTGCGCGCGAAATCCATGCGCTGGATCGAAGTGCAGCGAATCGCGGACATAGCCGTTCCATACGAGATAAGGTGCAATCCGGTAGGCGGTGCCGCGCGGCGCGCTCGCGGCGGCGTGTGGCGCCGCATGCATTCGTGGAGCTTTCGCCGAATATGCGAAGTAGGCGGCGTGCGAAGAAACGGCGGCGTGCGAAGAAACGGCGGCGGCTGCGGTGGCTGCGAATGCCAGCGCAACTGCGGCACCGCGCCTGGCGGCAGACGGCCTTCCGGGGCTTTCGAGAAGCATCTTTCCTGTAGTCATCTTGATCCCGTCTGGAGGAATAGCCTGGATTGCACACTCTTTTCTGTTGCGTATTATACCAAATTTCCATCGTGAATTGTGCCGCCATTGCTTGCAACTTTTTCAGGCGAGAAGACAAATGACGCGACGCATTCCCCAGACATGGCTGCCGGGATTTATTATGATATGACAGCGCCAACATGGAAAAGGCCGCGACAGATATTTATACGTTTGCGAGGCTTCGGGAGGATGGCTTCACTTGCGTCGATAAGACTGAGGCTCTGTACGCACCGGTTTTCGAACGGGAATGCGGAATTCTCCGCGCCGTCATCGACCGGCGAACAGCCGCAGAAACCGGCCGAAGACGAATCTCGCGCGCCCTATTGCAGAATTTCGGCATATTTGGTATAATACGCGCCGTTTTTCGGAAGACAAGGCGATTTAAAACCGTAGAAACAGAAGGCGATGGCGATAGTATTAGGTTTGCCCAAGGGCAGTCTCCAGGATTCGACGTTCGCGCTTTTCAAGCGCGCCGGCTTCAATGTCACATGCTCTAGCAGGAGCTACACGCCGGTAATCGACGACGACGAGATCAAATGCCGCCTCTTGAGACCGCAGGAAATGAGCCGCTATGTCGAGCTTGGGCTTCTCGATGCGGGCATCTGCGGCTACGATTGGGTTTACGAGAACGGCAGCGATGTCGAAGAGATTTGCGAGCTGAACTATTCGAAGGCGACTTCCAACCCCGTGCGCTGGGTGCTCGCCGTGCCGAACGATTCTCCCATCAAGACCGTGAAGGATCTCGAGGGCAAGAGGATTTCGACGGAGGCGATGGGGCTTGTAAAGCGCTATCTCGCGGCGAACGGCGTCAAGGCCGACGTGGAGTTTTCCTGGGGCGCTACGGAGGTCAAGGCGCCGGAACTCGTCGATGCCATCGTGGATTTGACGGAGACTGGCTCTTCGCTGCGCGCGAACAACCTCCGCATCGTCGATACGATCCTGACTTCGACTACGCGCTTCATCGCCAACAAGACGGCGTGGGCGGATGGCGCCAAGCGCGCCAAGCTCGAACAGCTCAAGATGCTTCTTCTCGGCGCCCTCGAAGCGCAGCGCAGGGTGCTTTTGAAGTGCAACGCGCCGGCCAGCTCGCTTGACGCCGTCGTTGCCGCGCTTCCGGCGCTGCATGCGCCGACTGTAAACAAGTTGAACGATGCGCAGTGGTACGCCGTCGAGAGTGTGGTGGAAGAAAAGCGCGTGCGCGAGCTTATTCCCGTGTTGCGCCAGGCGGGCGCGACGGGAATAATCGAGCTGCCGCTGAACAAGATCATCTACTGATTTCCGGGAAACCGAAGAACCAAGGAGCAGCCAGCAATGGGATCCATCAAGAAGAAACGCCGCAAAAAAATGTCGAAGCATAAATACGACAAGCGCATGAAAGCGCAGCGGCACAAGAACAAGTAACATCGCCCGGCCGCAAGGCTAGGCGATTCCGACTGGATCGGGCCATCAACCGACTGCCCGACCGGCAAGGAAAGGAGACATATCATATGCCTAAGATGAAAACGAAGAAGTGCGCTGTCAAGCGCATGAAAATGTCGGCCACCGGGAAGGTAATGCGTTCGCAGGCGGGCAAGGCCCACCTGAACGGCTACAAGCCGCGTACGCGCAAGCGCAATCTGCGCGGCACCACCGTGACCGATTCCACAGTCACCAAGACCATGCAGAGGATGCTGCAGGCCTGACGTCCGCCGGCGCCGCGCGCTCGCCTCGCGAGAGGATGGAGCCGGCGCCGGGACGACGAGGAAAGGAACAAAAGAAATGCGTGTAACGAATGCACCCGCTTCCCGCGAACGCCGTCGCCGCCGTCTGGAACTCGCCAAGGGTTTCAGAGGCGCGAGGAGCAAGCTTTTCCGCACGGCGACCGAGGCTGTCGATCGCGCGATGAGGATGGCGACGGAACATCGCAAGCTGAAGAAGCGCGATTTCCGCCAACTCTGGATAGCGCGTATCAACGCGGCGACTCGCGCGGAGGGGATGAGCTATTCCCGCTTCATGGCAGGCCTCATCAAGGCCGGCGTGACGCTCAACCGCAAGAGTCTCAGCGAGATCGCGATCCATGATCCCGAGGGCTTCAAGACGATCGTCGAGATCGCCAAGAACGCCTGACGGCACACACAACGACTAAGGTACAAGGTTCCCCGGAAAGCCGGCCGCTGCGCGCCATGAAACGGCCGTGGCGGCCGCGCGTTTTAACGGCAATGCGTGCGGAGGAAGCGGGCGAAGCGGCAAGGCCGGCCGCGCGCATGCGGCCACAACAGGAAAGACCAGAAGCATGACACTCAGCGATACAATCAGAGCGGCGTTCGAGGCCGCGTTTCCGGGCGGGGATTTCAGCGCCGTGCGCGTCGTGCCGGCGACCGATCCGAAGTTCGGCGATTACCAGTGCAACGACGCGCTGAAATACGCCAAGCAGGCGGGTTTGAAGCCGCGCGAAGCGGCGCAGCGCGTCGCCGACGCGCTAACCGGCATGCCGGACAATCCATTTTCCGGCGTCGAGATCGCCGGCCCGGGATTCTTGAATTTGACGATCGGAGGGAAATGGCTTGCGGAGCGGCTTGGCGCGCTCGCCGCGGATCCCGTCGATCTCGGCATAGAGCAAAGCGGGCGCGGCAAACGCATCGTGATCGACTATTCCAGCCCTAACGCCGCAAAGCAGATGCACATCGGCCACATTCGCTCCACTGTGATCGGCAATGCGATAGACCGTATTTTCCGCTCGCTCGGCTATGACGTGGTGGCGGACAACCATCTCGGCGACTGGGGAACGCAGTTCGGCATATTGATCAAGGGTTATCGCGAGTGCCTGACGGACGCGGAGCGCGAGAATCTCACAGTCGCCAATCTGGAGAAATGCTATGTGCTGTCCGCGGCGCGCGCGAAGGAAGAGTCCGGCGAATGGAAAGAGGAATGCCGCCGCGAGCTCGTCAAGCTTCAGCAGGGCGACGAGGAGAATCTTGCGCTGTGGCGCAAGTTCATAGACATATCGATAGGCGAATTCGAGAGGATGTATAGGCGTCTCGGCGTCAAGTTCGATACATACCGCGGAGAATCCTACTACAACGCCAAGATGCCCGCCGTGGTGGAGAGACTGGTCGCGCTGGGCCTGGCGGTCGAAAGCGAAGGCGCGCTGGTCGTCAAGCTGGAAGACGAGGGGCTGGGCGTCGCGATCGTCCGCAAGTCGGACGGCGGCTACAATTACACGACTAGCGATCTGGCGTGCGTCGAAGACCGCGTGGCAGAGTACGACCCCGAGAGAATAATCTATGTGACGGACGATCGCCAGCAGCTGCACTTCAAGCAGTTCTTCTCGATATCCGCGAAACTCGGGTGCCGCGCGCGCCTCGTCCATGTCCCGTTCGGACTGATGAGCTATCAGGGCAAGGCGATTTCCACGCGCGAAGGGAATTTGATCAAGCTCGACGAACTCCTCGAAGAGGCCGTGAAGAGAAGCATGGAAATCGTGGCGCCGCGCGGCGGCGACGAGCGGCTTGCCGCGCAGATCGGCATAGGCGCCGTGAAATACGCAGACCTCAGCCACGACCCTGGAACGGCAATCGATTTCACATGGGAGAAGGCGCTGGCGCTCGAGGGCAATTCCGGGCCGTATCTGCAATACGCATATGCGCGTGTCTGCTCGCTGCTGTCGAAGGCGAAAGAGGCGGGTGCGGCGCCTGGCGATTTCGTGGCGTTCGCAAGCGGCGCGGCGGCAGCGGAGAAGCGTCTGGCTTTGCAGCTGCTGGAGTTCCCCGGCGCGGTGCGGCGCGCGGCGGAGGCGTACAAGCCTTCCGTGCTTGCGGACTACCTCTACCAGACTTCGCAGCTGTATTCGTCGTTCTACCAGAACACGCCCGTGCTGAAGAGCGAAGAGCCCGCGAGGTCGTCGCGTCTGGCGCTGTGCGCGCTGTTCGGCGCGATACTCCGCAAGGGGCTGGGTTTGCTGGGAATAGAGACGCCGGAGAGGATTTGACGCGGCGGCGCATTCCTCGCGGACGGCCGGGAGAGGCACGCGCATTCACCCCCGGCCGTCCATGGGCGGACGGCGGATGCAAGATTCAGAGCCGGTGCGAGCCGGCCGCAAACGACGAGGCTAGATATGAAGCTTGAGATATATGGAGAGTCGCATGCGCCGGCGATCGGCATGCGTCTTGAAGGTTTCCCCGGCGGGCGGAAGGTGGATTTCACCGCGCTGCAGGCGTTTCTAGAGAGGCGCGCGCCTGGGCGCGATGAATTTTCGACTCCGCGCCGCGAGAGCGATATTCCTGAATTCGTCTCTGGGCTGGCCGAAGGCGGCGTGACGACCGGCGATGCGCTCGAAGCCGTGATCCGCAACATGGATACGCGAAGCGGCGATTACGAGAAGACCGTCCCGCGGCCGGGACATGCCGATTATCCGAATTGGGTGAAGACCGGCCGCATTCCTCCGGGGGGCGGCGCCAATTCCGGGCGCATGACGGCGGCGATGTGCATCGCCGGCGGCCTCTGCCTGCAAGAGCTGGAGCGCCGCGGCATCTCCGTCTGCGCGCGCGTCGTGCAAGCCGGCGACGTGGCGGCGGCGAAGGCGGCCGGCGATTCCGCCGGCGGCATTGTGGAGTGCGTGGCGACGGGGCTGCCGGCCGGTCTTGGCGGCCCGATGTTCGATGGCATCGACGGAGAAATCGCGCGCTGGATTTTCGGCATTCCCGGCGTGAAGGGGATAGAGTTCGGCGCAGGCTTCCGCGCCGCTTCGCTTTCCGGCAGCGAAAACAACGACGCATTCGCGATCCGCGAAGGGCGTGTGGTGACGCTGACGAACAACCATGGCGGCGTCTTGGGAGGCATGACGAGCGGAATGCCGCTCGTCTTCCGCGTTGCATTCAAGCCGACACCGTCGATCTACAAGGAGCAGCGAAGCGTCGATCTCGCCACGATGACGGAAGTGCCGCTGAAAATACGCGGACGCCACGATCCTTGCATCGCGTATCGCGCCGTTCCTGTTGTCGAAGCCCTCGCGGCGTACGCGCTGCTCGACGCGCTTCTCGCTTCCGAAGGGACGGTGGCTTTCGGCGAAGGCTTGGAAGACGAAATCGCCGCGCTCGGCAAGTGCGTTATAGATGCGAACGTCGCGCGCCTCTACCCGCGGCTCGCGGAGAATGCGATATTCATCGTGCCTTCCGGCGAAGAGAACAAGACCATCGAAACGGTCGCGAAGATATGGGATGCGATGGCGAAGGCGGGCCTCGGCAGGAAAGACGCCATTGTGGCGATCGGCGGCGGAGTCACCGGCGACATGACGGGTTTTGCCGCCGCGACATTCATGCGGGGAATCGATTGGATCAACATCCCCACCACGCTTCTCGCGATGGTCGATGCCTCTTACGGCGGGAAGACGGCTTGCGATCTTCCGGCTGGCAAGAATCTCGCAGGCGCATTCCATCCGCCGCGTCGCGTGATCATCGATACCGCGTTTCTCCGCACGCTTCCGCCGCGCGAGCTTGCCTGCGGCAAGGCGGAGATGGTCAAGCATATGATTGTCGGCGGAAAGGACGCCGCCGCATTCCGCTTCACGGCCGCCGAACCTGTGACGCCAGCTGAAATCCGCCGCAATCTCGGCGTCAAAATCGGAGTCGTGCGCGCGGATCCTTTCGAGAAGACAGGCGAGCGCGCTAAACTCAACGCCGGCCACACGGTCGCGCACGCGCTCGAAAAAGCCACGGATTTCGCGCTTTCGCACGGCGAAGCGGTGGCGATAGGCTGTGTGGAAGAAGCGCGTCTTGCCGTCCGCCTCGGCCTCGCCGCGCAGGATTGGCCGGATGAATTGGCGGCGGCGTTTGCCGCATGCGGGCTTGGCGTTTCGCTTCCGCGCGGAATCACGTTCGCTTCGCTGTGGCCGCTCATGAAGGGCGACAAAAAGCGCGAAGCGGATGGCGTTGTCTTCGCGCTGCCTTGCGCTTGGGGAGACGTGCGCCTCGTAAAGCAGACGGCGCCGGCGTAGCACGGGCGGGTGCGGCGCGCGCAACCGGCATGTCCGGCGCTGGCGCGTCGGGGTTTTCAGTGTGCGTTTGTCGCCGCCTGCTCTTCCAGCGGGCGGAGATCCAGCGCGCTCAGGCCCTCGCGATGGTCGCGCGAGCGCTCGCCTGGTTCGAGCCTCTCGCCTTGCACGTAGCGGCGCCCGAGAATCGCGTTTTTCGGCAACCCGGCGTCGCGTTCCATCGCAGCGGGATCTACGAGGCCGACGGTGACGAAGACGATGATTTCGCGCTGTTCTTTCACGCGCGTCTTGCTGCCGAAGAATTTCGGCCCGATCCACGGAATCTCGCGCAGCAGCGGAACGCCGTTGTCAACCTGCCGCTCGATGGTTCTGGAGAGGCCGCCGATAACGGCGGTGGTTTCGCTCGCGAGATTGAACTCCGTGACGAGACGCTGCACGTAGATGACGGGGTATTTGGCCGAGTAGCTCCCGGTGTCGGAGGAGCTGTCCGCCGCCGTCCCGGCGGTCACGTATTCCACGCAGTCGGAAATCGTCGGGACGATCGAAACGTTGATGAAGCCGTTGGTATTGACGCGCGGCGTGACCTCGAGCTGGATGCCCCACGAGAAAAACGCTTCGTTCGCGAACATGAATTTGTCTTCGCCCGGGATGCCTGCCATCTGCATATCGAGGTCGAGGGAGTCGGAACCTCCGGACGTCGTGCGCTTGGCGGAAATCTTGACGTTGGGATACTTCTGGGTCATATCGACAACCGCCTGCTTCCCGGAGGAGACGATGATCTTCGGGTTGGAGAACGTGCGCGCATCTTCGGTGGATTCAAGCGCGCGCAGAATGACGGACATTTCGGAGAGGTCGAGCGTCCCGTTGAAATAGGAGATTTCGCCGTCTTTGCCGTTGCCTCTCGACATCCCGTAGGACGTAGTCGTCTTGCCGTCGGATACCGTCCGCGAATAGTCGGTGATGGTGCCGCCGATATGGCTGCGCTGCAAAGCGCCGTTCAAGCGCATATTCGCGCCGACGCCATCGAGCATCTGCCAATCGATGCCGAGCTTGTGCGAGGCGTTGTTGGACAGCTCCACGAATCTCGCTTCGATATATACCTGCTTCGCTTCGATATCGAGCTGGGAGATCGCTCTTTCGCACGCATCGAGAATCGGGCGCGGCGCCGATACCATCACAGAGTTCGACTCCGGGAAGGAGACGGCCATCTTCGAGACCTTCCAGACCTGTCCGAACTCGCCATTCCACATCTCGTTGAATTTCTCCGCCACTTCCGCGGCGCTGGCGTGGTTGAGACGGAATATCCGCGTCTCGATCCCGTGCCGTACCAGCGTGCTGCCGGGCAGGGCGGCTGGTTGCGTCGCCTCGGTTTGCTTGGCCGCATCCTCCGCGAACGCCGCAAAAACCCCGAATATCACCCCCGCAATCGCTGAAAACACCTTCATGGCGGTATTATAGCATAATTCCGGCGTCGCGGGGGCGTGCTTTTACAGGTTTGCGAACGGGTTGCAGGAGAAGCCGGAGGACGCGCCGGAACGCATCGCGCCGCGCGGCGCGGCGCCGCGCTGGCCGCTGGAAGCGAAATTCGGTTTCGAGCGCGCGGAGAGCGAGATCCTGCCGCGCGCGCGATCCACCGCCAGTACGGTGACGGTGATTCTATCGCCGGCTTTCACTACGCTCTTTGGATCTGAAACGAAGTTGTCGGAGAGTTCGGAGACGTGCACGAGGCCGTCTTGATGCACGCCGATATCGACGAAGGCGCCGAATGCCGTGACGTTCGTGACGACGCCCTCCAGCTTCTGGCCTTCCTTGACATCTTCGATCTTCGTGACGTCGTCGCGGAATTTCGGTGGCTCGAAAACCGCGCGCGGGTCGCGGCCGGGCTTCACGAGTTCCGCGATTATGTCTTTGAGCGTCGGCTCGCCGACTTCGGGAGTGATGTATTTCTTGACGTCGATCTTTTTCGCGGCCGTCTGGTTGCCGACGAGTTCGCGCAGCGTCATGCCCAGATCGCCGGCCATTTTCTCGACCAGCCCGTAGCGTTCCGGATGGACAGCGGAGGAATCGAGAGGATTGGCGGCGCCGCGGATGCGCAGGAAGCCCGCGCACTGCTCGAAAGCCTTCGCGCCAAGCCCCTTCACTTCGAGAAGTTCGCTGCGCGATGAAAAGCGCCCATGCTCGTTGCGCCACTCGACGATCGATTTCGCCAGCGACGGGCCGACGCCGGAAACGCGCTCCAGCAGCGGCGCGGAGGCCGTGTTCAATTCCACGCCCACGCCGTTCACGCAGCTTACGACGACTTCATCGAGCTTCGCGCCGAGCAGCGGCTGGTGGACGTCGTGCTGGTATTGGCCGACGCCGATAGCCTTCGGGTCGATTTTGACCAGCTCCGCGAGAGGGTCCTGCAAGCGGCGGCCGATGGAGATTGCGCCGCGCACGGTGAGGTCGAGATCGGGAAATTCCTTGCGCGCGATTTCGCTTGCCGAATAGACCGACGCTCCCGCCTCGGAAACGCTCACCACGATTGGCGTGGGGATTTCCGGGTGCTGCGCGCGCAGTTTTTTCAGCGTCGCGCGCACGAAAGCCTCCGTCTCGCGGCCGGCCGTGCCGTTGCCCACCGCGATAGCGTCGGGACGGAATTTGTTCACGATCATAGCGAGCGCTTTTTCGGTCTCCGCCGGGTTCTGCTGTGGGTAGAGGACGGTCTTACCGAGATACTTCCCCGTCGCGTCCATCATCGCGACTTTGCAGCCGGTGCGGATGCCGGGGTCGATAGCCAGCACGGATTTTTCGCCCAGCGGGCTGGCGAGCAGCAGATTCCGCAAGTTGTCCGCGAAGACTTCCACGGCCGCGCGGTCGGCTTCCATCTTCTTGTCCACGGTGACGTCGATTTCGCAGCTCGGGGCGAGAAGGCGCTTGTAGGCGTCTTCGGCGGCGAGGCGAATCTGCTCGCCGTCGCGGTCTATCGCATCGAGGATTTTATCGACGACGGCGGCTTTGTCGATTTCCAGCTTCACCCAGAGGACGCCTTCCTTCTGGCCGCGGCGGATAGCGAGATAGCGGTGCGAAGGGATGGTGGCGATCGGCTCGGAGAAGTCGTAGTACTGCTCGAATTTCGTCGGCTCCTGCGAGGAAGTCGAGGCCGCTTCGCTCTTCACCACGCCTTTCGTGGCGAACTCGCGGCGCACGAGGCCGCGCACGGTGGCGTCGTCGGCGATGCGCTCGGCGATAATGTCGCGAGCGTATTGCAGGTCTTCTTCCGGAGCATCGACTTCGCGGCCTTCCCAGATGTCGTCGGCGAGCGGCTCGAAGCCTTTCTCCTTGGCGATCTGCGCGCGGGTGCGGCGTTTCGGCTTGTACGGCTGGTAGAGGTCTTCGAGAGCGGTCTTCTGGAAGCAGCCAGCGATCGCCTTCTCCAGTTCCGGCGTGAGCTTGTCCTGCTCGGCGATGGATTTCAGGATGGTTTTCTTGCGGTCTTCGAGTTCGTTGTAGTACTCCAGGCGTTCCTTGACTTTGCCGATCTGGACTTCGTCGAGGTTGCCGTGCGCTTCTTTGCGGTAGCGCGCGATGAACGGCACGGTGCAGCCGTCGGCAAGGAGTTTTTCGACGGCGGCGATCTGCTTTGCGCCGACGCCGATCTCCGTGCACATTCTTGAAAGTATTTCCGTTGTCATGGTCTGATATCGTGAAGATGGGGATCAATTATACAAGTGTGGCGGCGGCGCCATTACCATTCGACAGGCCCGGACGGGCGCTTGACGGACGGGAAAGAACAGATTTCCCGGCGCTCGGCCGCGTCGAAAAGCGCGGCTTTCCCGCCGTCCGTGACGATTGCGCCATGCGCGAGCGCGAGCGCATTGGCGGCGAGCAGGCACTTCTCGAAGCCGTCGCCGCGCTGGAAGTTCCACGTCTCGTCCGGCGTGGCGGTGCGGCTGGCGCCATCGTAGATGGATTCGTCCGCCAGCTCTGCGATGCGCCCGATCACCGCAGCTTCGCCGCGCGCCGCGCCAGCCGCCGCGGCGTCGGGCGGCGCGAACGCGTTTCGCGAAACCGGGCAGCGCTCGAGCGACGCCTTCAAGAAGGGCGCTGCCTCAGTGGCACCGAGTTCATGGCCCGCGTAGGGCGCGAGGGACGCCGCGCGGTTTGCACCGCGCAACGCATCTAGACGCTGGATTATCTCCGCGCGCTCCATTTCCGGAGAAAGCGCCAGCGGCTCGCCGCCGGACACGAATTCGACTTTCGCTTCGTCTGGAAGGCGGGGGACGACGACGCGCTTATCGACCGCGTCTTCCGGAGGGACGAGAAATTCGCGAAGGCGCGAAGAGAAGCGCCTGTACGCCGCGGGGTCGATAGTGGCTTTCGGATAAAGGAGATGGATGTAGCCTGTGGCGTGCGAGACGATCGTCACGCGCTCGTGTTCGAGGGCGCGGCGCGCTTGCTGCGAGATTACCGTGCCGTTCGCCCACATGGCGCGCGTGACGAGACGGCGGTTGTTCGTGAGGATTCCTGAATCGACATCGAGGAAGTTCTGCGAGTGCAGCGGCGTCGCCATCAGGTAGATCGACTCCAAAGGGAAGCCGCAGACGACAAACGCGGCGGCCGCGTACAGCCCCGCCAGCGAGACGCATTCGCCCGCGCCGACGCTGTGGCCAGGCATATGGCGAAACGCGTCCATCGCCTCGACAGTCTCGGTCTTCCAGTATGG
>DEWI01000004.1:5348-12575 GCA_002363575.1 Verrucomicrobia bacterium UBA3214 | reverse complement strand
GCGACGACGAGCGCGGCCTCCTGGCCGGCGTTGGAGACGAGCTTGCGCAGGGGAGCTTCGATCGCGCGGGAGATGATCGCCGCGCCGACCTTCTCGTCGCCTTCGAGCGTGAGAGCTTCGATCGCCTTCTGCGCACGCAGATATGCGACGCCGCCGCCGGCGACGATGCCCTCCTCGACAGCCGCGCGAGTCGCGTGCAAGGCGTCATCGACGCGATCCTTCTTCTCCTTCATCGCCGCTTCCGTAGCCGCGCCGACCTTGATAAGCGCGACGCCGCCGGCGAGCTTGGCAAGACGCTCCTGGAGCTTCTCGCGATCGTAATCGCTCGTCGTGTCTTCGATCTGCTTCTTGATCTGCTCGGTGCGCGCCTTGATGTCGGCCGGCTTGCCGAGGCCTTCGACAATCGTCGTGTTGTCCTTATCGACGACGACCTTCTTGGCCCTGCCGAGATCGGTAAGCTGCACGGACTCGAGCTTGACGCCGATATCTTCGGAAATCAAGCGGCCGCCGGTCAGCACCGCGATGTCTTCGAGGATCGCTTTGCGGCGATCGCCGAAGCCGGGCGCCTTGACCGCGCAGACGGAGAACGTGCCGCGCAGCTTGTTTACGACGAGCGTGGCGAGAGCTTCGCCCTCGACGTCCTCGGCGATGATCATCAGCGGACGGCCGGTCTTCGCGACCGCCTGGAGCAGCGGGAGCATGTCCTGGAGGTTGGAAATCTTCTTCTCGAAGAGGAGGATGAAGGGATTCTCAAGCTCGCACTCCATGTCCTCGGGGGAGGTCACGAAATACGGCGAGAGATAACCCTTGTCGAACTGCATGCCTTCGACGACGTCGAGCGTCGATTCCAGCGTCTTGGCCTCTTCGACGGTGATGGTGCCTTCCTTGCCGACCTTGTCCATCGCGTCGGAAATCATCTTGCCGATTTCCTCGTCGCCGTTCGCGGAGATGGTGGCGACCTGCGTGATTTCGTCGGCGGACTTCACCTTCTTGGCCTGCTTGGCGATCGACTCGACTACGGCCTGCGTGGCCTTGTCGATGCCGGACTTGAGCGCCATGGCGTTCGCGCCAGCGGTGATGTTCTTGAGGCCTTCGCGGTAGATGGACTCCGCGAGAAGCGTCGCGGTCGTCGTGCCGTCGCCTGCGACGTCATTCGTCTTGGAAGCGACTTCCTTGACCATCTGCGCGCCCATGTTCTCGAAAGGATCGGGCAGCTCGATTTCCTTGGCGACGGTGACGCCGTCCTTGGTGATCTGGGGCGAGCCGAACTTCTTATCGAGAATGACGTTGCGTCCGGACGGGCCGAGCGTGGATGTCACGGCTGCCGAGAGCTTCTCGACGCCCGAAAGAATCTTCTGACGCGCATCCGCGTCGAACTTGATCTGCTTTGCCATATTCTTGCTTCTTTCCTTTGAAACGGCGCGGCCGTCGCGCGATGGGCGGCCGCGCCCTGCACATTACTTGACGATGACGCCGAGAAGGTCTTCCTCGCGGACGAGCTGGAGCTTCTTGCCGTCCAGCTTGACTTCCGTCCCGCCGTACTTGGGGAGCAGAACGGTGTCGCCGGGCGCCACGGAGAACGCGACCTCCTTGCCGGTATCCTTGTCGGTCTTCTTGCCGACGGCCAAAACCGTACCCTGCATGGGCTTCTCCTTGGCGGAATCGGGGATGATAATCCCGCCGACGCTCTGTTCCTTCTCTTCGATGGGTTCGACCAATACGCGGTCGCCCAATGGTCTGATCTTCATTGTTTTTCCTTCCTTTCGGATTCCAGTGTAGTACAATATAATATACAGGGGGTGCCTGGCGGAGAGCGCTTACTTCATCGTGAAGTCGGCATCGACGACATCGTCGCCGCCCTTCTTCGGCTCGTCCTTCGGAGGCGGCGGGGGATTGCCGCCGGGCGGCGGCGTTCCCGCGCCGGCCTGTCCGGCCTGCGAAGAAGCGTACATCTCCGTCGCGACAGGCTCCATCGCCTTCATGAGCGCCTCCTGCTTCGCCTTGATCTCTTCGATCGGGGCGGCGGGATTCTGCTTGGCGAGTGCGTCCTTGAGTTCCTTGAGGGCGGCTTCGACAGGCGCCTTCTTGTCGGCCGCGATCTTGTCGCCTGCGTCCTTCAGGGTCTTTTCGACCTGGAAGGCGAGGCCGTCGGCCTTGTTGCGCTCCTCGACTTCGGCATGGCGGCGCTCGTCTTCGGCGGCGTGAGCCTCGGCGTCCTTGCGCATGCGCTCGATTTCATCCTTCGAGAGGCCGCCTGCGGCGGTGATGGTGATCTTCTGCTCCTTCTGGGTGCCGAGATCCTTCGCCGAGACGTTCAAGATGCCGTTCGCGTCGATGTCGAACGTGACTTCGATCTGCGGGACACCGCGCGGCGCCGGCGGGATGCCGTCGAGGTTGAAGTTGCCGAGGCTCTTGTTGTCGCGCGCCATCTTGCGGTCGCCCTGGAAAATCGAGATCGTCACGGCGGGCTGGTTGTCCGCAGCCGTCGAGAAGACCTGCGACTTCTTCGTCGGGATGGTCGTGTTGCGCTCGATGAGCGGCGTCAAGACGCCGCCGAGAGTCTCGATGCCGAGCGTAAGCGGCGTGACGTCGAGAAGGAGCACGTCCTTGACTTCGCCCTTCAAGATGCCGCCCTGGATGGCCGCGCCCATGGCGACGACTTCATCGGGGTTGACGCCCTTGTGGGGTTCTTTGCCGAAGAGGCTCTTCGCCTTCTCCTGGAGGAGCGGCATGCGCGTCTGCCCGCCGACGAGCACGACTTCATCGACGCTGGAGAGGTCGGCGTCGCTCATGCACTTGCGGCAAGGCTCGGCCGTCCTGTTCACGAGATCCATCGTGAGCGTCTCGAGTTTCGGGCGCGTCAGTGTCGCGGTGAGGTGCTTGGGGCCGGTCGCGTCCGCCGTGATGAACGGGAGGTTGATATCGTAGGTGGTGGCGGACGAAAGCGCGCACTTCGCCTTCTCCGCTTCTTCTTTCAGGCGCTGGAGCGCCATCATGTCGTTGGAGAGGTCGATGCCCTGCTGCGCCTTGAAGTCCTCGATGAGCCACTTCATTATGGCCTGGTCGAGATCGTCGCCGCCCAGGTGCGTATCACCGTTCGTCGCCTTCACTTCGAAGACGCCGTCGCCGATGTCGAGGACGGAAATATCGAAAGTGCCGCCGCCGAAGTCGTAAACCGCGATCTTCTCGTTCTTCTTCTTGTCGAGGCCATAGGCGAGCGACGCGGCCGTAGGCTCGTTGACGATGCGCTTGACGTCGAGGCCGGCGATCTTGCCTGCGTCTTTCGTCGCCTGGCGCTGCTGGTCGTTGAAGTACGCCGGCACGGTGATGACGGCTTCCGTGATTTTCTCGCCGAGGAAGGCTTCAGCGTCTTCTTTCAGCTTGCGGAGGATCATCGCGGAAATTTCCTGCGCCGTATAGACTTTGTCAGCGACCTTTACGGCGGCGTCGCCGTTGGCGGCGCGCACGACCTCGTAAGGCACCATCTTGATTTCGTCCGTCATTTCTTCATAACGGCGGCCGATGAAGCGCTTGATCGAGTAAATCGTCGATTTCGGGTTGGTGACAGCCTGGCGCTTTGCCGCCTGGCCGACGAGGACTTCTCCGCTCTTCGTGAAAGCCACGATCGAAGGCGTAGTTCTCGCGCCTTCCTTGTTGGGAATCACCGTCGCTTCTCCGCCTTCCATGACGGCCATGCAGCTATTGGTCGTTCCCAAGTCGATTCCTAATACTTTTGCCATTGTCTTGATTCCTTTCTCCAATGCCTCGCGGCATCGCACCGCAAAACCAGCACAAGGCGTGCCAAGGAGCCGGCGGCGGGACATGGCGCAGAAACCGCGCCAGACTGTCCCACTTGTCACACTGGTTGCGCCATTGCGCCGTGTCACAGCGCGAAACGCGCAGGGCGAGTGGCAGGTATCGCCTCCCCGGCCGATACCTATCGCCTCGGCAACCGATACCTATCGCCTCGGCAACCGATACCTATCGCTTCATCAACCGATAGGTATCGTTTCACCGGGCGATAGGTATCGCTTTCGCAGACGATAGGTATCGGTTGGGGTTTCGTTTTGGAGGAGTGCAATCTAGCCTCGAAACCAGGAAAACTAGAATCCTAGAAGCCTAGAATCCTGGACTTCAAGAAACCCGGGAGGCCCCAAGGCCCGGCGCGGGCAAAAACCTAGCGCGCACCGCGGGGCTTGAAGAAGATATCGAGCATGGGGTCGCCGTAAAAGATCGTGGCGTCGCGATCCCATTCGAGGCCGCGCTTTTCGCGCTCGTCTTTCCAATCGCGCTTGTCGAGCTTTTCGAGAAGCTCGCGGCAGGCGGCGAAGTAGCTCTCGACGAGAGAATGGTCGCCGGCGGCGAAAAGCCGCCATGTATTCCAACCGACGAAGCCGAACCACGTCTCCTTTATATATCCGGCGAACTGATTGACGCGCCCGAACGAGAGCGCCGTCATGAGCATGTCGTCGGGGGCGATGTGGTTGGCGATGAGGCAGTTGCCGGCGGCGAGCCAGACTTTCTCGGCGGACGGGCGGGCAAGGACCGCAAGTTCACCGCGGCCATGGACATCGGCGCACGCGGCGAATACTCCGCCCGTCGCGATGATACCGCCTTGCGAAAACGGCATTTCCAGATTGCGCTCCGTCGCATGGGCGCTCGTCAGCAGGAAATCGGGATCGATGCGGCGCCAGGCATCCGCGAAAATCCGCGAGACGTCGCCCGTGATGCAACCATGGCGAATTGCGCCGTCGGCGCCCTTCTCGCGCCATTCGCCCACGGGATACGCATCGGAAAACACGGCCGTTTCCCCAGGCACGGCCCTATCGTCCACGCCGGTGGTGGCGACGAGGCGGCGAATCTCCGAAGGCTCGCAAGACGCCGCTATGCGCCGTGCCGTCGCGACGTCTGGACCCGTCACGATTCCCCAAAGCGCGTCGTCGAAAGGATCGTCGTCGAGCGCGCGCATCATATTCTTGAGCGCCACGAGCGAAGAAGCGTCGAACTCGTCCTGCTTCATCACGAAAGCGACGCGCAGGGGGCGGCGCGCGCCAAGCTCCCGCGCCGCTTCGAGCGGCGGCGCGACGATTATCGTCTCGCCCTTCGCATCGCCGTGCTTCGCGGCAAGCGTTCGCGCGACATCCATCCATGCGGCATCGGCCGCGTTCTCAGGGGAAATCACGATGGCGAAGCGGCGGCGCGGCACGGTATATGCGGCCGTGACGTCGTCCGCCGGGACGTCCGACCACCCTTCCGGGCGATCCCACGTGAGCCAAAAGCGCAAGCCTTGCGGAGACGGCGACCAGCGCGAAGCGTATATCCGGCGATCGGGGCGCAGCGGATCGGCATAGGCGGCGTAGTCGAGGAACCAACTGCCGTCGTCGCGCTCCTTCTCGCCTGAGATGACAGGCGCCCAGCGCCCTTGCGACCACACTTCGACCCACGAATGGTTCCCGGGGATCGTCACCCAATAGCATCCGACGAGTCGCGCGGGGATTCCGAGCGCGCGGCACGCATCCACGAGCAAAATCGACAGCCCCGTGCAGGACGCCTTGCCGGTGCGCATCGAGTGGCGCGGCGACTGCCTCGCCATATCGCGCTCCTTGCTGTAGTGCACGCCGATCATATCCCAAATCCGCCTGTCGAGGACGACGGCGGCTTCGTAGCCGTTCGTGCAGCCGGCGACGAGCGGAAGGAAGCGCTCGCGGAACTCCTTGCGCCAGTCATCGACGCCTTCGCGTATGACGGAATACGGCAATACAGCCTCGCGATAGATTTCGTCCGGGTATTTTTCCGGAGCGCCCGCGCGCGCCTCCGCGGCGAGCAGGCAGTTGTTCGTCACGTACGCCCCGTCGAGAGGGAGATCCTGCGGCGGCGCGTATTCAAGCAGAAACGCGACGTCCTCCTCCAGGGACGCGGCAGCGGCGAACCACGCGAGCGCAGCGCTCGCGAGGACGCCGATCTTCGATTTTGGCGCTATCATGGCAAATGGTGTCTGCAAATGGATGCCTGCGCTAGCCTAGCTTCTCCAGCTCCAGCGGCGATACGGAGACTTCCACCGTCGCGCCGAGGATATCGACGCTCAGGCAGAGCGTGGCGCTCGCGCCTTCGTACTTGACCACGCCTTCCACGCCGCGCATCGGCCCGGTCTTGATCTTGACAATGTCTCCCGGCTGGAAGCTGTGCACGACTTTGACGGGGCGCTCGCCGCGCAGCGCCGCGCGCACCTGCCGGAGCTGGTGGATCATGATGCGCGGCGTCTTTACGAGAATCGTCGAGGTCACAAGATTTGTCTTGAGCATCTCGAGGCGCTCGCCGGGATTCGCGCGTACGAAAACATAGCCTGGGAAAAGCGGAAGCTCGCGCCGCACCTTGCGGCGCTGGATCCTCGTCACTTTTACATACGTCGGCAGATAGTGAAAAATGGAGAAATGCTCGAGCCAGCGCACGGTCTTCTTCTCCGTGCGCGGCTTGACGCGAAAAACATACCAATCGCGCTTCATACGCCTAGGTTGCGCACGCCGCGGCGAATCGCGGCCGGCACGACGGCGCAGGCGGAGGCAAGGCTCCGCCGCGCGCGGCATGCCGGCCGGCGCCTCACTCCACGGGAGCGGCGTTGAGCTTGAATTCGTTCACGAGGCGCGGGCGCATCGCGGAAACGCGCGCCTTGAAGCACGGCCAGGCCTTGCGCTCCGGCGCCGTCCACAGGCACTCGGCGAGCGCGCACATGCGCGGCCACAATTTCCACTCGTACGCGCTCGAATCCCACGTGTATTCGGTCCAGTTGTTGCCCTGCCCGCCGAGGATGCGGTGGCGCTCGTTCTCCGGGATCCCCGCGACGGGGTCGAAGCCGTAGCAGCGCTCGAGCGTCGCCGCGAAGCCGTAGTTGATGTATTCGTACGGGTCGCAGGAAAGCCCCTGGGGATTGTCGAGGTAGCACGGGTCGACCGGCGTCATCACCGCGTCGTTGCCGCGCGCGGCCGCTTTGATGCCTCCGCCGGGACCGCGCCACGACATGATGATCGTGTCCTTGCCGGGATTGCCGTCGAGGACTTCGTCCCAGCCGATGGCGCGCTTGCCCTTCTTGGCGAGGTAATCGGTGAAGTGCTTGGTCAGCACGCCCTGGAGAGCCTCTTCGCCGTCGAGCTTCATCTCCTTGATGAGGAACTGGCATTTCGGGCACTTCTTCCAGGCGTCTTTCGGCGCTTCGTCGCCGCCGATGTGCAC
>DEWI01000004.1:0-5233 GCA_002363575.1 Verrucomicrobia bacterium UBA3214 | reverse complement strand
TCGGGGTTGCCGGCGCAGAAGATTTCCTTGCTCACGCCCCAGCGCCACCACGGCTCCACCGCTTCGCCGGTGCAGCCAAGCCATGGATACGCTGCGACGGCCGCCCTCGCGTGGCCGGGCAGTTCGATCTCCGGAACGATTTTGATGTGGAGCGCGTTTGCGAACGCCACGATCTCGCGAATGTCGTCCTGCGTATAGAAATAGGGGCCGTAGGGGATGTGGTTGTTCTGCCAGCCGCCCTTTCCGGGGGTGTTCAGTACGGCCGGCTTCGGGCTGCCGGGGCGCACCGCGCCCTTGCGCGTCAGCTCCGGATATTTCTTGATCTCGATGCGCCAGCCTTGATCGTCGGTCAAATGCCAGTGCAGGATGTTGAGCTTGAAATACGCCATCGTCCGCAGCGTCTTCATCAGCGCTTCCTTGCCCATGAAGTGCCTGCAATCGTCCCAATGCAGGCCGCGCCATTTGAAGCGCGGCGCATCCTCGATCTCGACGCACGGCGCCTTGCCGCCCGCGGAGAGCTGCGCCAGCGTCTGGAGCGCGTAGAAGCGCCCGGCCTCGTCGGACGACACGATGGAGATTGCATCCTTCTCGATGACGAGCCTGTAGCCTTCGGCGGGGATGGCGGGGTCGATAGCAAAATTCCTGCGGCAGCCCTCCAATACGCAAGAGCCTTCCTTCTCCACGACTTTCTGCGGCAACGGAACGACGTTCACGGCTGCGGCGAGCGGCAATGCGGCAAGCGCCGCGATGGATACTGCGGTTTTCTTCATCTTCTCTTTTTGCTTTTGCTTTTCTTTTTCTGTTTTCTTTTCCGGATGCGCGGCGCGCATGCTGGCGCCGCGCATTCGCATCGCCGCGGACATCGGCGCGCTCGCTTCATGTCCGCAGGCGGAAGGAGTCTGGCCTGTCCTCCGGCGTCAGAGGAGACTTTCCTTCGCCTTCTTGGCTTCCTCCAGACGCTGGCGCGTTTCGTTGATGGCGGCGGAATCCGGGATGAGCTTCAGCGCGCGGTTCACGTTCGCCTCGGCGGCTTCGAGCTTGCCAAGCTCGATCTGCACCATGGCGAGATTGTTGTAGAACGCCGGCTGGTTGGGATTGCGCAGCAGGCTGCGCTTCAGGTATTCTTCGCCCATCGCCAGCTGCTTGAGGTCGATGATGTAGTGCATGGCCATGACGAAATTCGCGTCGGGATCGTCCGGCTCCGAAGAGAGGATCAGTTCCGCGTAGGTGCTGCCGAGCTGGAAGTCCGCGCGTATCATCGCAAGGTGCAGGACTTCGCGAGGCGTCGCCAGCGTCTGCATCTTGTCGGTGCGGGCCTTCACCGCGCGCTGGCGCTCTGCGTTCTGGAAGAGCTCGTTCGCGGCGTCCAGCTCCTTGTGCATGTCTATTTCCTTTATGGCGACCTGTATGTCGCCGGTGTTGCTGTATGCGTCGTGCCTGTAGAGGCACATGCGGCCGAGCCGCCACATCGCGAAGTAGAACATGTCGCGCGTGCGCTGCTCCGTGCAATCGCTAATGCCTTTGCGGGCGATCTCGAGAATGCGGCGGCAGAAGGCGTGCGCCTTCTCGATCGCGGCTTCGCGCGCGGCGGCGTCGTTCGAAGCCGGGCGCGCGAGGAAGCCGCCCATCGGCGGCAGCGCCTTGCCGTCGCGGCGCCAGAGGTCGAAGCCGACCTGCACGGCCGCGCCTTTGAGCTTCTCCGGCTTGTCGCGTATCCACGTGCGCAGGCCCATGGCGCCGTCGAACCTGAAAGCCTGGTAATCCTCGGCGTCGGCAGGATCGATGCCGCGCGTGCGCAGCCATGCGCCGTTCTTCGTGCCGATGCTGATCAAATCTATGCACTTCAAGTTGCCGCCGCGCGCGCGGCTGGTGAATTCGAGCGCGGGGTCGAGCTTGCCGTCCGTGAAGATTCTTTCGGCGTCGCCCGCTTCGTCCACGGTTGCCTGGACCATGTCCGAGAGGAAGGTGAGGATGGTGCGCGTGGCCGTCTTGCGCCTGCCGGGCACGAGCGCCGCGATCAGCACAAGCGGAATCACCACGATGCCGAGCGCGCGCAGCTTGGCCGTCAGGCCTTTGCTCATGACACGCTCGTCTTCCTCGTCTTCGGATTCGTCGCCGGTGCCGAAGAATTTCTTCGCCAGCCTCCCGTGGTCGCGGCAAAGCGAATCGACGCCGAGGATGGTGATCGCGCAAGCGACCGTGAGAACGCACATGAGCGAACACAGCGAAAGGAGATACTGCGACTCGACGGGAACGTACGTCCAGAACCACAGCGACGGCAGGGATGCGCATTGCGAAAACGCGCTGGCGCCGCACGCGAAAAACACGATGCCCGTGGAGTACGAGAGGAAGTTCTCTTCGTCGGCGGCGCTGGAGAAGCGGACGATCGAGACGATGAACGGCCCGAGCGCGAAGCCCAGCAAGAGTATCCAGCCCGCGAGACTCGAGGCCGACGCGGCGCGCTCGAAGTAGTCGATCGCATATTTCAGCGGGATGGAGCCGACGCCCTCGCCGCTGACGGCCAAACCCTGGTGAAACACGTACGTAAGGCTGTTCATGGCCACGCCGGAGAGAAGCGACGCCGCGAAGAAGAACGTCATGTGCCACTTGCCGACCTCGATGAGCGCAGGCTTGAAGAACGGCGACTCGAAATTGGGCAGCATCTTGATCACGATGAAATTGAGGATGACGAAGACGAGCGTGAGCACCAACCCCATCGGCGTTTCGGCGGAGAGCAGGCCGAGGAGTATCGCGCAGATGTAGGAATACTTCAGCGTCCCCTTGCGGAGAAATGCGAAGAAGCATTCTATCGCCCCCACGGTGAGCACGATGAGCAGCGTGGTCTCGCTGAAGAACTGCCCCGCCACCCATACGGGATCGGAGGCGGCGAAAGCCAGCGCGCCTATCACCGCGGCGATACGCATTACGAGCTTGCGCCGCGGCGAACGCTGCGGACGCGCCCGCATCACGAATGTCAAGACTTCGCGCAGGAAACTGTACATGAAAACCGTTATCAGCGCGATCGAGACATGGCCGAGCATCCGCAGCGCCACCATGCCGCCGTCGATGCCGAGCGCGCGGTAGAAGAAGGACGCGACAAGCGTCCACAGCCCGGGGGTGGTCGCGAGGGCGGGGCGGGTGCCCGTCGCGACGGCGACGTCCGCCCACTGCGCAGGCGGGACGGACGGGTACTCCCAGAACATTTGGAGCGCGAACACCCCGGCGGCGGCGACGCCGGCTACGAGGAAATCCCAAAAGCCGAGCCTCTCGGCGGCGGCTATTTCGCGTTTCGTCTCTTCATCATCGTCAATTTCGAGCGTATTCAGCGTCTCGTCTCGTCCGTAGCCGGTTTTTTCGTAGCGCATAAATCTCCTTCGATTGATATGTGAAGCACGATTTGCAGGGTGGCGGGCGCTCCGGCGCGACTTGCCTTCATGTCGCCTGCGGACGCCCTTCCTGCGCGAGCGTGACTATTATACTAAACCGACCGCGTCCATGTCAATGGCCAGACGGAGTTCCTTGGGGGGCTCGCGCGCCGCCGCCACCCACTTCCACGCCGCACGTATGGCGGAGGCCGCATGCGCGCGCACTATGATCTGCCAGCGATACCAGCCATCGGCCTTTTCGAGCGCGCTTGGATACGCTTCGCCGACGGCGAGCGCGCCGCCGCAGTTCGCGGCGTACGCCGCGAGCGAACGCGAATACATCTGCGCCCATGAGGAGACGGTCGCGCTGTCGCGCGCGGCAAGGCGGACCGCGGCGAGATGGCAGTACGGCGGATACCACGCCTCCCGGCGCGCGTTCAATTCCAGCTCCGCGAAGGCGCAGAAATCGCCGCGCGCCGCCAGCGTAATCGTCGCATCGTCGGGCGAATACGTCTGAATGAACACTTCGCCCGGCAGCTCTGCGCGGCCCGCGCGCCCGGAGACTTGCGAAATCAGCTGGTAGGTGCGCTCGGCCGCGCGGAAGTCGGGCATGTTGAGGGAGCTGTCGGCATTCAAGACTCCAACGAGCGTTACGTTCGGGAAGTCCAGGCCCTTGGCGATCATCTGCGTGCCGAGAAGCACATCCGCCTCGCCGCGGCGGAATGCGCCGAGAATATCGTCGTGGGAATGCCGGCGGCTCGTCGAATCCGCATCCATCCTGAGCACGCGCGCCCCCGGCAGACATTTTTCGAGAGCCGCTTCCGCGCGCTGCGTCCCTATGCCCTTGTAGCCGAGCGCGCGCGCGCCGCAGGTCGGGCAAAGCTCCGGCAGCGGCGCCCAGCCGCCGCAGACATGGCAGCGCATGCAGTCGCCGTCGCGGTGGTATGTGTAGGCCATCGAGCAGCGCGGGCACATTATCGCCTCGCCGCACTCCCGGCACGTAACGCTTCGCGAATATCCGCGCCGGTTCAGGAAGAGTATCGACTGCTCGCCGCGCGCAAGCCGCAGGCGCAGCGCATCGAGAAGCGGCGTGGAGAATATCCCGCCGCGCGCCTCTTCGGCCATGTCGATGATGTGGACGAGCGGCATCGTGCCCGCGCCGGCGCGCTCCGAGAGCGTTGCGACGGCATAGCGGCCGGCGAGCGCGTTTTGCCAAGTCTCCAGGCTGGGCGTCGCCGAACCTAGCACCACCTTCGCGCCTTCCAGCGCCGCGCGCTGCACGGCGACGTCGCGCGCGTTGTAACGCGGGACGGATTCCTGCTTGTACGTCGTCTCGTGCTCTTCATCGACGACGACAAGGCCGAGATCGCGGACGGGCGCGAAGACGGCGCTGCGCGGCCCTACGACGACGCGCGCCTCGCCCGAGCGTATGCGATGCCACTCGTCGAAACGCTCGCCGTCGGAAAGCGCCGAATGCAGCACGGCGACACGTTCGCCGAAGCGCGAGGCGAAGCGCTGGACCGTCTGCGGGGTGAGCGCGATTTCCGGGACCATCACGATGGCGCCGCGGCCTGCCGCGAGTTCGCGGCCGATCGCCTGGAGGTAGATTTCCGTCTTCCCCGAACCCGTCACGCCATGGAGAAGCACAGGGCGCCGCGATGCGCATATCAACTCCAGCGCCGCGGCCTGGCCGGCGTTCAGCGGCAGATCCGTGGAAGGCACGATGCGGCGGCCGGCGAGCGGATTGCGCCGCGCCGCGACTTCCTCTATCTGCACGTATCCATCGGCCGCAAGCGCGCGCAGCGTCGCCGGCGTCGTTTTCATTTCTTCGCAGAGCTGGCGGACCCAGCCGCCGCCGACGCGCACGA
>DEWI01000069.1 GCA_002363575.1 Verrucomicrobia bacterium UBA3214 | reverse complement strand
GACATCTTGGCCACCAGCTCGTCGCAGAGCCGCGCGGCGATTCGCGGATATCTAAGGACGTTGGCGCACTGGAAATAGCGGTCGGAATGCAGTTTCGAGCGCAGCTCGAAATGCCCTTCGAGAAGGGCGCCGGTCTCGCGGAATGCTTGCAGAACTTCTTCTTGTGTCATTTTTTGTCCACCTGTTTTGGATGCTTTGAGGTATATATAGAGATATGGAGTGCGCAGCCGCGGAGACGTGGAAGCCCGCCTAGCCGCGCGTCACGTCGCTGTCCTGGCCGTCGCCGCCGTATGGAGGGGGCGAGACACGCGCGCGCCAGCCGTCGTCGAAGCGGTCCCACGCGCTTTCCATCTGCGCCTGCATGTATTCGAGCGTGCCTTGGCGCCAGATCATGGATGCGATCATCAATCTGACGAATCCCCAGGCGCCGCCGGTGAAAATCGCGTGCAGCCCCGAGAGCCCGAGTATGATTGCGAATGCCCTGCCTACCCACATCGCGACAAATGTCGCCGTGCTGCGCGACATGAAATACCGCAGCACCGAGCGGAAAATCCGCCCGCCGTCCAACGGGAAGCCCGGCATCATGTTGAAAAGCCCCAGCATCCAGTTCATTTGCGCCAGGAAATAGAAGCAGAAGTACGCCCAATGGTTTTCGAATCTGTAGTAGGCGCACGCGAGAAAGCCCAGCGCGCTGAGCGCAAACGATACGAGCGGCCCTGCCAGCGCCGTCCAGAATTCCTGGCTGGCGCGCCGCGGCAGCGCTATCAGCGATGCGCAGCCGCCGAGCAGCGAAATCGTTATATCGCTCGTGCGATAGCCGAACGACCGCGCAGTCAGCGCATGCCCAAGCTCGTGCGCGACGACGGAAAGCGCGAGCAAAAGCGCCGCCGTCAGGCCGTAGCCGAAGTCGTTGAGCGAGAACACGAACATCAAAAGCAGTACCGCAAATGTCAAATCGACATACAACGGCACCCCGAATGCGTCAAACAGATAATACCTGGTCTTGATGCCAAACATGAGGAGTATTATACCATTTTTTCGGCCTTCGCGGCTATGCCGGATTTGAGGGAAAGTTGGTCGGGTCCTGCGCGCCGCAAATTCGCGCGGGAGCGCGTCCTTCACGAATGCGCGTCGAGCGAATCCTAGAAATCTAGGCTTCTAGAGCGCGCCCCTCTCGTGAGGCGTTCGCGCGGTGGTGCAGCGCAAAGCCCTGACGGGGCGGCGCATAAACAGCCGGTGGTTGCGCAAAGTTGAATCGAACTCTCGAAGGGGTGGCACAATACTCCAACGACAGTACAACACCCGTTGTGTCGCCACTACATGGTTTGATCGTTCTTCGAACGATTTCCGGGGGTTGCGCGCTACATCCCCGGCTATATATGTGTCGCCCCCTCGGGGCTTTGCGGTCGTGCGTGGGCGTGATTCTCCCGGGTGTCTTGAGGCTTTTTGCGGGCGTGCGGATGGGTGTGCGCGCAGAAGTCTCAAGGGATGAGAGAGCCTTGGAAATGCGCTGGGAGGGAAACAATGCCGGCGCAGGCGGAAAGGCCGGCGCCGAAGCCGGCGATAAGCGCGTTGCCCGGACGCGCGCAAAGCGCCAGCGTCGCGGCGATCGAGCAAGAGCCGGGATTTGCGAATGGAGCGTCCGCCACGAGAAGTTTGTCTGCGAGGCCGAGGGATTTCGCGAGCTGGCGCACCATGTAGAGGTTGGCGCGGTGCGGCACGAACATGTCGAAAGCGTCGCCAAAGGGCCGCAGGAACTCGGCGACATCGCGCGCGACGAAAGAAAAGACTTTGAAGCCGTCCATCGCGATCGGGCCGTCCGCCGGACACGAGAGCGCTTCGGAATGAGTGGAGAGGAAGGAGAAGGGCGGTGGATTTTCCGATGCGTCCGCAGTGACGATTGATGCCGTGGCGGCGTCGTCCATGACAACGGCTGTGGCGGCGTCGGCGCCTTCGAGGAAGCGTGATTGGATGTCTGCATCGACGACGAGGATGCTGCCGGAAGTCTGCGCGGCCATCAGCCCCGCGAGATAGACTGCGTACGGATACGCGCTGCACGCCATTTGCAGATCGAAGGCCGCGGCGGTCTTTGGAAGGCCTAGCGCCGATGCGATGCGCACGGCGAGCGAAGGGAAGCGCATTTCATTGGAGAACGTCGCGGCGATCACGCCTTTTACGTCCGTCCTGCCGGAGATCGCCGCGCGCGCCGCCGGCAAGGCGAAATCGAAAAGCGATTCGCCGCGCTCTGCGATTCTGCGGACTTTGAAGCCAGTGGCGGAGACAACGGCGGCGGATGCCGCCAGCGTATTCTCCTCCACTCGCCCGCCAAAGCGCGCTACAACTTTCTCTATGCAAACCGGCATTGCCTTGCTGGACTTTTGCACGCCTCCGGCCTCGCAGCGCGCGCCGGGGCGTTCGCGACTGGCGCTCAAGATTTCAACGTCGCGGCGATTTCGCAGACCTCGGGAGGCAGTCTCGCGAAGAGCCAGGCGCGGCACGCGGCGTATATCTGCGCGCCTGTGGAATCTGGCGGAAGCGATTCCGGGACCTTCGCGTATTCATCGAGATCCTTGCGCGTCAAGCACGCGAGGATGCGCGATATGACGGGGATGTACGTGGCGCTCATCGAAAGCGTATCGACGCCAAGCGCGCCCCAGAAAACGCCCGCCACGGGATCGGCGGCCGATTCGCCGCATACTGAAACGGGGATGCCTTTTTCTTTCGCCGCGTCCACGCTCATTGCCACGAGGCGGACGACGGCGCGGTTCAGCGGCTGGTAGAGATTCGCGACGGCGTCATTGCCGCGATCCGCCGCCATGGTATATTGGACTAGGTCGTTCGTGCCGATGGAGAAGAAATCGACGTGTCTGGCGAGTTCGCGCGCGCAAAGCGCGGCCGACGGCACTTCGATCATCGCGCCGACGGGGATGTTCTGCGCGAAGGCGACGCCTTCATGCGAGAGATCGGTCCTCGCGGCATCGAGCATCTTCTCGGCCTCGACGAGCTCCTCGATGCAGCTTACCATCGGATACATGATGCGCACGTTTCCTTCGACGGACGCGCGGAGAATCGCGCGCAGCTGCCTGCGGAAAACTTCGCGGTGCGAAAGCAGATAGCGGATCGAACGGTTGCCGAGAAAAGGATTCGCTTCTTTCGCCGTCGTCCCGCGCATGGCCTTGTCGCCGCCGATATCGAGAACGCGGATGGTGATCGTGGCGGCGTCGCCCAGCTGCGTGCAGAAGCGCGCCGCATCGCTGTAGGCCGCGAACTGCTCGTCCTCCGTAGGCTCGTAGCCGGAGTTCAGCCAGAGATATTCGCTTCTGTAAAGCCCGATGCCGCGCGCGCCTTTTTCGCGGAATCCCGCGAGAGGTATTCCGGGATGGACGTTCGCGAAGATTTTGATTTCGCCGCCGTCTTTCAGCGTCCCGGCGGGGCGCGAACCGCTTCGCGCCGCCGTGGCGCCGGCCTGGCGCGCCATCGCCGTGCGGAACGCCTCTTCCGTCGCGGCGTCGGGATGCAGCGTGACTGTGCCGGCGGAGCCGTCGAGAAGAACCGTCTCGCCTGCGGTCGCGCGCGATGTTATGTCGCCAAGTCCCGTGACTGCGGGAATCGCAAGCGCGCGCGCCAGTAGCGCAACATGGCTGGTGGTGGAGCCGCCGTTCGTCGCGAAGCCGAGCACGAATTCGCGGGGCAGCTGCACGGTTTCCGACGGCGTGAGATCGTCGGCGACGACGATGGAAGGGGCTTTCAGTTCGAGATGCGCCTTGTTCGAATAGCCCGTGAGCGACTTAAGCAGACGCCGCTCCACGTCGTCGAGATCGCGCGCGCGCTCGCGGAAATACGCATCGTTCATCTTCTCGAACTGCGCGCGGTGCATAGCGAAGACTTTGCGGACGGCCGCTTCGGCGTTGAGGCGGTTCGCGGAAATGCGCTTTTCGATTTCGTCGATCAGGAATGCGTCTTCGAGGATCATGAGGTGGCACTCGAACACGCGCAGATCCTTGCGCCCCGTGCGTTCGCGCAGCGTCTCGATCATCTTCTCGAGATCCACGCGAATCGCGGCGATGGAGGAATCGAGGCGCGCGCGTTCGGCGTCCACGCACCCCTCCTCGACGATATACTCGGGGATGGGTATGTCGCCGTCGCCGCGATATACGAATACCGGGCCGGCGGCGAGGCCGCGCGCCGTCGCCAGCCCGTGCATGGTTTCTAGCGCATTACTGCTCATCCGGGATGTCGAACTTGCGTGCGACAAGCGCTTCGAGTTCATCGAGGACTTCTTCGGCTTCGGGCCCCGTGGCCGTGACTTTCAGCACCGCGCCGCAGGTCGCCTCGAGCGTCATCAACGCCATGATGGATTTGCCGGCGACGACGTTGCCGTCTTTCTCCACCTCGACTTCGGCGTCGTACCTGCTGGCGGTTTTCGCGAACAGTCCCGCCGGGCGAACGTGCATGCCGTACTTGTTTAGTAGCTTGAATTCGCGGGTGATCGATTGCTCTGCCATATGGGTTTCCCCCTTGTTGAGTTTGTGTGTCGTTTTCAGATGCTGATGACCTGACTGGAAAAGAGCGATGGCGTTCGCGCCGGCATTGCGTTGCGGCTCGCGCGGCCGCGCAGATGCATCGAGAGTTTCGAGGCGGGGTCCTGCCCGGCGAGGATGAGCTTGTGCTGCTGCGCGGCGGTTTCGACGAGATTGACGAGGTCGCGGCCTTCGGAAACCGGCAGCAGGACGTTGGGAATCTTCACGCCGAGAATCTCCTTCGGTTCGCGCCGCTGGCCGATTCTATCGACTTCGCCGCGCACTTCATCGAGATGCTTCAGAGTGATTACGAGCTGGAGATGCTTTTCGCCGCGCACGGCGTCGATGCCGAAAATGCTCGGCACGTGGATGATGCCGATGCCGCGTATTTCCATGTAGCCCACCGTCGAAGACGACGCGGAGCCGTAGAGAATGTTGGCGGCGGTGTCTTTGCGGATGCACGTCAGGTCGTCGGCGATCAGCACGGAGCCGCGCTTGATCAATCCGAGCGCCGTTTCGCTTTTGCCCAGCCCGGGAGCGCTTTCGAGCAGGACGCCCAGCCCGCAGACTTCGATCATCGTTCCGTAGATCGTGGTCTTCGGGGAGGAAAGACGCTCGAGCAGGAAGAGCGAATGGTGCGTGAAGTAGCGCGTCTCGTAAGGCGTCGTCATCACGCAGATGTCCATCTCGCCGGCCGCCTCCAGATATTCCGGGTACGGGCGCGCGCCATTGGTGAAGACCAAGAGCGAGGGCTTGTACGCGAGAAGCGCGCGGAAGCGGCTGTTGCGTTCGGAAGGCTCGAGCGAATCGAGATACGCGGTTTCCGAGTTGCCGAAAATCTGGACGCGGCTGGGCGCGAAATTGGTGAAGAATCCCGTGAGCGCGAGGCCGGGGCGGTTGAGGATAGGCTCTTCGATGCGCGTCTGCATGGAGTTTTCGCCCGTCAGCAATTCGAGGGCGAGATGCTCCCTGCCGGCTTCGTAGAAGTCGGCCACGGTGAACGAACACCCTTCGCGATTCGCTTTCGTAGGCAGCGTTTCCATGGCGGCATGTCTGCAGTGCGCGCGGCGCCCGCGCTCTCCGGGAAGGGCGGGTGCGCGGCGTCTTGCGCCGCTCCCGCCCCTGCCCGTAAGGGCGCGCGGGGACTCAGTTCTTCGCGGAGGCGGCGCGCTGCTTGCGCACGGTCCCCTTGCGCGCCTTCACGCGCATCCTCAGCAGCTGGCGCTCGGCGCGCGCGGCCGCGGTGTCGATCACGCTCTTGGCGCTCTCGGAGAATTCCTTTGCGCCGACGGCGACTTCGCCAAGCCTGTTGGCGACTACTTCCGCCATGTACATGTGCTTCTTGACGTCGATGTCGATGACGATCGACACCTTCGTCACTTTCGGGAAATTCTCCTTGAGCTTCGCCATACGCTTTTCCGCGTAGTCTTTGAGAGCTTCGATCCTGACATCGCTGTGTCGCATAGTCACTTCAATGCTCATTGTCTTTTTTCCTTTCTATGTTTGTTGCCTGGACTTGCGTTATGCTTCGTCACATTCTAAAACCTTCTCCGAGGTATCTGGAGCGGACTTCGCCATCCGCTATCAGCGAAGCCGGCGTGCCTTCCTTCAAAAGCGTGCCGTCGCTGACCATGTACGCGCGATCGACCACGGAGAGCGTCTCGCGGACGTTGTGGTCGGTGATGATTATTCCGAGGCCCCCGGAAGCGAGCCGGCGCACGATATCCTGTATTTCGCTCACCGAGAGCGGATCGACGCCGGCGAAAGGCTCGTCGAGCATCAGTATCGCGGGGTTGCGCACGAGCGCGCGCGCGATCTCGAGCTTTCTCCTCTCGCCTCCGGAGAGCGTGTACGCCGGCTGTTTGGCCACTTTCATCAGGTTGAAAGGCTCGAGAAGCTCCTCGGCGCGCTTTACGCGCTCCTTGGAATTCAGCTCGAGCGTCTCGAGAATCGCCATGACGTTGTCCCATACGGAAAGCTTGCGGAAGATCGAGGCTTCCTGCGCGAGGTAGCCGAGGCCCTTGCGCGCGCGCATAAACACCGGCTCGTGCGTTATGTCCTCGCCTTTGAAGCGCACCGTGCCGCCGTCGGGCCTGACGAGGCCGACGAGCATGTAGAAAGTCGTCGTCTTCCCCGCGCCGTTCGGGCCGAGGAGGCCGACGATTTCGCCGCATCCGCACTTCATCGACATGCCGTTCACGACCGTGCGGTCGCCGTATATCTTCACGAGATTCTCGGCGACGAGATCCGGTTCGCGGGCTTCCCGGATGCCGGCGGGAAGAGCGCCGGGCGCCGCGGCGGCGCCGTCTCCGGCGGTCGCTTCCGCGGCCATTTCGCGCATCGCTTTCGCTACTATGTCTTCGTTGTCCTGCATGGCGGGCGATGTCATTTTCCGAGGAGTTTCTTCGCGCCTTCCTTGCCGCCGATTCCGCCGGCGTCCAGCGTGACGGTGGAGCCTTCGACTTCGACCTGCTCGGAGTCAATCCAGAAAGTTATCTTCCTTCCCTCGACTTCGCTCTTGCGCTTGCCGCAATCGGCGAGGCGCGCCTTCACGCCGTTCGCGTCGCCGTACATGACGACTTTCCCGGCGCTCTTCGTGTACGCCGCCTTCGCGCACGAGCCTACGCGCGTCTCGTTCGTTATGGCGACGTTGCCGATCGCGACGATCCTCTTCAGCTCGTTCGTGCCGTCCAGGAAGACGTACAGCTGGTCGGAGTGCATCTTGTATTCGTCGTCATCGACGAACACGTTTTTGTCGAACATTATAACGCCTTCGCGCCTGTCGTAGTCGGTGCGTTCGCTCGTTATCTTGACGCTTCGCGGCATGGCGGGGCCGGCGTCCGCGGAAGTTTTCTTTTCCTTGTCCGTCTTCGGCGCCTCCTGCTGCGGCGCGGCGGCGTCTTGCGGCGCCTGCGCGGCTGCGTCCCCGGCTTGCGCATCTGCGGAGATGTGGCCGAGCAGAGACTGCGCGAACAGTAACATTGAACATAGCATCGTCACAGTTTTAGCCCTCCGAAATCCAGGTCTTTGGTTTCAATCCGCGTCTTGGCGCAGATTATGATGTATTCGTCTTCGATGGAAAAGAAAATACCGTCGCCTTCGACGGACGTGCCGCCATAGACGACGCGCGCGCGCCCCTCCGCCCAGCCGCACTTCGCGCGCCGGTCGATCACGCAGCTTTCCGCCGTCAGGCGCGCGACGACGTCGCCGAGCGCGGAGAAGTGTTTGACTTCGATGCCTTCGCCCCAGACGAATGCGTCATCGACGAAGAACTGCGCGCGCTCCGCGTGGACTGCCGTCTTCACGCTGCCGTCCTCGTAGTTTTCAACGGGCACGGTGACGTTTTCCGCTGGGTTGCGGAGCGCCGCCACGCAGCGCGCGTAGGCGTTGCGCAGGCGCGATGCATCGGCCATGCGCGCTTCGCGGTGCGCGAACCATCCATCGACGTCGAAAACCCCGGCGTGCGAAAACGCGGGCGGCTTGCCGTCCTTGCCGGACTTCAGCGCGGCGGCGAGGCCGGCATCGGCGGCGGCCGCCGCGGCGGCCAGCGCGGGCGCGCAGAGCGCGCACGCCAGGACTGTGCAAAGGCGCGTCAAGAATTCACCACCTCGTGTATCTTCAAAAGTTTTTTCCAGAGCGCGGCGAGCTGGGAAAACTTTATTGCGTTTGCCGCGTCGCTCTTCGCCTGCGGCGGATTCGGGTGCGTCTCCATGAAGACGCCGTCCACGCCGGTGGCGACGGCGGCGCGCGCCAGCGCCGGCGCGAATTTCCCGTCGCCGCCCGATCCGGTTCCGAGGCCGCCGGGGCGCTGCACGGAATGCGTCGCATCCATCACGACGGGGTAGCCCAGCTCGCGCATGATAAGCAGGCTGCGCATGTCCGCGACGAGATTGTGGTAGCCGAAGCTCGCGCCGCGCTCGCAAAGGACTATGCGCTTGTTCCCGGTGGACTCGATCTTCTTCACGACCTCGCGCATGTCCTCCGGCGCCATGAACTGGCCTTTCTTCACATTCACGACGGCGCCTGTTTCGCCCGCGGCGATGACGAGATCGGTCTGGCGCGCGAGGAAAGCGGGAATCTGCAAAATGTCGCAGACTTGCGCGACGCGCTTGCATTGCCACGGTTCGTGCACGTCCGTCAAGACCGGCACGCCGCACGTCTCGCGGACTTCCGCGAGGATGTCCAGGCCTTCGTCGATCCCTGGGCCGCGGAATGCGGAGACGCTCGTCCTGTTCGCCTTGTCGAAACTCGCCTTGTAAACAAACGGCACGTCGAGCGTGTTTGCAAGCGCGGCGAGGCGCTTGCCGAGATCGAGCGCCATCGCGCGCGATTCTATTACGCACGGCCCTGCGATAAACGCAAGCGAACCGTCGCCAAACTTGACGCTCTTATCTACCTCGACTCTCTTCATGCCCCGTATTATATCATATTTTCATCATGCTGTGCGCACGGCCTTTCTACTCTCTTGTGCCGTTTGCGCGCAACTTGCTCCGTCCGCCGGATGCCGGGGCGGCGCGGCCGCTACCCTCCAGGCCGCTCGAAAGGGCGCCCGGAGCCGGAAGGGCGCGTGACGCGCGTCGCCAGCCAAGACGACGCCGGTCGCATGCCGGGGCGACGCCGGTCGCGAAGAATGGCGACGCCGGTCGCCTCTCGAGGCGACTCCAGTCGCGAACGCGGGCGACGCCGGTCGCGAACGCGGGCGACTCCGGTCGCGAAGGCAGGTGGCTCCGCGAGGTGGGCGGAAGGGCTTTGCGGGGAGCGCCTTGCGTCGCGGCCGTTCGGGATGGCGGCTCCGGGAAGCGGCAAAAAAGTTCTGGAAGTATGGAATCGACCTTGGCGCAGGCAAATGCAAATATGGTATAATATGCGGCGGATGCATCGGATACTTGTAGGCGGCGGCGATTTGGCGCTGGATAGTGTGGAGTTGCGCGGGGATGCCGCGCAGCATATTCGGGTATTGCGGCCGAAGGATGCGGAGGAGTTCGAACTTTTCGACGGCTGCGGGGCCTCGCGCGTCTATCGCTGGGATGCAAAAGCGAAGGCGCTTGCGGCAGCCGCCGCCGTTCGCATGGTTCCGCGGCCGCGCGAAAGCATGGAACTCTTCGCGTGCGTGACGAAAGGCCAGCGCTGGGATTGGACGTTGCAGAAGGCGACGGAGCTAGGCGCCGCGAAAATCGTCCCCGTCATATCCGCGCGCACGATCGTCAGGATTCCGCCGGGCGCGGAAGCGGAGGCGAAGCGCGAGCGCTGGGCGAAAATCGTCGCGGAAGCCGCGCGCCAGTCCGACGCGCTCTGGCTCCCGGAAATCGTCGCGCCCGTGGATTTCGGTACGGCGCTCGACATGGCGGCGGCCACGATATGCTTCGCCGGAGCGCTCACGGAGCCGCCAAGCCCGCCGATGCTGATCGCATTCGAGTCCGCGCGGCGCAGTCGCGGGAGCCTTTTAGAGGAACGCGCGCGCGCGTATTCTATATTTGTCGGCCCGGAAGGGGATTTCACGCCGGATGAACTCGGCAGACTCCTCAAAGTCGCGCATCCGGCGAATTTCGGCCCGTCGATCCTTCGCGCGGAGACGGCGGCGATATTCGGCTTGAGCGTGCTGTCCGCGGCTATCCGCGCAATACCTCCAAAATAGATGATGAAAATGCCATTTACGCGGCGGAAACGGCAAACATGGCGCGAACGGGCGGCGCCCGCAGATTTTAGACAATTTCTCCAACGGCAAATAAATCCAGGCTTATGAAAACAACACGCAGGCAATTCATCGGCGGCGCAGGTGCGGCTGCGCTTTCACTCCCGTCCATAGGCGGTGAATTCATCCAAATAGCGCGCGATCGCCGCCTGAATATCTTGTTTATAATGACGGACGACCATGCGGCGCACGCGATCTCCGCCTATGGAAGCCGCGTGAACACGACGCCGCATCTCGACCGTCTCGCGGCCGAAGGCATGCTGTTCACCGACGTGATGTGCACGAATCCGATATGCACGCCGTCGCGCGCCGGCATCCTTACGGGACGCTACAGCCACATGAACGGCGTCCCGGTGTTCAATGCGATCTCCCCGGATATCGAGACCGTCGGCGGATACATGCGCCGCGCCGGCTACTTCACGGGATTCATAGGCAAGTGGCACTGCGGAGGCCCGGCCTCGATACGCAACGCCGATTGGGACCGCTGGATGGTCTATGAAAACCAGGGCGTCTATAACGATCCGTGGTTCTGGGCGCGCCGACAGGACGGCACGATCGGCCGCGTCGTCTATCCCGGCGAGTATGCGACGGAGAACATAACCAAAGTGACGCAGGAGATGCTCGACTCCGCGCTTCTCGAAGACCGCCCGTTCTTCGTGATGATGCACCACAAAGCGCCGCACCGCAATTGGATCCCCAGCGAGAAATACCGCGCCGCGTTCCGCTCCAAGACGCTGAAGGACATTCCTCTGCCGCCGACGATCTTCGACGACTTCGCAGGCCGCGCCTCGCCGATAAAGACCACCGCCATGACGCTCCTGCGCCATATGCGCCTGGGCATGGACTTGAAGCTCGCGGAGTTCTTCGCGGAAGGCCACACCTTCGAATTCGAAGGCCGCGTGTACACCGGCCGCCGCGATGCCGCAGGCAACTTCGTCAATGAGTGGCCGGAAGGCATGGACGATCGCGCGAAGACGGCGCTCTCGTATTTGCGCTACATGCAGGACTATCTCGCGTGCGTGCAGTCCGTCGATGACTCCGTGGGCGACATGGTCGCCTATCTGCGGCGCAAGGGCGTGGATCGCAACACCCTCGTCATCTACACTTCCGATCAAGGCTTCTTCCTTGGCGATCACGGCCTCTACGACAAGCGCTTCATCATGGAAGAGACTCTGAAGATGCCGTTCATCGCGCGTTGCCCCGCGCTTATCGCGCCAGGCAGCGTGAATCGCGACATCATCGCCAACATCGACTTCGCGCCGACATTCCTGGACATCGCTCAAGTCCCGCATCCCGCCGAGATGCAGGGCGAGTCGTTCCTCGACAACATGAAGGGCAAGACGCCGCAAGGCTGGCGCGACGCGCTCTACTGTCGCTACTACGTGGAGGGCGGCGAACACGCCACCGCCGCCTGGTACGGCGTGCGCACGAAGACGGACAAGCTCGTCTTCTACTACAAGCGCGGCGAATGGGAGTACTTCGACATGGTCGCAGATCCCGACGAAGTCCGCAACCAAATCGCCAACCCCGCCTACGCCGCGCGAATCGAGCAGCTCAAGCGCGTGCTCGCCGCGCTGCGCGCGAAGTACGGCGACGACGACCGCTACTCGAACTGCAAGGAATATTCCCTTTGAGAAGGGCGGCGGCGCCGCGCCGGCGCGCTAGCGCTCGACAATCGTCCCTCCGCAGAGGAGAGTCTCGGCATCGGGGGAATAGAACACCGCGCTCTGGCCGGGCGCTATGCCGGCTATGCCGTCCGGGAAAACGCAATGCTCCGCTTCGAGACGCGCAGGACCGCGCGGCTCGCCGGCGGAGCGGACTTTTACGGTGACGTCGCGCGGCGTTTGCGCATCCTCTCGCGCCAGCGCCCCCCAGTGCATGTCGGCTACGTCCAGCGAAGTCTTCACCGCATCCTGCGCGGTGCCGACGACTACGCGGTTGGCGCATGAATTTATGTCGATCACGTAGTATGGCGTGCCGCCGCCGCCGATCCCCAGGCCCTTGCGCTGGCCGATCGTGAAATTCCAGTAGCCTTGGTGCTTCGCGAGCACGCGCCCGGCGGTATCGACTATTTCGCCTTCGCGAGGCTCTGCGCCGATCAATTCGGAAATCTCCCCGGAATAGAAATCCTGCGAATCGGGCTTGTCGGCGGCGGCGAGGCCGTGCCTGCGCGCGATCTCGCGCACTTCGCGCTTCGTCAAATTTCCCAGCGGGAAGATCGTTCCCGCCAGCTGCTCCTGCGAAAGACGGTACAGGAAATAACTTTGATCCTTCGACTTGTCCAGCGCGCGCTTAAGCGCGAAGCGGCCGTTTGCGAGCGGCTCGATCCGCGCGTAGTGGCCGGTCGCGAATTTGTCGAATTCGAGGCCGCTTCCCCTCGCCAGCGCCGGGAGGAGCCCGAATTTCATCGCGGCGTTGCAGCGCACGCACGGGTTCGGAGTCTTGCCGGAAAGATAGGTCGAGCGGAAATATCCGATAATTTCGCGGTCGTAGGCGTCGGCGCAATCGAATACGCGGTAGGGAATGCCGATGCGCGCGGCCAGCGCCTCCGCCGCCGCGATGTCCTCGCGCTCGCCGGCGCCGAAGCAGGCGTCGCGCGCGCCGCCTTTGTAGCGCCCGTCTTTCCAGAGGCGCATCGTTATGCCTACGACTTCATGGCCCTGCTCCTTGAGAAGCAGCGCCGCCACGCTGGAATCCACTCCGCCCGAAAGCCCGACTGCAATTTTCATTTTTCGCTCCGTGAAGCGCGGGATTCCCTCCCGGCGCATGCGATGTCTGGAAGTATTATTGAAGCGCGCGTCGCGCGGCGCGGCGCTTTTCAATCTCTCCATCTGCGGTGGCACCAGAGATATTGCTCGGGATAGCGGCGGATCGCCGCCTCGAGACGGTCGTTCAAAAGCTGCGTCGCCGCGTCGCGGTCTGCGTCAGGCGGGAAGACTAGCGGCCCGCCCTCGGAGACGAGGCGGTAGCGGTAGGGCGCGATTCGCACGAAGGTGCCCACGACTATCGGCGCGCCCGTGCGCATCGCCAGGCGCGTCGCGCTCGTGAACGTCCTCGCAGGGCGCGAGAAGAATTTCAGGCGCGCGCCTTTTTTCGTGTGCTGGTCGATGAGAATGGTGAGCGCCGCGCACGTGTCTTTCCATTGCCGTATGATGTCCGGCGTGAAGCCGTGGTTCTTGTCGATCACGGTGATTTTGCCGCGGAAGTGGTGTTTCTTCAGCCAGTTCGCGACAAGCCGGGAATTCATGACGCGCGCGATGGCGATCATCGGGCGCGCGAACGACAGGATGTTCGTCGCCGCTTCCCAGGTGCCGTGGTGCGCGCTGACGAGGAGGATGGGCTTGTCCGTTTCCTCCAGCAGGAGCTTCACGGACTCCGGGTCCGCGCCTGTGGGGTCGATGTGCTCGCGCCAATTCGCCGCGTTCACCACGCCAGGAACGAAAAGCGCTTCGCCGATGTGGCCGGCGAGATGGCACCACGCCGCCTTGGCGATGCGCCGCGCCTCGCTTTCGCTGTCCGCGACGCCCGCTTTCATGATGTTCTCGACGGATATGCGGCGGCGCTTCCTGAAAAGCGGCCAAATGAATCCGGCGAACCCGGCTGCTATTTCATACGCACCCATGCGATTGTCAAAACCACGTTTGCTGAATCCTTCAAAACGTTTTGCCGCGCGGCGGTCACGTCGCGAAGCGGATCGAGGCGGCGCGGCCGTGCGCGTCCAGCCCCTCGATGCGCGCGAATGTCTCGATCGCGCCTTTCGTTTCCTCCAAGTCCTCGCGCGTGAACGCTACGAAGCTGTGGCGGCGCCGGAAGTCGTCCGGCGTCAAGCCGTTGAACATGTTTGCCGCGCCTCCCGTAGGCAGCACGTGGCTCGGACCGGCGACGAAATCGCCGGCGGATTCCGGCGTCCACGGGCCGGCGAAGACGGCACCGGCGGAGCGCACGCCGCGCATCACCTCGAGCGCGTCCTTCGTCATGATTTCGAAATGCTCGGGCGCGAAGCGGTTGACGGCTTCCATGCCGCTTTCGAGATCCGGGGCTACGACGATGAGAATGCCGTCGCGCGCGATTACTCTTTCGACCATCTCGCGGCGCGAGAGCGTCGCGGTCTGCCTGAGTATTTCATCGCGAACGGCGATGGCGTTTTCGCGCGAAGTCGTGACGCAAAGCGACTTCTCCCAGCCGCTGCCGTGCTCTGCCTGGCTGAGGAGATCGGCGGCGATCCAGCGCGCATCCACGGAGCCGTCCGTCAAGACGGCGATTTCGCTCGGCCCCGCCACCTGGTCTATGGCCGTGTATCCATAGACTTGGCGTTTCGCGGCGGTGACGAAAGCATTGCCGGGGCCTGCGATTTTCTGGACCTTGCGGCAGCTCGCGGTGCCGAAAGCCATCATGCCTATCGCCTGTATCCCGCCGACGCGGTAGATTTCCGTAGCGCCCGCAAGCTCGAGGGCGTATTGCAAAACGGGATTGACTTCGCCGGTCTTCCCCGCCGGCGTGCATGCAACGATTTCCTTCACGCCGGCGGCTTTCGCCAGCGTCACCGTGTGGATGGAAGTGGAGGCGAGAGGCGCCGTGCCGCCGGGCACGTACACGCCGACGCGATCCATCGGCGTGAAAAACTCGCCGGCCTTGCCGCCGCGCGGCGTCGGCATTTCCCACGCCTTGCGCAGCGAAGCTTCGCTGAACGCCTTCACGCGCTCGTGCGCCTGGCCCACCGCGGCGACTATGCCGGCGTCCAGCTCCTTGGCGCGTTCGCCCAGCGGCGGCAGTCTGAATTCCTGCGGCGCGAGCTTCGCGCCTTCGAATTTCGCAACGGCGTCGGCAACGGCTTCGTCGCCGCGCGCGCGGATATCCGCAAGGACTTTCGCGGCGGCTTCTTCCGCTTCCTGCGGGAAAGCCGGCCGTGCGTTGAAGCGCTCGACTTTCCCGTCTCCCAACTCTACAATCTCTAACATGTCGGACATTATACCATATTTGCCGCGCGGGGAACGGGGAGTTTTGCGCCTCGCCTCTCCCGCCATGGCGATTTAGTTCACGGCGCATTTAGCCTGTGGACAGAGGACGTCAGAACCCGTCGCTGCAATGCAAACATCATCGGCGCGATGATGCTGGCAAGAACTCCGGCGTTCGTGTTCATGGCCAAACGCGGCGTCACAAACTCCCAAGCATTCAAGGAAGAACTCCAGTCGGATCACGCCATATCCCTGCGAATGCTCGTGGATGAACGTTCAAACTGAATCACCATGCAACTTGCTGTGTCACGAAAAATCCCCCGCTGCTGGCGGGGGATTCTACTAGCAAGTAATGTTCCCAGTACGCAATGCTACTCGCCAAACTGGACCTTGAAGAACTGCTTGTCCTTGCCTGCCGGAGGCGTGACAACCGCCTCGACCTTGACGGCGTTTGTCGTGCAGAGAGTATCAGGCGTGACAGGCATCACAACGGCATTCGGCTTGTCGCCGCGCAGGATCGTGATCATGCCGTCCACGCCAGCCGCCGTACCCGTCGCAAGCTCGGCGAACGCAACGATGCGCCACTTGCCGTCCGCACCCTTCACGAACTTCGTGGTCGCGGTCTCACCGCCCTCGCTGAACGACGGCGCAGCAGGCGCCGCTCCGCCGCCCGCGCCGGTCACGGACACGCCGTTGATCGTCACCGTCGCGCCGCCGGGGATCGACACGTTGTGCGTGGTCGTGCCTGTCAGCACGTCGCCGGCCGCCGCCTCGTAGTCGCCCGTGAGGTTGTTGAGCACCACTTCGTGGCTGTACGTCGCCGTGTAGGTCGCAGGGCCGGTGACGGACGTGATCGCCGGGCTCCACCCAGTGAACGTATAGACGCTCGCCGGCGCGGCATGAGTCGGCGTTCCACCGTAGGCGACAGTCGAAGTTCCTATCTGCGTCCCGTCCATGTCGAGCCACGTGATCGTGTAGGAGCGCAGCGTCTCGGTGTAGGTTGCCGTGTAGGACGCGGACTCCGTGACTTCGACGATTTCCGGCGTCCATCCCGCGAACGTGTAGTCGTACTGCGCGGTAGAGGCCTTCGTGGGCGTCGAACCGTAGGACGGCATGTCGCCGGCATCCACCTCGTCACGCCTGAGCACCGTGCCGTCGTCGTCGTACCACACGACCTCAAGTATCTGCACGACCTTCACGACGCTCGCCGTGCCCGTCGTCCTGACGGCATAGCCCGCCGGCAGGTTGGACGTTATGGACTCCGCCGTGATGTCGCCGCCGACGTTGACGTAGATTTCGGGCGTGCTGCCCTCGTCAAGCGTGATGATCTCGCCGATGCGCGCGGGCGTGGTGAGCGTGTAGGGCTCGTAAACTGTGCCTTGGCCCGTCCACTTCGAGTGCATCATGTACGTCGCCTCGTAGGTGACAGCGCCGGTCACAGACGTGACGGCGGGCATCCACTCAAGGAACGTGTAGGTGCTGTAGGTGTCGTCCGCCCGAGACGGCGTAGCGCAGGTCGGCGTCGCGCCGTATGCAAGCGTCTCGGTCTTGATCGTCGAGCCGTCATAGTCCAGCCACGTGATGGTGTAGGTGTTCACCGTCTGCGAATAGGTCGCCGTGTAGGTGGCGTCGCCCGACACCG
>DEWI01000108.1 GCA_002363575.1 Verrucomicrobia bacterium UBA3214 | reverse complement strand
GGCATTTGCAGCGGGTTGTCGAGGTCGCGCTCGCTGCCGTCTTTCATCTTCAACTTATATACTACGCCCGGGCTTGTCGAGATTATGTCCAGCGCGAATTCGCGCCGCAGGCGTTCTTGGACGATTTCCATGTGCAGGAGTCCGAGGAAGCCGCAGCGGAAACCGAAGCCGAGCGCGAGCGAAGATTCATGGTGGAAAGTGAACGCGGAGTCGTTGAGGTGCAGCTTCTCCAGCCCCTGTTCGACTTTCGGAAATTCGTCGGTGGACATCGGATAGATGCCGCAGAAGACGGTCGGGTGGATGTCGTGGAAGCCGGGAAGAGGCTCCGTCGCGCCGAGACGCGAAAGCGTGACGGTATCGCCGATCTTGATTTCGCTCGGGTCTTTTACGGTGCCGACGAGATATCCCACCTGGCCGGGACCGAGAGATTCGACAGGCTTCTTGTTCGGCGAGAATATTCCCGTTTCGTGGATCGTCGTGGAGACGCCGCTGCCCATGAAAGTCACGCTCTGGCCGGCCTTTACGATGCCATCGACGATTCTTACGTAGGTGATGACGCCGCGGAATTCGTCGAATACCGAGTCGAAGACCAGCGCCCGGAGAGGGGCGTCCGGGCCTTTCGTCTGGGGCGGAGGGATTCGCGCGACGATCGCCTCGAGGACTTCCGCGCAGCCCTGCCCGGTTTTCGCGGATACGAGAAGCGGCTCGTCCATGGGAATGGCGAGGATATCCTCGATTTCGCGAGATACTTCCGCGACATCGGCGCCGGGCAGATCGACCTTGTTGAGCACGGGGACGATTTCGAGTTTTGCATCCTGCGCGAAATAGGTGTTCGCCACGGTCTGGGCTTCGACGCCCTGCGCGGCATCCACGACGAGCAGCGCGCCTTCGCATGCGCCCATCGAACGCGAGACTTCGTAGGCGAAGTCCACGTGGCCGGGCGTGTCGAGAAGATTGAAGAGGTATTTTTTGCCGTCGCGCGCGGTGTATTCCATCGAGACCGGATGGCTCTTGATCGTTATGCCGCGCTCGCGTTCGAGATCCATCGCATCCAGCGTCTGCTCTTTCAATTCGCGCGCCGAAATGGCGTGGGTCAATTCGAGTATGCGGTCGGAGAGCGTCGTCTTGCCGTGATCGACGTGTGCGATGATGCAGAAGTTCCTGATGTTTTCAAGCGTCATAGGCGGATGGAGAAATGGGATGGATCGGGTATTGCCGGGTATTGCGGAGGTGGCGGCGGGGCTTTCACGTTCTGCGCGCGAAGGGACGATTTGCCGCCGTGTTCCCCGCAGTGGAGAGTCAATATTCCAATTGGCTTCCTCCGATCGTCTCGCGGAGTATCGAGTCGCCCGGCACTTTCGTCGAGTCCGTCGGCAGCACGGTCGAGAGCAGCTCTCCCAGAGCCTGCGCGCGCACATGCTCGGGATGGCGGCGGCAGAAAAGCTCCAGCTGCCCGGCGACGTAGGGCTTGAGGACGGCGAGTTCGTAGCAAAGCGATGAATCGAATTCCATATCCGCCAGCATGCGGAAGGGGAGAATCCACTTCTTCTCGCCGGCGAGCACCTTCGGCCACATTTTGAACGTCTCTTCCGTGGGGACTTTGCGGTATTGCCTGTCGCGCACGAGGCGGCGCAGAAGGCGCGCGTCGTCGCTGGAAAGGCGTACGGTGGCGAAGACTTCCGGCTGCGTGGCCGGCTCGATGAACAGACGGAATTTCACGGCGTCGTCGATAGCCGCGCAGAGCCGCGGGTTGAGCGCGTGCAATCCCTCGAGCACGACGACGCCGCCGGGCGGCAGCGACGATTCCGTCTTCTCGTCGAAACCTTCGTGGGCGACGAAGTCGAAGCGCCGCGCGTGTATCGTCTTGCCTTCGAGAAGCGCGGAGATGTCGGCGGCGAGGCGCGGCATATCTACGCACTCAATCGTCTCGTAGTCGAAGTCGCCGTTTTCGTCGCGCGGATTTCGAGAGTTGCCCACGAAGTAGTCGTCCGTCGAGAGATGGAAGGCCTCCAGGCCATTGACGCGGATTTGCGTGCAGAGGCGCTTCGCCGTCGTGGTCTTCCCTGCGGAGGAGCCGCCGGCGAGAAGGACGAGGCGGACGCCGCCGCGCGCCGTTATGGAGTCGGCGATATGTGCGAGCGCCTTGCACTGCCTGGCTTCGGCGACGCGGATAAGCTCGTCGATCGCGCCCGTCTCGATGCATGTATTTAGTTCTTCGATCGTCATATGGCAACCTCTGCGCTTGGAATTTCAATGCGGCGGATTCACTTTGCGCGATGGTCCGGCGCGCTACTGTTCAACCGTCACGAGAGCCATGCGGTGGATCTTGCATTCATATACGACTTTAACGACTTCCATCACGTCGCCGTAAGGCAGCGCGACATCGCCGCGCACGAGCACCGGCACGTCGGGATCTTCGCGCGCCATTTCTTTCAGCGTCTGCCGCAGGTCGTCCAGCGTCGTCGGCTTGTTGTTCAGGTAGATGAGGCCGTTGCGGTCTATCGTTACGGTGTTGGCATCGTTGTTCTTCGTGGGCAGCTCGTCGGTCTTCGCGCGCGGCAGGAGAATCGAAATGCCTTGCTCCAGAGCTGGCAGCGTGACGATGAACGTGACAAGCAGGAGGAACGTCAGGTCGATAAGCGACGTCATGTCGATCGCCGCTTTCGGCCGTTCGCCGTGCTGTCTTCTGCGTCGCCTCAAGGCCATTTTCTCACACCCCCCTGCCTTGGAATTCGCAGGCGATGCGCCCTGTCAATTCGTCGGCGAAGCCTTCGATATCGCTTGTTATGTTGCGGATCATGCCGCTCATGAAGTTGTAGAGGCCCACGCCCGGTATCGCGATGAGCAGTCCTATGACAGTCGTGACGAGCGCGGCGGAAATCGACGGCGCGATCGTCGCGAGATTCGCGCTGCCCGCCGAGCCCATTTCTGCGAAAGCGTCCAGCACGCCCCATACCGTGCCGAGCAGGCCGAGCATCGGCTCGAGCGCCACGACTGTCGCGATGATCCCCATGCCGTATTCGACGCGGATTTCCTCTTCGTCGAGGACGTGTTCGCAGGTGCTGCGCACAAGCTCGATTTCGCGCGCGGTGAGCGCGGCGGCGCCGTCGCCGTCGGTCGATCTGCCTACGAGAAGCGAGCGCACGTCTGGAGTAAGGAGTTTGAGAAGCCTTTCGCACGTCTCCTTGTATATGCCTTCGATCCCTGACATGGAGGAAGGGCGGCGCTTGAGATAGTAGTCCAGAACGTCGCTGCCGGCCGCGAAGTCGCGGAGGAAGCGGCGCGTCTCCGTCGCCTTGGCGCGAAGGCTGCGGAATTTGCCGATGATGGCGATAGCCATGATCACGCTGCCTGCGAGCTGCGCGACGACGATTCCCTGCCCGATGATGTTCGAGCCGACGAATCCCTGCCAGAGAGAATTTGCGAATAGCATGTCGAAACCTCGTTTGCGTTTTGATTTGGTTTTCTGTCCGCCGGCCGTCCCGGGCGTTTGCCGTGTGGCGCGCTATCGTTGTGGCTATGGCGGTTTTCCGCCGGCGCCGCACGGCCGGCCGTTTCTTCCTGTCGGTATGTTCAGCTGTGCGGTTTGCGGCGGAAGGGCGCGCCTGGCTCTTCAGTCCTCGCGACCTGTCCTTCCGGGGGGAGGGCGGCGCGCGAACTGCCGACGGCGGCGAGCACTTTGTCGGTCGTCTGGAAATGCGCTTTGCAATGGTTCATGAGCCATACCGGGCCGTGTTGGCGCACCATCTCTTCGGCGAGTTGGCGGACTCGCGGATCGGAAGAACCCGCCGGGACTTTTTTCGACTTGTCTTCTTCCCCATCCGTCTGCTTGCCGAAGACTTCCT
>DEWI01000143.1 GCA_002363575.1 Verrucomicrobia bacterium UBA3214 | reverse complement strand
ATGGGCTTCGCCTGCGAAGAAAGCCGCTTGAAGGGCGTAAAGGCGGATGTGGGGAATTGTTTAGGTTTCTAGATTTCTAGGTTTCTGAAAGGAGAAAAACCATGAAAACGAGAACAATATGTCTTGCAGCGGCGCTTGCGTTGGCATTCTCCGCGGCGGCGACGGAAACTAGCGTTTCCTACACGGCGGGCGATACCTCGCTTGCTGGCGGCAAGGTTGCCGTCGAATACGATTCGGCGGATAAAATAACGCGCCTTGCAATCACTCCCGCCGCCGGCGAAACGCTGACGCTTTCGGGCGACGCGCTTTCGTTTGCGGATGGCGCGGCGATCATCCCCGGCACGGACGGCGAAAGCATCATCGCCAGCCCAGTCTCTTTCGCCGGCGCGGTTAAGATGGGCGTTGCGAATTTGACTTGGACTGGAACTCTTTCCAGTTCGGAATACACCACCGTTTTCGAGAATGCAAAACTGGACGACATTTCGCCCGTTGCGGCGACGGTAAGCGGATCCGGCAATGGACTTCCAGAGGCCGGTGCGCCATACTACGTGGAACGCACCGGGAGCGACTCGAGTGCAGTCATGACCGTCCAGTTCCAGACGGATAAGGGCGGCTTGCTGAATAACGACGGCAGTGGCGGAACTGCGGATCAGACGAAAGTCGTTCGCGTGGAATTCGCGCAGGACGGCGCGAACGTGAAAGCCAAAATAACGCATACCGGCTATTTCAGCCGCACACGCTTGCATGGTTTCGACATCACCAAATCGCTCAATACCGCTGCAAATCAGGCGGCGCTGACCGCGAATATATCTTCGCTTGAATTCGGGCCGCGCTACGAATACTATTTCTACAACACGGCATTGACGACAACGGATGCCATAGTGGCGCAAAACGCGAATGTGGAGGATATCGAGATTTTGTATCTGCTCCACTCGAACGACTTCGTTTACATGCCGTATCACGTTTCCAGCGAAAACGGCGTTTTGACCGCGCAGATGATTCAGCAGTATCACGCGGTCAAGTGCGCCAAAATCCAGTTGAGCCAGAGCGGGAGCGACGTCGTAGCCAAGATTCTCTACACGAAGTCGCAATCAAGCTGGAGCTCGATCGAGCCGCCGGATTTCGACGTGACCGGGACTGCGGAGAATATCACGAACTTCAAAGGCCTCGCATTCCGTCAGAAGACGAAGCCGCGCAAGCTGACGTTCATCGCAAGCGGCGAGACTACGCTGAACGCCGTTTCCGGCGGCAATGTTGATGTAACTTTCAAAACTCTCGCGGCGAACGCGCCCGTGCCGACGACGATAGAAAACATCTATCCTGTTCTCGGGACCCCGAAAACACTTGTCGAGAATGTCAAGCTCTCCACCGTAACGGTTACGGGCGCTACCTTCGGCGGCCCGAAGTGGAACGGTTCCGACTGGGTAGTGGTTGATTTTGCGAACAATGGTTCGACTGCTTCGTTCCAAATCCAGTGCCACCGCGAAAGTCTGTTGCAGTGCATGGATGTGGAACTCAGCCAAAACGGGGCGGACGTCGAAATAAAAACCACGGCCGCATTCTACACCAGCTGGACAGATAATTCAGAAGAATACTACAACAAGAAAGCCTTCCCCGTCGCAAGCGCGACAGGGTCATGGCCTGCCAATAAGTTGGCTACGTCGGATACCGGCAACGATCGCTTCAATCTCGACGACCTGACATACACTCTCACGCCGAAGGCGTTTGTTGTGTATGCCACCGGCGCGAACACGCTGGAGGATTCTTCGCTTGCGTTTTACGGCGCGGAAAACAATCCGCTCGAATTGTACGTGACGGCGGCAAGCGCGTTCAATGTCGCGTGTCCGCCCGACTGCTATGCAGGGACTACGATGTACATCGACGCCGCCGCTACATACCGCACTGGCGTCGTCACCGGCATGACGCAGACGATGCACACGGGCTCCGTCCTTGTCACGCCGCAGAAATTTGCTTTTCATCGTCAGAACGGCAAGCTCGTTCTCGACGGCGCGACGCTTTTGAACACTGCTGACGAGGCGTATTTCAACTATATCGCTTTTTCGAATGCTGCGGTTGTGGCAAGTGCATCTGGCGATTTGCGCGCCGGCGGCGTGGCTTCGCCGGTTTGGAATGTGGGCGGGACGGGAATGAGCTCGCTCGAGGGGGACGTCAAACTTGTCGCTATTGCAAACGCTCCGTCTCTTACATCTCTGACAATCGATGTAGCGGAAGTCGCGGAGGGGACGGATTTTCTCGTTACTGGCGACATCGTGGACCTTCAGGCGAGCAACATTGGCTATCTGGTGAAGACCGGCGCGGGGACGATGCAACTCGACGGTGCCGTGAAGAGCACGGGCGGCGCATTGAGCATCGCGGAAGGAACGCTGCTTCTCGGTGCATCAAGCAACGCGCATACGGACTTTTCGCTGGACGGCGGAACGCTTGCCGCGGCCGCCGGAACGACGCACACGGCCGGGACGCTCGCGGTGACGGCGGCTTCGTCGCTCGAAATCGCATCCGGCGCGACGCTGACGTTCGCCGATTTGGAAGTTTCATCCGGCGCGACGCTGAATGCGACGGTGCCGGGGAAGACGAACCTCAAGGTTTCGGCGGCGCTTTCCGCCGAAGTCCTTTCGCGCATACGCATCAACGGCGAGAGGGCGCGGCAGGATGAAAACGGATATTTGCGCACCGGCAATGGATTGGTCATCATATTCAATTAGGAAGTGACGCGCAGGGAATTTTTGGCGGGCGGGTTTTCCGCTCTCGGATTGGGGTGGCTTGGCGCGGGGAGGATTTTCGCCGCGCCTCCGGGGTGGAAGCCGCAGGGCGCGGTCCGCCTCGCCTTCGGCATGGTCGCCGACACCCACATCCGCACCGGCTCGAACGGCGTGCGGATGGATTCGCACCGCCCGACCACGTGGTTCGTCAAGGCTCTGGAGCATTTCCGCGATGCGAACGTCGATGCCGTCGTGCACCTCGGCGACATGGCGCACTGCGGCCAGACGCGCGAGCTGGAGTTCCATGCGATGGCGTGGCGGCAGGTGTTTCCTGGCGACTGCGCGGCGGACGGCCGCCACGTGGAAAAGCTGTTCGTAACGGGCAACCACGATACGCTTGTGGACAACGCATTCGTGGTGCGGTTCTGTCCCGATCCGGCGGAGCGCGCGCGCCGCACATTCGCAACCGACCAGGCCGCGAACTGGAAGCGCGTTTTCGGCGAGGAGTTCCAGCGCGTGTGGCATAAAAGCGTGAAGGGGTTCCATTTCGTCGGGCTCAACCACGGCGTCCCCGGAAGCGAGCTTGTGGAATTCATGGAAAAACACGCGGCGAAAGGGATCGGGCGCGAAACGAAGACGCCGATCTTCCTCCTCATGCACGTGCCGCCGTCGGAAGAGCTGCAGAAATCGCTTGCGCGCTGGCCAAGCGCGGTGGGGTTCTACGGGCATTGCCACGCCTCGGCCGCGAACTGGAATGTAATCGGGTGTTTGCCCGGCGGGGTTCCGTTCGTGCAGTGCCCGGCGCTGAGGGCCATGCCGCACAACGTCCTTGCCGGGGAGCGCGGGATAGTGCGCGCGCGCAGGCTTGGCGGACGCGCCCAGGCCGGATGCAACACGGCGCGGCAGGGGTTCGTAGTTCGCGTGTACGAGGACTATCTCGCGATCGAGAGGCGCGAGTTCACCGAGGGCGGCCGCATAGGCGAAGACTGGATAATGACGCTAGGGCGTTTCGCGCCGCATCCGTTCGAGCGGGCCGAGTTGAAGAAAACGATCGGCAAGCCGCAGTTCAGGCCTGGCGCGAAACTGCAAGTCCTCGCCGGCGAGGCGGACGTCTTGAAGCTTCGCATTCCCGCGGCGGACGGGAATCCCGCGACCCGCGCCTATGCGTTCGACGTGGGCGTCGCGGGGAACGGCGGCGGCCGTGCGCGCTATTGGGGCGTGTATGCGGCGGGGGCCTGCATGGGCGCAGGGCACGAGGCGAACGGCGGCGTTACGGAACTTGAAATTCCGCGCGCGGAGCTGCCCGCCGGCGACGAATTCACCGTCTTCACGCGCCCTGTCACTTCGCTGGGTTCGTACGGGGAGGAGATAAGTTTGAGGTGTAGATGTGTGGAGGTGTAGGTGCGTCCAATTGCTTTGACAAGGGAAAGAGAATTATGAAAAAATTGTTTTGCGCTGCCGCCGCGCTGGCGGCAATGTATTTGCAGGCGACGCCTTCGCATTCGAGGCGCGAAGAGTGCGCGGTGAAAGCGAGGGAGCTTTTCGCCGCTTTGACGGCGGAGGAGTGCGTGGGGCTTCTTTCGATGGATTCGCCTGCCGTCGAGCGCCTCGGCATTCCGAAGTTCCACTGGTGGAGCGAATCTTTGCACGGCTACGCTAGAAGCGGGCTTTGCACCGTTTTCCCGCAGGCGATCGCAATGGCCGCCACGTTCGACGAAGAACTGGAATGGCGCGTTGCGGATGCGATTTCCACGGAAGCGCGCGCGAAACGCAATCTCTACGCGGCGCGCGGCCTGCGCGGAATGTATCAGTGCCTTTCGCTGTGGGATCCGAATATCAACATGTTGCGCGATCCGCGCTGGGGCAGGGCGCAGGAAACGTTCGGCGAGGATCCGTATCTTGCTTCGGTCATGGGAGGGGCGTTCGTGCGCGGCATACAGGGGGACGATGCGGAATTCCTGAAAGCGATCGCCTGCATCAAGCACTTTGCCGTCCATTCCGGTCCGGAGGCGAAAAGGCATGTGTTCGACGTGAAAGCCACAAAGCGCGACATGGCCGAATACTATCTTCCCGCGTTCAAGGCGATCGTGCAGGATGCGCAAGTGGAAAGCGTGATGGGCGCCTATACGCGGCTCAACGGCACGCCGTGCTGCGCGAACGCATGGCTTTTGAACGATCTTTTGCGCGGCGAGTGGGGCTTCGAGGGGCTTGTGGTGAGCGACGTGGGCGCCGTGCGCGACATCTACGCCGGGCACAAGTTTATAACGAACGGAGTGGAAGCGTGCCTCGCCGCGATGGACGCGGGGCTCGATCTTTGCAGCGAATCGGCCTACCGCCGCCATCTTGCAAAAGGCGCGAAGGCAGGCTCCATCCCGAAAGAGCGCTTCGCCAGGCCGGTCGAGCGCATCCTCGCGGCCCGCGCGCTTCTGGGCGATTTCGGCGGGGCCACGCCGTGGGACGCGCTCGGCGCGGAAAGCGTGAATTCGCCCGGGCATGTCGCGCTCGCCCTCGAGGCCGCGGAAAAATCCATCGTGCTTGTGAAGAACGAAGGAATGCTGCCGGTGGACGCAGCCAAGATCGGCAGCATCACGCTTTGGGGCAAGTCGAACGAAACCGGCGTGATGCTCGGCAACTACAGCGGCTTCCCCGCCGATTGCACGACCGTGGCGGAGGGATTTTTGCGCGAACTCGGCGCGGCGGTGAAAATCAACGACGAGCCCGGCGGCGACATCGTGGTGGCGTGTATCGGCATGGATACTTCCGTGGAAGATGAAGAGCGCGACCGCGAAACTCTGGCCATGGATGCGCGCGAAATCGAAAAGCTCCGCAAAGCGCGCAAGAAATCGCCGGGCGCGAAAATCGTCTCGGTGGTGTTCGGCGGTTCGTCGCAGGACTTGCGCGAAGTGTTCGAGCTGAGCGACGCCGTGATGCTTGCGATGTATCCCGGCGAGCAGGGCGGAAGGGCGATCGCGCGGACGATTCTCGGCCGCGCGAATCCGGCGGGGCGGCTGCCGTTTTCGTATTTCGCCACGCTCGACGGCGTCGGCGACATGGAAGACTACCGGGTTGAAGGCCGCACCTACCGCTACGGCGCGAAACCGTTCCTGCCGTTCGGGTTCGGGCTTTCGTACACGACTTTCGCATACGCAAACCTTGCAACGGACGGCATGAAAGTTTCGGTCGACGTAACGAACACCGGCGCCGTCGACGGCGACGAGGTGGTGCAGCTTTACGTGCGCTCGCCGGAGGCGTGCGGCGACAGGCGGCGCCACCATCTGGAAGGCTTCAAGCGTATCCATCTGGCGGCGGGCGAAAAGAAACGGGTGGAGTTCATTCTGAAGCCGGAGCAATTCGCCCAATACGACATGGAAGGCAAACAAGCGATTGCAGAAGGCGAATACGGAATTTTCGCCGGAGGAGGCCAGCCCGGCGAGGCGGAAGGCGTGGTGTCGGCGGCAATCCATCTTGAAGGGGAGGCGATATGAGGCGTATCGTTTCCGCGGCGGTGCTCGCAGTCTCGCTTGCATCGGCGGGCGCGATCGAGTGGAATTTTCCGCGCATTGGAAACTGCCACGAAGGGATGGCGTTTGCCGACGGCACGACCGGCGTTCTCGTATGGGGCGGCGGCGATACGTTGAACCTTACCGCAAGCCGCGCCGATTTGTGGGATCATCGCGGCGGCTATCCGTGGAACGAAGCCCAGAGCTACACGAATATCATCGACGCCGCGAAGAAGCACGACGAGGCGCGATTGAAAGCCATATTCGAGCCAGATGCAAAACCCGGCGAGCCGCGCAATCCATACGTTCTGCCGCTCGGGCGCGTCGTGGTGGAAATCCCCGGCGCGGAACTGAAACGCGGCGAACTCGATCCATTCTCCGGCACAGCCTGGATAGATTTCACGCACGGCGGCGAAACAAAGCGGATTGAAATCGCCATGGCGAAAATCCATGGCGGCGTGTTCGCATTGAAGTTCCCAGAGGGCGTGGATTTTTCTGCAAAAGCAGTGTGCGCCATGGAATTTCCGGATGTGCGCAAAGCGCTTGAACCGACGGGATTCGAAGACGCGGAATATTCGCCTTCGGGGTTTGTGTGGCGTTTGCCCGCAGATCCGCCGGTGGCGCTTTCGTTCGCAAAACGCGGAAACGAATTTTTCCTGGCCACGTCCAGAAACGGCGCCGGAGTGCCGGATGTCGCGTATGCGGCGGTGGAGGGCGCGGCGAGGGAATGTTGGAAACGCTTTTGGGAAAAGAGCGCGCGCATCCGCGTGCCCGACGAATCGATACAGAGGATTTTCGACTACGGCATGTATCGCTTCGGCGCGATGACCGACCCGGAGGGCGTGCCCGCGCCGCTTCAAGGCCCGTGGGTGGAAGACTACAAGCTCCCGCCGTGGAAGGGCGACTACCACTTCAACATCAACGTCCAGATGTGCTACTCGCCGGCGTTCCGCGGCGGACACTTCAAGAACCTGATGCCGCTTTTCACGATGATTCTTTCGTGGAAGCCGTCGCTGAGGGAGAATGCGCGCAAGTTCGCAGGCGTGGAGGATGGATACGTTCTGCCGCATGCCGTAAGCGACCGGGGCGTTTGCATCGGCGGCTACTGGATGGGCACGATCGACCACGCCTCCACCGCATGGGTGGCCGACATGATGTGGCGATACGTGAAGTATTCGGGCGATTGCGATTTCTTGCGGCGGGAGGCCTACGATTTCATGAAGGGCGCGATGAAGGTTTACCGCGCGATGATGGAAGAGCGGGATGGAAAGCTTTCGATTCCTTTTGCCGTGTCCCCCGAATGGGGCGCGAAGGATCTGGATCGGTCTGCCGGGCGCGATCCAAGCTTCCAGCTCGCCGCGGCGCACCGCCTTGCGCGCGACTTGATAGCGGCGGCGGAGCTTCTTGGCGAGGAGCCCGATCCAATGTGGCTCGACGTGGAAGAGTGCCTTCCGTTCTACACCGCCGGCGGCGGTACGGGATTCGATGTTTTCGAGGGAATGCCTTTCAACGCTTCGCACCACCACCATTCGCACATGGCGGGGCTATACCCGTTCGATGTCATCGACCTTGAAAAGAACGCCGCCGCCGTGGAAGATACGTATCGCAATTGGGTGGAGATCGGCCACGGGCGGTGGGTGGGGTGGAGCCTTCCATGGGCGTCCGTCCTCAATACGCACGCCGGCAGGGCCGAGGCCGCCGCGGCAATGCTGCGCGATTGGGAAACATTTTTTTGCGACGAGGGCCACGGCTCGCACCATCAGTCGGTTTTCAAAGGCTTCACGAACTACACCCGCGGACGCAAGGTGATGCAGATGGACGCCGCCGCCGCCGCCGCCACCGCCGCGATGGAGCTGATGGTGCACGAGGTGGACGGCAAAACGGAATTCTTCCGCGGCTGCCCGGCCTCGTGGAAGGACGTCTCTTTTGAAAACATCGCCCTCTCCGACGGCCGCCGCGTTTCCGGCCGCCGCCTAGACGGCGCGGTTGAAATAAACTATGCAGGAAATAATCCTTGACTGGACTGACATTGTTTGCTAATACTCCAAGAACCTAAAACGAGGTGCATATCGAATGAAAAGGAAGTTTTTTGCAGCGGCTTTTGCCGCTTGCGCGATGGTTGTTTCGGTCTGGGCCGGAACGATGGAAGAAGTTCTCGCGCTCTATGTCGAAAGCGGGCAGCTGCCGGGAATAATAACCGTTCTGGACGACAACGGGCGCGTGGAAACCGAGTGCCTCGGCTACGCAGACCGCGAGGCTAAACGCCCGATTACGTTGGACGACCCCTTCATGCAGTGCTCGCAGACGAAGGACTTCTGCGGCGTTACCGTCGCAAAGCTCGTGGAAGAAGGGAAATTGAATCTGGACGATCCCGTTTCCAAATACCTCCCGGAATTCGAAACCCTGTGGGTGCAGGTCTCCGAAACGAACGGCACGCGCACGCTTGTCAAGGCGCAGAACGTCTTGACCGTGAGAATGGTGATGAATCACACGGGCGGATTTCCGTTCGAGCTCGCGAACTACGAGGCGATGGGCGGCTGGTCGCGCAAGATGCCGCTCAGGAGCGTTGCGGCCACGGCGGCGGCTGCGCCCCTTCTTTTCGAACCCGGCACCAAGGTGCAGTATTCCAACACCGGCATAGATATCGGAGCTGCGGTGGTGGAGGCCGCGACCGGCAAGAAGTGGGAGGACTATCTCAAAGAAACCGTTCTCGATCCGCTGGGGATGGCCGATACCACGTTCTGGCCGACCGACGAACAGCTTTCGCGCCAGATCCAGATGTATCACTGCACGAAGGACATGCCCACCGAAAGAAAGTCGTGCGACTCCAAGATGCAGCGCCCCTACAACGGCGCGGGCGTATTCCCGTCCGCGGGCGCCGGGCTTTGGACGACCGGGCGCGACATGCTGAAATTCTACCGCATGCTCATGAATCTCGGCGTTGGCGACAACGGCGCGCGCATTCTGAAGGAGGAGACGGTGAAGAATCTTCTCGCCGTTTCCACGCGCACCATGGGCGGTGGGTATTCGCTCGGCCTCAAAGCACCGTACGAGGATGGCGAGGACGAATGGTTCGGCCACGGCGGGGCGTGGGGCTCCAACTGCATGGTGAACTGGCACAGGAAGCAGCTTTGGATGTGCGTCGTCCAATTGACAGGCCGCGGCAACGCACGGCCCTGGGAAGGCCCGCGGAAAGCCGCGCAGGCGGAATATTTCAAAGCCGGCGAAAACAAATCGAGCGCCGACGACTACACCGGGCGGGTGAATTAGGGGCTGGCGATTAGAGATTGGAGGCTAGAGAGTGGTGGTTGGCGCTCGCAAGAGTCGTGCCCATGCCGGCATGAAGATATTCGCATTGGCCTTGCTCGCGTCTGGCGCGGCGTGCGGGGAGGCGAATCAAGCGATTGCGTTTCCGGCGCCGGTGCCGGAGACGAAGCCGTGGGGGATATGCCATCTTCTGGGAAGCGCGGTAGAGCCGGAGGAGCTTCAAAAGGAAATGCGCCGCTGGAGCGAGGCGGGGCTCGGCGGCGTGCGCGTGGTGCCGATATACGGTGCGAAGGGATGCGAGGATAAATACATCGAATTCCTCTCGCCCCGGTTCATCGAGGTGCTGAAGGATTTCAAGCGCTTTTCCGCCGCGAACGGAATGAAGTTCGACTTGAGCTTCGGAGCGGGGTGGTGCTTCGGGGGCAAGGCCACGCCGCCGGAACTGGGTGTGCAGGCTATCAAGGTTGTGAAAGACGGCGAGGCCATGCCGCAGCGGAGCAAAGTCTTGTGGCAGGGGGAGGGCGTATCGCTCGTTGCGTATTACACCGGCCAGAGCGTTAAGCGCGCGCAAAATGCCGATGCCGGGCCGATGCTCAATCCGTTTTCCCCTTCCGCGCTCGAACGCCACATTGCGCAGTTCGGCGTTCTCGACGGCGAGCCGGACGCCATGCCGCGCGGCACCTTCCACGATTCCTTCGAATACGTGCGCGCCGCCTGGTCGGACGAGCTTCCGGCGCTCTTCCGTAAATATCGCGGCTATTCGATAGAAGACCACTACGCAGAGCTTGCGGGAGTTGGCGATGCCGATGCCGTAGCCCGCGTAAAATGCGACTGGCGCGAGACGCTGAACGACATACTCGTGAAGGAGACCTTCCCGGTCTGGACCGGCTGGTGTCGCGAGCAGGGAATAGACACCCACAACCAGGCGCACGGCTCGAGCGCGAATCTTCTCGAATTCTACGCCATCGCCGGAACGCCGGAAACGGAAATGTTCGGTCGCGGCGCGCGCGACAAGTTCAAGAGCGGCTTCGACGCGCGTTTCCGCGAGGGGATGCGAAATCCCCTTATATCGAAGTTCGCATCTTCCGCCGCGCATTTGGCCGGAAGAAAGCATACAAGCGCGGAGTCGTTCACCTGGCTTGCCGAGCATTTCTGCGAAACATTGGAGGAGGTGAAGGCGTTCGGAGACCTGCTTTTTCTCGCCGGCGTGAACAGGCTCTACTACCACGCGACAGTGTATTCGCCGGATTCCGCGCCATGGCCGGGGTGGTGCTTCTATGCAGGGAGCGAGCTCAATCCGCGCAATCCGCAGTGGCGCAACATCAAGCCGCTGAATGAATATTTCACGCGCGTCCAGAGCCTTGCCGCCGATGCCGCGCCGGATAACGACGTTCTTCTGTTCTGGCCCGTATACGACCATTGGATGGATTCGAAGGGTTTCGCCGGCGGCTTCGGCGTGGAGCCGCGCTGGTTCGAGCGGAGCAATTTCGGCAGGCTCGCCAAGCGTCTTTCCGGCGCAGGGTATTCAGTCGATTACACAAGCGATTCGTTTTTGACGGACGACGTGGTTTCGCGATACAAGGCGATAGTGGTTCCCGAGGCGAAATACATGAAACAGGCCACGGCGAAACGCCTTGCGGAGCTTGCGGAAAAGATGCCTGTCCTGTTCGAGAAATCTCTGCCGGCGTCGGAGCCGGGGCTTCTGGGCAAGGCGCTCGATACGTCCGCGCTGCCGAAGCCGGTTGAAGACGCGGTGGCGGCGCTTGGCGCGACGGCGGCGCGGCGCGATGATTTCGCCTCTTGCGGTACGCCGTTCGACTGCGTGCGGTTCAAGTGGCGCGGCGGGAGGCTGTATTTCATCGTCAACTCGTCGCAGAAGGAAGCCGCGCTTTCGCTTCCGGCGGGCGCGGTGGCGCTCGATGCGATGACGGGCGAGGCGAAATCGCGCGATACGGTGGAGCTTGCGCCGGCAGGCTCGATATTCGTTTGGCTCGAAAATGGCGAGATAGGGGTTGCCAAAGCGCCGCGCAAAGAGGAAACGGCCGTGGCGCTGGACGGCGAGTGGAAGCTCGATTTCACGGACGATGTTTCCGGCTGGCCTCTGCCGCAGTCGCGCGAAGGGGATGTGCTAGGCGACTGGACTCGTTTCGGCGAATGCGAAGCGGAATTTTCCGGCGCGGCGCGCTATCGCACGGTGTTCGCGCTCGACGCAGTCCGCCCGGAAGGCTTGATGCTCGACCTTGGCGAGGTTTGCAATTCGGCGAGAGTGAAAGTAAACGGGCGATTCGCCGGAACGCTTTTCATGCACCCCTACCGCCTTGCGCTTCCGGCGGAGTTTTTGCGCGTGGGCGAAAACGAGCTTGAAATCGAAGTGGCGAATCTGGGGGCGAACCGCATCCGCACATACGACAGAAAGGGCGTAGAGTGGAAGATTTTCCACAACGCCAACGTGATGGGGTTCGGTACAGGAAGACTTTTGCACGCGGAAAACTGGCCCGTTCTGCCATCAGGGCTGATCGGGCCTGTAAAGATTGTAAGCGAGAAAATACGATGAATTGCAATATTACACGCAGGGAATTCATACGCAATGCGGTGATGCTGGCAGGGGCCGGATTTACGGGCCCTTGTGGGCGGCGATGAAGTATGATCGCGATGCCGTGATGCGCTACTTCCGCGAAAGCGAGGAGGCGACAGATGCGCGCGTGAAGGCCGGCATAGAGGCCAACCGCAAGGGCGACGCCACGCTTCTTTTTGTCGATGCAGAGGGGCGGGCGTGCGAGAGGGTCCATGTGAAGATACGCCAGAACAGAAGCGCCACGACTTCAAACACGGCGCGAACCTCTTCGGCCTTGGCGAAACGAAGAACGGCGCGGAGGCGGCGGCCGCGTACCGCGAACTTTTCGCGGCGGCGTTCAATCGCGCAACGGTGCCGTTCTACTGGATAACCGACGAGCCGGAGCCGGGGGTGTACAGATTCGCGAAGGATTCGCCGTATGTTTATCGCCGTCCACCGGTCGATATGTGCCTGGAATTCTGCGAGGCGCACGGAATCGAGCCGAAGGCGCACTGTTTGAACTACGTGTCGAAGAACCTCTTCCCGACATGGGTGAAAGGGAGCGTGGAACACGAGAAGGAACTTGTGGAAAACCGTTTCCGCACGCTGGCCGAGCGCTATCGGCGCCGCATCAGGATGTGGGAGGTGACGAACGAAACGCTCGACAAGAGCGAGCTGAAAGATTCGCTGAGCAGTTTCTTTTCCGCGCCGGATTTCATCGAGTGGAACTTCAAGACCGCGGCGAAGTATTTTCCGGACAACACCCTTGTAATCAACGAGGCCCACGCGAACGTGATGGCCAGATACAATGGGCGCGACAGCGACTACTACAAGCTGATCGAGGATGCTCTCGGCAAGGGCTGCCGCATCGACAGCATCGGAATGCAGGCGCATTGGCTGTGCAAAACCGGCAACAAGAATTTCAACGACCGCGTGAAAATCATGTACGACCCAAACGCCATGTTCACACTGCTCGATACCTACGCCACGCTCGGGAAGCCGATCCAGATCACAGAGACGACCATCCCGGCGTTTTCCGAAGATCCAGGCGACGAGGCGGTGCAGGCGGAGCTTCTGCGCAAGCTCTACAGCATATGGTTTTCGCATCCTGCGATGGAGGCGATAATCTATTGGGACATGTCCGACGCGTACACGTGGCTCCGGACGATGCGCGGCTCTCTCTGCCGCCGCGACATGAGCCCCAAGCCGGCATACAACGCGGTGCGCGACTTGTTCGGGCGCGAGTGGCGCACGGACATGGAGTGCGAGGCGCCGAGCGGGAGGCTTCCGTTCAGGGGGTTCTGCGGAACATACGAGGTGGAGGCTGTTTCGAACGGCCGCACCGTAAAACACGAGTTCCACGTAGGGCGCGGGAGCGGCGAACAAAAGATTTGTCTGATAGTGTGATTTCCAGGCTTCTTATTTGCTGCCGCCGGTATTGACGGCGGCGTGGTTGTCGTGTAGAATCGTAGAAACGCGAAAATCTGGAGGAGACGTATGATGACGGAATTGAAACATTCTCTTGCCGCGATGGCGGCGGTGGGGCGGCCGCGGCCTAACGCGTGGAAATGAGTCTCGACAGGAACGATTGGATGCTGGACGGCCTGCCCGTTCTCGTGCCGAACTGCTGGAACAAAATAGACGGGGCCGACGGCGCGAGAAGGCGATCGTCCGCGTGAACGGCGTAGAGACAGGCTCTCGCGCCGGCGCTTTCACCGGTTTTACGTTCGAGGCGACCGGCGCTATGAAGAGAAACGGCAACATCCTTGAAATCGAGGTGACGAACGAATACGATGCCGACGTTCCGCCGCTTTCGGCCGACTTCGATCTTTGCGGGGGCTCTACCGCAGCGTGGATCTAATCGCTGTTGCCGCCATCCGGCGTCCTGACGCGGATGTTCAGCCCTGCTTCCGTGATGTCAATCCTGACGATGACTGCGACGAAGAGAGAGCTGAACTCCGAAGGCGAGAACGATCCTGCGAGCCGCCTCCCCGCACCAGCCTGAGCAAGGGCGTAGAGAATCCTGTTCTGCGCCAGCCCAGACCGCTGCGCCGACATCCCCATCATGGCGAGTGGCGCGGACAGTACTTCGCAGACCTTCCCCGCGCCTCTTGCCGGTCCAGCGATAGCACATCTTGCTGCCGCAATGGCTGCAGTGGACGAGGTTCGCAAGAAGCGCCGGCTCCGCATGGCATTCCCGCCGTTCGCGCCCACAGCCATTCTGGATGCGGAGTCCCTGAACTTTGACCCACACATCCCTCGCGATGATGGGCTCATGTTCCCCCTTGACGATCTTGTCGCCGAACTTGGCGTCGCCGTCCGTCCCGTGCACGCAGCGCAGGGACTCCTGCGCCTCGTCGGACCATTGCGGCGAGAAACGCCCTGCGCAAAATTCCACTTCTCGAATCCACAAGCGACAGTGCCAAATATGGTATAATAACCATTGCCGGAAGCGAGGGCGATAACACATGCTGAAAAAGGCTTTTCCAGATTTGATATTCGCGACGAATGCGGAAGGAAGCGGCAATCCCGTGTCATGCGTCCGCGCGCTCGATATGTTCTGCTCGATCGCCGGCGCCGAAGCGCAATTCGCCGCGACAGCATCCAAATCGCAGAAAGGCAAGGTGGCGAAATGACGGACTGCCCTTACATCGCACTGTGTTCGCATTTCCTCTTCTACGTGTATGAGATTCCCGGATCGGCGGATCACGCTGGGCGCTAAAATGTTATAATTTCGGGGAAATGGTGGCAGACAAACCATGCGAGGCATATGAAGAAAAAATTGATTACGCAGAGTGACGACCTGGTTGCGCAGGGAGTGGCGAAGAAGTTGATCCGCATCGGCGATGACGGGAAGCGGATCGAGTATCTTCGGCACGGGATTTCGCGCGATTGGACGAAACCGGAGGCGATTATCGAGGCCAAGGCCTATTTGACGCTGGTCTTGCAGTACGAATATCCTGATGACCGCATCCAGCTTTTTGCGCCAGTGACGGTCGGATCGTCTTTGCGCGAGGCGGACATCGAGGTGTTTGCCGATGCCAAGCACGAGTCGCCAATCATTATCGTCGAGTGCAAGAAGGTGGAGGTGACCGAGGCTGAGTTCCGCCAGGCGGTCGAACAGGCGTTTAGTTATGCGGTGTCGGAAGGGGCTCGCTATGTTTGGACGACGTCCGGGATTAAGAATGAGTATTACGAAGTTCCCGACAAGAAGCCCAAGGCGCGTAAAACGGTCGCGGACATCCCGCGTTTTGGGTCGATGTACATTTCAGAGTACCGCTATGGCGTCAATGGCG
>DEWI01000141.1 GCA_002363575.1 Verrucomicrobia bacterium UBA3214 | reverse complement strand
GTGAGCGTGCCGCCGAGCCAGCGCTCGGTGATGTAGAACTGGCTGATTTCCTGCGCGCAGTTTTTCACCATCTCGGAAATCTGCTTCTTCGTCGCGACGAAGAGAAGCTTCTTGCCCGCGAGGATCGTATCGCGGAGGAAGCCGGCCGCCTCGTCCAGAAGCTGGACGGACTGCGTCAAATCGATGATGTGAATTCCATTGCGCTTGTCGAAGATGTATCCTTTCATCTTCGGGTTCCAGCGCTTCGTCTGATGGCCGAAGTGAAGCCCGGCATCAAACATGTCCTTGAGCGTTACGCCCGTGAGGGCGGAAGTAGGCATTTCCATCTTTCTAGTTCCTTTATCCTTTATTATTCAGAACAATCCGCTTTGTCCAGGCATGGAACAACCCGGATCTTTCGCTTCCCCTCGCCCCACCTAGGGCAAAGTGATGCGTATTATACCATAGCCGTCTCTCTCCCGTCAACCCCCCAAACAACGATGAATTCGCGCTTTTTTCGCCGCTCGGCCCTCCCTTGGGCGCGAAAACGGCCACATATGAGGACGGCAGCGCTGCGCCGAGCCGGAAGACGGAGCGACTGGGGTCGCCCGCGAAAGCGACTGGAGTCGCGAGCGAAAGCGACTGGAGTCACGAGCGAAGGCGACTGGAGTCGCCAGCAAAGGCGACTAGGGTCGCCCGCAAAAGCGACTGGAGTCGCGAAGGCAGGTGACTGGAGTCGCCAGCGGAAGCGACTGGAGTCGCGAAAGGATGCGATAAATATCGCTGGAGCAGGCGTTCCCGGCGAGGGGGAAGCTCAAACGCAACGGAGGAGTTTGCGGAGCGGGAGATCGCGCTTCCACGCAAGGAGCGCCACCGGCCCGAAACGGGGATGGGCGGCGAGACGGCGCGCGGCGAAGACGAGGCGCCACATATTCACCGCGACGGCGCGCTCGCGCGGGGAGAATTCCGGGCGCGCGAGCATCCGCTTGAAGACGACGAGCAAGCGGCGGCGGCGATAAGCGGAAAGTTTGGCCTTGTAAAAGCGGCGAATGACGATATACGCGAAATCCTGGCATGCCAGGCCGCGCGTTATAGCTTCGAGATCGAGGATTGCGCAGACTGCGTTGCCGTCAAAGAGGTAGTTTTCGTAGTGCTGATCGCCATGGATCGTCGCGAGGGCGTCCGCGGGATACGTGCGCAAGTCTTCCGGGATGTCCAGAAGGGCGCGGAGCCACGGCCGCATGAATGGATGGCGGCGCGCAAACTGCTCGATTTCGCGATAAGCGGCGGGCAAATCGCGCATTGCGACCATTTCATGGGACGGACGCAACGCGCTTTGGAGGCGGAGCGTGGCGGCGACGAGAGAATCGCATTGCGCGAGCGTCATTTCTTCCGGAGTGACATGGCGACCCTCCAGCCATTCCTGGCAGACGATGCTGCGACCATCCTTCCACTCGAAAAGGTGCGGAATTTTCGGCACGAAGGGGAGATTCAGCTCCTCTAGCATGCGTTGCTGGCGCGCGCCCTTCGCGCTTTTCACGACCTTGACGAAGAAACGCTTCCCGTCCGGGAGGACGGCGCGAAAGACCGGCTTGGCCGAATGCGTCGCGAACGCCTCGAGCGCGAGCGCCGGCGAAAGGCGCGCGCGCAGCGCCTCTTCCAGCTCGCGATGCACGGCGGTGTTCACCGCCCCCCTTTCGCGGCGCGCTTCAAAATGAAACGCAGGCGGCCGCAGGAGACTGCGAAAAGCGTTTTCGCCCAATGCGCGCGGTAGATGTCGCGGGCGGCGATGGCGTACCACTTTTGCCAATCCTCCACCAGCCCCGCGGAAGCGAGCGCGGCGAACCAGCAGTCCGCCAGGCGGCATGTCGGGTCGAACCACGGCTTAATCTTCGTCGTGTAGTGGAGCTGCACGGCATCGGGCGAGGGCGGCGCGTCCGTCGCCAGAGGGGCATAGCGGCACACGCCCCACGGCAGGACCTCCGGGGGCGCGTCGAGCGCGAGATTGAACACATCCTGCTCCGGGAGCAGGAGGCGCCGCGCATTCGCCAGCGCGAACTCCACCCACTTGCCGACGGCGCCGCATGCGGCGATTTTGCCGAGGTCGTAGATTATGACGCCTGCGTTCAGCGTCATGCGCCGGCGCTCTTCCGGAGAATATTCGCGGAAATAGCGGCGCACTTTCTTTGCGCGGCCGGCCAGCGGCCCTTCGCCGCGCCAGCCGAAATACATCGGCTCGGGAGCGCCGCCGACGCAGCCGGCGAACGAGAAATCGTGGAAGCGCGCGGCATCCGCGCAATAAACCGTATCGACATCGAGAGCGACGACGCGCCCTTCGTCCCCGAAAATCCGCGGCAGCAGCAGTTTCGAGAACAGCGCGTCGGAGTAGTGCGACTTGCGCGCGGCGAGTCCGCGCAGCCGCGCGGGCAGCGCGGGCGGCTCGCGATAGACGAGCCGCGCGTTCGCGAAGCCGCCGGTCGCGCGCTCCAGCAACCGGCGCGAAGCGTCGTCGAGATCGCCGGCGACGATATTCAATTCGTATAGCGCGTCGCGGCGCGTCGCGTGCGCCATGAGCGAATGCAGCGAGACGGCCGCCGGCAGCGCGTACGCACGGTCGAAGCAGAACGCGAAGCGCAGGACGCGCGGCGCTTCCCCTGCATTTGTCAAACCAGCCGCCATAGAGTCTTCAGGTCGAGGTCGGTCCACGTGAGCAAGCCGCGCGCGATGATATCCTTGAGGCCGCGCTGCGCCATCTCGCGCAGAGGCGCCGGGCATTTGCGCGCCTTGCCCATCAGCATCTTCGCGGCGACGGCGGCGCGCCTGCGGACGTCGCGCGCGCGCGCGTCATCCTTGAACAGGGCGGTCACATCCTCTATCCCTGTAAGATAGCCGCGGATCTTCTTTTCGCCGAACGGGCTGCGGATCGTCGATACGCTCCCTGTATTATAATAGTAGAGCGGAACGGAGAAGCGCGCGTACTTTTCCGCCTTCGCGAACACTTTGACGAGATACGGCCAATCTTCGAAAGGATGCGAAAGAAAGCGGATCCCGCCAAGCGCGTCGCGCCGGTAGAGCTTGTTCCAGACGGCGGAAAAAACCCGCCTATCGCGCACGAACGCGCCGAAAGAGCAGACGCGCGCGCGCGCCGCCGCCTCGAGAGCGCCGGCGCCCGGCGAAGGCGGCGTATTGCCGTCGAAGCGCGCATAGGCGGCATTCGCGGCGACAGGCGCGCCTGTCGCCGCGAGCGCGCGCATCATCGCTTCGATATAGCAAGGCGCGATGGCGTCGTCCGCATCGACGAACGTGAAATACTCGCCCTTGGCTTCATCGAGCGCGCGATTGCGCGCCCCTCCCTGGCCGGTATTCGCCTGGCGAATCAGGCGCACGCGGGCATCGCGCGCGGCGAACTCCTCGACGAGCTGCGCGGACGAGTCTTGCGAGCCATCGTCGATGCAAACGACTTCGAGGTCGCGGACGGTCTGGGCAAGCACGCTCTCCAGGCATCTGGAGAGATAGCCGGCCGCGTTGAAGACGGGTATGATTACGGAAACCATCAGTTTTCCCGCGCTTGCGGCGGTTCCCAGAGTTCGCCCACCCACGGCGCCGGCAGCGTCCACGTGTTGAGGTGCTTGCCGCGATAGCCGCGTATCGCCTCTTCCGGAGACGGGTGGCCGTGGAAGCAGAGTATCGAAGTGTCGGGGTTGAACTTCGGCGCGAGAAAATGGTTGAGCGGCCACGGGCGCTGGCAGGAACGCTTGAAGGAACGCACGAAATCGTCCGGCCACCACGTGATGTTCTCGAGTCCCGCCGCGTAAGTCATATAGGCCTGCTCGGTGCGGAAGAACCGCTGGTCTTGCGCGCGCTCCAGCTCCGAAATCCACTTCTCGTAGATGTAGGCGCTCTTCTCGCCGGCTTCGAAACGGAAGCACGAGCTGTTGCCGATCTTCGGGGCGGGGCGGAAGAGCTTCTTGTGCCACTCTATCCAGTTGTGGATCATGCAGAAGCGGCCGGGCGCGAACTCGAAGAATTTGCCGAGGTCGCCCGTCACGATCTGGTCGATATCGAGAAACAGCGTCGGCCCGGAAAGCCCTGCGAAGCCGGGCTTGAACACCATGAGCTTGAGGTAGATTCCCGGCCAGCGCTTGTAGCGCGCATTCGGCTTCCAGCCCTCGGGGGCGGGAGGAATGGGCGCGGTCTCTATGCCGCCGGCGAGTCCGCTTGCGTCGTCGGTGGCGCAGACGAAGCGGAACGGGCCGGGCAGATGTCGCTTCACGCCGGCGTAGAGCCGGTTGACGTATTCCGGAGGATACAGCGTCCCCCACTTGAAACAGAGGATGTTGTTCATGGCAGAGGATTCATCGCCGGCGCGCAGGCGTCGCGGCGCCTAGGCGAGGGCTTGTTCGGCTTTGGCGTTGTCCGTGAAACGGAAGATGAGTATCGCGGAGTCTCCGGCGCCGAGCGAATACGCATAGGAGTATTCGATATCCACGCCGGCCTTGTCGAGCTTTTCCATAAGCTCGGCCATGCCGCCGGGCCTGTCGGCGACTTTGACCATTACTACGTCCGTCTGGCGGACGGTGAAGCCCGCCTTCTCCAGGACCTCGCAGCCCTTTTCATGGTCATCGACGATCATGCGCACGATGCCGAAGTC
>DEWI01000005.1 GCA_002363575.1 Verrucomicrobia bacterium UBA3214 | reverse complement strand
AGAACATCTTCGCCGGGCGAACCCACAATCCGCCATCGCCATATAAAGCACGATAGACGACCATCTCTGCCAGCATCTTGGAGTCCTTTACGAACCCCTCAAGACGGTAGAGATTGCCTTTGAAATGCCGGAACGTCCGTCCGACCAGTTTTGACTGCTCTTCTGTCATTTGTCATCAAGCGCGCGCGTGAATTTCGCTTTCGAGCCGGCCGATGGCGCCAAGAATCTCCTTGAAAGGTGGTTTCCGTCCGAATATCATGTTATTCTCCATGTGTCCGTAATCCGCTTCAAGCGTCGGCAAGGCCTCGTCGGGTGGAACGGGTTTTACGGACTTAATCGTCGCCAATTCGCATCTTGCCCGTTTGCAGCGATAGAACTTGCTCTTGGATTTCACAACCGCTTCAAGAAGCGCGCAATCATGCAGCGCAGATCCTTTTGCGGGCGTTGAATACATCCACCAAAGATCGCAATATTGCCGGAAACGTCTTGGCGGCATAGGCGGATGCCACCCGCGCTCCAATCTTCTCTGTACAGTCTCTCATTTGTACGACGGGAACAGTATACGCTTTTTCCGTCAAAGCCGCAAGGGCCTGCCGCACATTTCCATTCTTTGAGGCTGAAATACAGTATCGATCCACAATCTTTCAAAACCTTTTTGACTCATTGAATTTTACGCTTTTCCTTTTCGCCATCTTGACCAATGCACCAACGATGTGCTACAATCTGCGCCACAGCCCGCAAAAGAAGCTTTTTGAGAATTGAAATGCGACAATGCAGATGACTGCGATAGAATGCCGGCGCAAGCATGGCAGCCGCTATTTGATGACAAAGGCCATCAAAGCCGGCGAATTGCAAAAAGTCGCTACCGGCATTTATTCCGATGGTTCCGGCTGCAAGGACGGCGAAGCCCGGATCCCGCTGTCCGCAAGAAACGCCGGCTTCCCCGAAACCGAAGACGGTAAAATCGAATGGCGAAGGGTTCATGGTGAATCATGACAGATCGCCAGACGATAAACGAGTATAAGGAGAGAAAACATGAGCAATTCCTACCCGGAAATGGAACTGATGGAGAATGCCATCAAAGCAATCAAGCAGAATCCCTCGGATGAAAGCATCAAACAACTTATCGAAGCGTTGAGGCGCACCATCGACTGCAGCAAGGCGCTTTACGGCGCGTGGCCACGTGACGGGGTCGATACGAATCTCTACAGCGGGTCTTTCGAGGCACAGGTCCTGAACCTGGCGCACATTCCAGTGGTAAGGCTTCCCGAGGGCGATGCTTTCCTCCAAATTGCCACACGAAAGAAATATCTTCAGCTCGACGACGAGAACACCGTGATGCCGGTCAATCTGCCTCTCGTAATGGCAATCGACCTCGTCAGAGCACACGACACAATAAAGGGTATTTTATTCAACGCCAATTCGCTCCGCCCGCTTCCTGTGACAAAGGACATTCTTGATGCCGCCAAGGAGCGCAGCACATTCGCGGGACGCAACTCTCTCGACGACTTCATGAGGCGCGGCTGACGGCAATTCAAGCGAGCGGCCCATGATAATCTGGAATCCGTGGCACGGCTGCCATAAGGTGAGCGAGGGCTGCCGGCACTGCTATATGTACTTCCTGGACAGCCTGCGCGGGATAGACACGTCGAAGGTGACGCGAAACGCCAACTTCGACATGCCGCTCAAGAAGGGGCGCGACGGAAGATTCAAGATCGCGCCGGGCATGGAACTGCTTGTCGGGCTTTCGACCGACTTCTTCGTCGAAGAGGCCGACGAGTGGCGCGACGAGGCGTGGGCGATAATGCGCAGGCGTCCCGATGTCATATTCAGAATCCTCACCAAGCGGGCGGCGCGCATACGCGAGCATCTGCCAAGCGACTGGGGGGATGGCTACGAGAACGTCATGCTTCAGGTCACGACAGAGAACCAGGCGCGGGCGGACGAGCGGCTGGCGATTCTCCATGATATCCCGGCGAAGCACAAGGGCTTCATGGCCGCTCCGTTCATAGGCCCGATGGATGCAGAGCGCTATCTCGCCACGGGGCAGTTCGAGCAGGTTCTGTGCGGCGGCGAGAACTACGACGGGGCGCGCCCATGCCATTACGAATGGGTCAAGTCTCTGAGCGACCAGTGCCGAAGATACGACGTCACGTTCGACTTCATCGAGACGGGGACCGTGTTCGTCAAGGATGGCAAGACCTACCGCATACAAGACAAGCGGGTGCAGAGCCAGCAGGCATATCTTTCGGGCTTGAGTTTTCAGGGACGGACGCCGCAGTACAAACTGCGCCCCGCCGAAGGTTCGCTTTTCGACGAGTCTGTCGTCCAATGTACGGGCGAGTTCCGCGACGTCTGCCAGACCTGCGGCACGCGCCTCACCTGCAACGGCTGCAGCAATTGCGGAGCTTGCGAAAACAGGGGCTGGTCTCAAGGCTGTAGATTTCCAGTTGCCGGCACTTGCGGGAAAGAGCTTTAAACGCCGGCTGACGGATTTTTTGCTGCAATGGCATCGCGTGCCGCGCGGCATGAGTCGCCAATATGGTATAATATGACCGGCTGGCGGGAACGGGCGGCTTCGCAAAGAAAGCGCCGCGGCCGGGAAACTGCGATACAAACGGAAAGGATTCTCGACATGGACAGACGGACATTCATCAAAAGCATGATCTGCGCCGGCATCGGCGCGCCTTTGCAAGACGCCGTTGCGAGCGAAAGCCGCCCCGCGCCTGCGGATTGGCGGCTCCCGGAAGACGCCCTCGTCAGCTTCGGAATGGTCACCGACGTCCACTTTGCCGACATCCCGGAAAACCGCTGCGAACCGCCGATCGGCGACCGCTTCTACCGCGAGGCCTCCGGGAAGCTGCGCGAGGCCGTAGATGCAATGAATCGCATCAAGCCGGATTTCTTTATCGAGCTTGGCGACTTCAAGGACTTCTCGGCCGATCGCCCGCGGACGCTAGCGTGCCTCGAAAAAATAGAGCGCGAGTTCGCGCGCTTCCGCGGCGAACGTTTCCACGTCCCCGGCAACCACGATTTCGACTGCCTGACGCCAGACGAATTCCTTTCGCGCATTTCCAATTCCGGGCAGGAGCGCGCCCTCGCGCATTATTCATTCACCCGCAAGGGCGCGACATTCATCGTTCTCGACGCCTGCTACGACTCCTCGTATAGACATTATTCCGAATCGAATCCGTGGCAGGACGCAAACATCCCTCCGGAAGAATTGACTTGGTTTGAAAGCGAGCTGGAGAAAGCCCGCGGCCCCGTCGTCGTCTTCTGCCACCAGAGACTCGATCCCCACGCGGACATTCGCCACCGTGTGAAGAACGCCGGCGCCGTCCGCGCGCTGATGGAGAAATCCGGCAAAACGAAAGCCGTCTTCACCGGGCACGAGCATTTCGGCGACGCGCTCACGCTGAACGGCATCGCGTACTATTCCCTGCGCGCGCTCGCCGTCGGCACCGGAGCCGGGGAAAACAGCTATGCCGTGGCGTCGCTCTTCGCCGATGGCGCCGTGCGCATAAAAGGCTGGCAGAAAGCCGAGACAGCGAACTGGCCGGCGGACGTCCTGAAACGCCCGTGAAAGCCGTCGCCGCAGAATGCCGTCTAACGGCATTGCGCGCGAGTCGCACGGTTCCAGACGGCGAAAATATGCTATAATATCTGCGATGGCGCTTGAAGGGACAAAAAAGACGACGTTCACCTACGAACTCACCAACGATCAGCAGGAACTGCTGCTTGGCGTCATGCTCGCAGGGAACTACAGAAAGCGCGAAGTTCCCTATTCTCTCTGGTCGATCGAAGGCGACGGTTTCAACGCGACGCTCTACCAGAAAGAAAAGCACGGCAAGCGCAAACTTTGCATCCAGGGCGGCGGCGCGGAAGATTTCGTACTCTTCGTGCTGGAGCCGCGCGTGCTCGGCGCGGCTTCCCTCGGCTACGAAAAAGAACTGCGCCCGGAACTCTTCAGCGCGCACGCCGGCAGCGACGAATCCGGCAAGGGCGACTATTTCGGTCCGCTGGTGGTATGCTGCGCATACACCGACGAGAGGCTGAGCGATGAAATGCAGAAGCTCGGCGTCAAGGACTGCAAGCAGATGAGCGACCGTTCCGTCCTCTCCGTCGGCATGCAGCTTCGCCGCCTGCTTGGGCAGGACGGCTTCACGGTAGTAAAGATCGGCCCGGCCGCCTACAACAGGCTTTACGCGAAAATCAAGAACATCAACCGCCTTCTCGCCTGGGCGCACGGGACGGCGATCGAAGAACTCCTCGAGAAACGGCCGGATTGCAAGCGCGTCGTCGTCGATCAGTTCGCCTACACCGAGGAGACTATCAAGCGCGCGCTCAAGCCGCTTGGGAAGAAAGCGGAAATCGTGCAAATGCACAAGGCGGAGAGCGATATAGCCGTCGCCGCCGCTTCGGTGATAGCGCGCGAGATTTTCCTGCGCTCGATGGCGGCGATGAGCGAGGAAGTCTTCGGCAAGCAGACGGA
>DEWI01000101.1 GCA_002363575.1 Verrucomicrobia bacterium UBA3214 | reverse complement strand
GCATGCTCCACCCCCGGCTATATATGTGTCACCCCTTCGGGGTTCGATTGGATATTGCACCGATACCGGGGGTTCCGCACGCGTTGCGCGCTCCACCCCCGGCTATTTATGTGCCGCCCCATTCGGGGCTTGGCGCTACACCTCCGCACGTCCGCAAAAGCCCCGTCGGGGCTTTTCGTTTCACCTCCGATGGAAGGGGCGCGCTCCCGTTTCGCGGTCGCGCGGGAGTGCGACGCCCCGTGTGTCGATAGGTATCGCCTTGCGAAGCGATAGTTATCGCCTCGAGAAGTGATAGGTATCGGTTCGCCAGGCGATAGGTATCGGTTCGCCAAGCGATAGGTATCGGTTCGCCAGGCGATAGGTATCGGTTGCGGAGGCGATAACTATCGCTTGCGCGGGCGACAGGCGTGGGGTTGTCCGGCGATCGCGGCGGCAAATGCCGGCGATCGCAAGGATGTGGAGATTTTTATTGCTTGTGCGGTCGGGAGCCTCAAGCGGGGATGCCGGGCGCGACGGGCGCAAAGCGGCCGGAAACGCGCCCATCCGGCGCGATAGAGGTGGTTTCCCATTTTATCAGCTCGCGCACGCGGTAATCGGCGTTTTCGAGAGGAAGGATTTCCGCTATGGAGACGACTTTGCGCGAGCCGTCGGAGAGGCGCGCGGTGTGTATGACGGCGTCGATGGCGCTGGCGACTTGCGCGCGCAGCGCGGCGAGCGGAATTTCTATCCCTGCGAGCAGCGCGCACGTTTCTATTCTGCGCAGGCAGTCGATGGGGGAATTCGCGTGGATCGTGCTCATCGAGCCGGCGTGGCCTGTATTCAGGGCTTGCAGGAGATCGAGCGCTTCGCCGCCGCGTATCTCGCCGATCACTATGCGGTCGGGGCGCAGGCGCAGCGCGGAGTGTATCAAATCGCGTATCGAGACTTCGCCCTGGCCGTTTTTATCCGGCTTGCGCGTCTCGAGCGGCACGACATGCGTCTGCTGCAAGCGGAGTTCGCTGGCGTCTTCGATCACGATAACCCGCTCACCCTCCGGAATGAAGGAGCTTATCGCGTTCAGTACGGAAGTCTTTCCCGAACTCGTCGCGCCGGACACGATGATGTTTTTGTGGCCAAGCACTAGCGAGCGGATGGTCGCGAGCACGTTCTCGTCGATGCTCCCGAACTTCAGCATGTCGGCGACGGTAAGCGCGTCCTTCTTGAATTTCCTTATCGCGATTACCGTCCCGATGCGGCTCAGCGGCGGTATTATGGCATGCACGCGGCTGCCGTCCGGAAGGCGCGCGTCGAGCCGCGGGTGGGCGTCGTCGAGCTGGCGCCCCACGGATTTCGCGATATTCGCGGCGGCCGCGCGCAGGCCGTTTTCGCTCACGAAGCGTGCATTGACGCGCTGGAGCTTGCCTGCGCGCTCGATATAGATATCCGAAGGGCCGTTGATGAGGATTTCCGATACGCCGTCGTCGGCGAGGAATTCGCGCACCGGCTCCAGGAACAGGACGAGGAAGGAGTTGTTTTGCTGCATGGGATGCGGTTTTGCGATTTTTGGTGTGCGGTTGCCGCGCTCACGACTTTCTGCCGGCGAGTTTCGCCGCGAGTCCCTCGAGGATGGACGCGTCGCCGGGGAGGCGCGAAAGCGCGGCCAGCGCGCGCTTCGTGAGGGTATCGACGAGCTTTCGCGTCTTGCCCGCCTCGTAAGGCGAATCGCCGTCGATCAGATCGTCTTCGTACTGGAAAGCGAGGCCGAGGGAAAGGGCGGCTTCGCGAAGCGCGCCGAGCGCCGCGTCGCCGGCGCCGGCGGCGAGCCCGCCCATTACGGCGGCCGCGATGAAGAGATCGGCCGTCTTGTGCTCGTAGATGAACGGGATGTCGGCGGCGGCGTCCGCCGCCTCCCTCGCAATATCCTCGACCTGGCCTTGGACGACGCCGACGGCGCGCGCCGCCAGCTCCGCGACGATGCGCGCGGCGTTGCGCGGCGATTTCGCGGCCGCCGCGAACGCGAGCGCCTGAAGCGCATCTCCCGCGAGGATGGCGTCGGCTTCGCCGAACTTCGCCCAGACGGTGGGTTTGCCGCGCCGCATGGTATCATTGTCCATCGCCGGGAGGTCGTCGTGCACGAGCGTGTAGTTGTGCAGCAGCTCGATCGCCGCGGCGGCGTAGCGCGCGTCTTCCGGGGCGCCGCCGGCGGCGATCGCCGAGGCCATGCAGATCAGCGGGCGGATGCGCTTGCCTCCGGAGCCGACGGCATGGCGCATTGCTTCGGAGAGTTTCGCGGGGCGTGCGGACGCCGGCGGAAGCAATTCGTCTAGCGTCTTTTCTATTAGCTCTAGCAGTTTTTCTGTTGGCATGGCTGGTTCCGGATTGCTGGGGGCGGTCCCGGCGGCGGCTGCCGCATTCGGCGCGCTTATCGCGGCCAATCTTCCAGCGTGCGCGGCTCGAGCGCGGGCGCGAAGCCTGCGTTTTTCTCCATCACCGCTTCGCGCGTGCGGCGCAACCAGAAGTCCCTCTTGTAGTCGCGGTCTGCATCTTCGGAGAGGGAGCTCGCGTAGAACTTCGCGAGATTGCGGCACGCGACGGGCTCGCCCGCGCCTGCCGCCATCAGCAGCAGGAAGTTGATGTGTTCCGCGCTGACGGCGCTGCGCATCGCGACGCCGTTGAAGAGCATCGCGGCGATGTTGTTCAGCGCCGCGGGATTCTTCCTGCACGCGCGCATGCATTCCCATATCGCGTCGGATGCGGGCAACGCTTCGAAAGGCGCCAGCCGCCTCAGCACCGCGCCGTCGCAAAGCACGAAATCGCACATCAAAATCTCCTGCGCCGCCTCCTTGGCGGACTCCACCACGAGGTAAAGCTCAGGCGCGACTTCCCAGACGGCGAACGCATTCTCCGCGCCGATCCCTCCCACGCGCGTCTCGTCAAGATAGAGCTTCACGATCGTCTTGGCGGCGTTTTCGTCCGCGCGCGCGCACGTCCTGCCGATATACGCCAGCGCCTCTTCCACGGTGGATATGTCGCCAGGCTCGAGTATCCGCTGCAACTCGCCCTTGCCGTCCAGCGCCGCGTAGTCCAGCTTGATCGACGCCGTGCGCGCCAGAGGGATATTCGTCACGCTCGCGGCGTCGAACGCCACGAAGTTGCCGGCGCGCCCGCGCGCCGGCGCTTCCGCGCCGCTCTTGCCGCCGTCGCGCTTGTCGCACCCGGCCAGCGCGCATGTCGCCGCACACAGTAAAGCAATCGTTGTTCCGCGCATTCCCATTCTCCATTTCCTTTCGCCGCGTAAATTATACCATATTTCCTCCGCTTCGTGAGAAGGGGCGGATTCGAAAATTCTTTGCCCGCCTGCGCGACACTCTCCAGGCGATATGCCGCGCATGC
>DEWI01000048.1 GCA_002363575.1 Verrucomicrobia bacterium UBA3214 | reverse complement strand
TCGGACGACGGCACGGGTATCGACGTTCTTAACGCCGATTCGACATTTGGTTCTCTCGGAGGCAGCTGGAAGAGGGCGCCTGCCGCGTCTTCCCCGCTGCGCCGCCGTTTGCACGGCCGGCACGGCTGCGGGCGCTTCAAGGCGTTTTCGCTCGGCACGCGCGTCGAGTGGCGCACGACGATGCTGGCGGGCGGAAGCTTGCTTTCGTTCGTCATCGCCGGGGCGCTCGAGCGGCCTGGCGAGTTCGAGGTGAAGGCGGCGCCGCCGGGTCCGGGTCCGGGCACGGAAGTCGTGACGATGAACGCGCCGGCGAATTGCGATTCTCTTCTCGACGCCAGCGAAGCCGTGCAGGCGCTCGCGGCGCGTTTCGCGCTGTATCTTGCGAGCTATCCTGACGTCAAGATATTCTACAACGGCCTGCCGGTGACGCCGCTCATCGTCAGGCAGGCGGAGACGACTTGCGAAGTCGCGGGGCCGAATGGCGCATCGGCGCAGCTCAAGATAATAGAGTGGAAGAAGCGCTTCGCCGGCGCCGGACGCCTCGTCTTCGCCGGACCTGACGGCTTTGAGCTTTATTCGCGGCCATGCTCCGTGCGCGCGGACGGCACGCCGTTCACGGCGTATCTCGTATCCGCGCGCTTGCGCGAACTCGCCAGAGAGAACGCGCTTGTGATGGACGAGCTGAATCCGGAAGTCCGTGCGTATATCGATGGCGCGAAGGCCGCTCTCAAGGCGCATTTCGCGGCGGCGAAGCCTGCGAAGGCGGCGGCGACGCTTTCGTCGTGGATCGCCGAAGGTTCGCATCCTTCCGTGCCGGCCAAAGACCGCGAGCGCTTCGACGATCTCGCTATAAAGCTTTCGCGCCGCATGGAGTCTCTGCGCACGATGAGCGTGGAAGACCGCAAACTCGTCTTCGCGATTCTCGCAAGCGCCATGCACGACAAGTCGCTGCAGCTTTGAAATCATGTCTGGCGGTCTATCTCGAAGGGGACGGGAGGCTTTCGCCTTCCTGCGAGCCGCGGCAGGGAAAATGCTTTTGGCCGCCTTCGCGGCGCACGTTTTCGCGCCGCAGGTTTCCGCAAAGACGATAGCGCTTGATTTGCGCGGCGGCTCTGCCGCGCGCGCCGCGGGCGGCGCGCGCGCGATTTCGGAGATCGCCGTTTCATCGCCTCGCGCTTCGCCGTGCATCAGGCTGGAGATTCCGCAGGACGGGAAGGGCGCGGGCGCCGCGCAAGCCGCCGTCGCGCCGCGCGTGCCGCGCATCGGCGCGGCGTATGTGGCGGAGCCGGGCGCCACGACGGTGGATATCATGGTCGTTTTCGACAAGCTGGCGGAGCAATGGACGCAGAGCGAAGGCGGCGGCATTACAAACTTCGCGCAGATGGCCGTAGCGAAAATGAATCTCGCGCTGGCGAATACGGAGCTGGACAGGCTTTTCACGTTCCGTCTCGTCGCCGTCGAGACGCTTTCCGTCTCCGCGACGTCGCTGGAAGACGCCTTGCAGTCCGCGACATACGGCGCGGGCGCTTGGAAGAAGATTCACGAACGCCGCGATGCCGCCGGCGCGGATATCGTCACGGTGATGACAGATACCGGAATTGCGAGCGGTCAGGCGGGCGTAGGCTGGAATCTCGCCCCCGGCTTCGACATTTCCGCGTTCGGAGATTTCGCTTACAACGCATGCGCCGTGCGCGCCGTCGCGGTTTCGCATACGATGACTCACGAGGTCGGCCACAATCTCGGCGCCGGCCATTACGACGGGCTGACGAATGCGTCGCAATGCGGCCCGCAGCTCTATTCTTATTCCTCCGCCTACTGCTTCCATGGCGTCGGCGAGGATGGCGAGGAAGGCGCATTCCATACGATAATGGGCTATTCGAGCGACGGCTACGGGAACCGCTACGCCGAGATACCGTATTTCTCGTCGCCGCGCCATGCGTTTTGCGGCTCGCTCGTCGGCGACGATATGCACGACAACACCCGCACGATAGCAAATACGTATTCCATCGCGGCTTCGTGGCGCACGGCGCCTTCGCAGGCGGACGCGGGCGGCGCGATATACGGAAGGGACGCGATCGTTTTCGATGCCAACGGCGGCGACGGTGAAATGGCCGCGCAATTCGTCCGGCGCGGGACAGGCGTTGCGCTCGCGAAGAATCTGTTTTCCCGCGAAGGCTTTTCATTCGCGGGCTGGGCGCTTTCGCCGGACGGCGAAGTCTGCTTCGGCGATGGCGAAGTAGTCACGCCCGGCGGCGTAATCACGCTTTACGCCGTTTGGGCGGCCGCAGGCGAGGCGGCGCACGCTGCGCATGTTGCCGCGCGGCGGTCACTTTTCCCGTCAGGATATGGCGACGCGCCGTACCGCGGCGAATCCGCGACGCGCTTTTGCGGCTACATGCGCGATGCCGCCGGCGCCATCGCCGGCATTGTCGAAGTGAAGATCGCGAAGCCTGGCCGCGGCGCCGGCGCGATGAAAATCTCCGCCGGCGTCTCCTTGGCGGGTTCGCCGCGCAAAGCTTCTTTCAAGGGCGTGTGGAGCGGCGAATCCGTCGCAACGCTCGCCGGCCCCGCGGGGACGATGGAGCTTTCGATCGCCGCGGAGCGGTTCTCCGGGCGCTGCGGGGAGTTCGCGATCGCCGGCTCGCGCGACGTGTTCTCTTCGAAGGCGCGCGGCGAGGCGGCAAACGCCGACGCCGCCATCCAGGGGCTGAAAGGCGCGCTGAATATCGCCGCGCCGTCTCCGGACGGCGGCTTCGAGACGTGCGCGCTCGTGATCGGCGCGAAGGGAAAAGCGCGCGCGGTTTTCACCGGCGCCGACGGCGCGAAAAGCTCCGGCACGGCGATCCTTTGCGCCGGCGACGGCGTGTACGCGCTCGCCGTATGCTCGAAGAAGACGGCGCGCGCGTTCATCGTCTGGCTGGATTCCGCAGGCGGCGCAATCGCAATCGAGGGCTTGCCGGGAGCGCGTGCCGGGAAGCCGGCGCCTCCAGAATCTTGCGAGGCCGTCCTGGAGAGCGCGTTCCCCGTCCCCGGGCTTGCGGAGGATTTGCTGCCGCTGCGCTATGCGCTGGCGTTCGGCGCGAAGCCCGCGCTTCCCAAAGGGGCCGTCGTGAAGCTGGATGCGGGAACCGGAAGGGCGGTGGCGACAGGGAATGCGGAGAATCCGCACGGCCTGAAACTTTCGTACGCGCCGAAGACCGGCACGTTCAAAGGTTCTTTCAAAGTCTATGCCGTCGAAGACGGCAAGCTGAAAAAGTACAACGCGCGCATCCAAGGCGTTTTCGCGGGTTCGCAAGGTTTCGGGACGGCGTCAATCCGCCGCCCCGCCTGCAAGACCGGCTTCCTCTTGCAGGCGAAGTGATGCGGCCGCGCCGCGCGCGCAGGCCTTGGCGAGAATCTCGCGCGCGAACGCCTCGGGAGCTTGCGCGAGAGAAGGATCGACGCCCATGCGCCCGGCGCATTCGTCGAACATCCGCGTCTTTACGTAGCGCGGCTCCAGCGCTTCGATATGTATGTGGCGCGTCGCGAGTTCCGCGTCGAGCGCGCGGCAAAGCGCGGAGAGCGCGCCTTTCGACGCGCAATAGGCCGCGCCGCCCGCCCAGCCTTCGCGCGCCGAAACGCTGGAGATCGCAAGTGCCGTCATGCCCGCGGCGGAGTATTTGCGCGTCTTGACGATGTGTCTTACGAGGTCGAGAAAGAGCGCGCAATTCACGCGGAAAGTCTCTGCGAAAAGCTCTGGAGTGGTTTTCGAGAGCGGCGCGACAGGGCATGTGCCCGTGGCGAAGACGAGCGCGTCGAGGCCGCCGGGAATCGCGTCCATCGCGCCAGGCGTCGCGAAATCCGCGCGCTCGAAAGTCGCGACTTCATGGCCGGCGGCGCGCGCGGCGGCTTTCACGGCGCTTCCTATTCCTCCTGTCGAACCTGTGACGAGTATCCGCATGGGCGTTGATGTGTATTGTTTGCTGAGCGCGGCGTCGAGTGCGCTCATGAATGCACGGGGCTTGATTCGCGGCAATGGACTTGCGAGCGGTATAGCGACCATCCGTTGTTCAGCCAGAACGCTATTCCGCAAACCCACATCGCGGGCAGCAGCAGCGAGTGGTTGCCGGAAATCTCCGCCACCATGAGTATCGCCGTGAGGGGGATGCGGATCGCGCTCGCAAGAAAGCCCGCCATGCCGACGAGCGCGAACGCCGCAGGATGTATGCCGACCCAATCGGGAAGATAGTGCTGGAAGAAAAGCCCGACGGCCGCGCCGAGACTGCCCCCGCAGACAAGCGCAGGCGCGAAGACGCCCGCCGAACCCCCGGAGCCCACCGTGAAGGCGGTGGCGAGCGCCTTCATGAAAAAGAAGCATATGAAGCCTGCGATCGTGAGCGGCCCGAAGCCTTCGAAAAGCTCGCTCGCGCCAGCCGTGAACGAGGCTTGTATGACCTGGTAGCTCGTGCCGAGGACGTCGGGTACGAAGTACCCGATCAGACCGGTCATCAAGCCGCCGATCACGACGCACGCCGCTCCGGGAATCCCGGAGCGCGCAAAGCGCCGCTCCACCGTGCGGAAAAGGCTGATGTAGAAGCGGACGCCGAATGTGACGACGATCGCCAGCACGAAGTACGGCAGGAGGCGCACGCCGCTCGTGTAGGCGCAGTCCGGAGGCATGGTGAAGAGCGGCTCCCAGCCGAAGAAGTATGCGTATATCGTGTAGCTTACGGCGCTGGCGATGAATGACGGCAGGAGGGTTTCGTATTCGACGTCGCTGGACGAATAGAAAATCTCGAAGCCGAATATCGCGCCGGCGAGAGGCGCCTGGAAAAGCGCGGCGATGCCCGCGCCGAGGCCGGCGGCCATGAGGATTCTGCGCGCGCGCACGGTGAGGTTCATCCAGCGCGCCAGCACGCTGGCGCAGGCCGCGCCCAGCAGCGTCACAGGGCCTTCGTAGCCTCCGGAGCCGCCGGTGGAGACGGTCAGCACCGACGCGATGGACTTGACGGGAATGACGGCGCCTGGAATGTAGCCGTCTTCGAAATGGTATGCGTGTATGGCCGAGCCCGTGCCGTGGGTGTTTCGCGTGGACGCGAAGCGCCGTATCAGCAGATAACCTAGAAGCGCGCCGATCGCCGGCAGCATTATAAGCGAGAGCCTGTGCCAGTCGAGAAGCGCTTCCACGGAGAACATCTTGCCGATCGCCAGGCCGTCGCCGAGGCGCGAAAGCGCTCTGTGGTTGCAGATGCCGTTCAGGACAAGGTGCGAGCCGATCTCGATCATGCAGCGGAAGACCACGACGACGAAACCGACGAATACGCCGACGAGTATGGATTCGCCGAAGTTTCTCCCGGTGCGCACCGAGAGTCCTTTGCCTGCCGCAAAGAATCTTACAAACGCTGGAGTGAAGGTTTTGATGGTCGGGTCGGAAATGCAGGAGGTCGGAGAAACGGAAATGGAATCGGCCGCCGCGCTTCGTCATTCTCTGAGCGCGGGGTCGAGGCGGTCGCGCATGTAGTCGGCGAGATGGTTGAACGCCAGCACTAGCGCGAAGATCGCCAGCGTAGTGAAGGCGAGTTCCCACCAGACGCCCTGCCAGAGGCGCAGGCGCGCGTTGTTTATCATCACTCCCCACGAAGGCTCGCCTTGCACGCCGATGCCGAGAAACGAGATGAAGACTTCGGAGGATACCGCGGAGGGGAAGCGAAGGGAAAACTGGATCAGCACGAGATGCGCCACGTTCGGAAGGATGTGGCGCGCGAGAATCCGCGCGTGTGAATACCCCAGCGTGCGCGCGGCCAGCACGTATGCGCGGCTCTTGTGCTTGACGACTTCCGCGCGAATGGTCCGGCACACGCCTACCCACGTCGTAAGCCCGATGCCGAGATATATGCCCACGAGGCCCTTGCCGGCGACAAGCGAGATCGCGAGAATGAAGAGCAGCCCCGGCATGGACGCCACAGTCGCCGTCGCCCACACGACGAGCGAGTCCACCCAGCCGCCGAAATAGCCGCCCAGCAAGCCCAGCAGCACGCCGAGGGGGATGGCGATGAGGGAAGTCATGATGCCGACGTGGAAAGCGATTCGCGTGCCTTGCACGAGGCGCAGGGCGACGGATCTGCCGAGGTTGTCGGTGCCGAGTATGTGCCCGCGTCCCGGCGGGAGGTAGCGCTCTTCAATATTGACGACGTTGTATTGCGGCGTCTCGTCGGCGAAGCGCGCGCGCAGATACTGGAATTCGCCGAAGAGCGCCGTCGCCAGATAGATGGCGATCACCCCGATGCAAGCCTTGACGGAAAACCGCATCTTCATATCGCGTATGGCCTTTGCATGCCGGCGCGCCGCGTTGCGTCTTACGAGTCCCCGCGGGAGGCGGACGGCGCGAGAAGGCTGCGCGCCTTTTCAAGCACTGCCGCGACGGTTTCGTCGAGCGTGAGGTCGCTTGAATCTATCTCGAAAACGCCGTCGGCCTTGCGCAGCGGTGCGTAGCGCCTTGTGGAGTCGAGCTTGTCGCGCGCCAGCAAGGCTTCCTTTACGGCTTCCTGCGAGCGGTCGGCAATGCCTTTTTCGGCATCCTGTATGCGGCGGCGGCGTGCGCGGGCTTCGGCGCTCGCGGTGAGGTAGAATTTCGCGGGGGTGTCCGGGAATACGGCCGTCGTTATGTCGCGGCCTTCGACGATGAGGTCGCCGAAGGAGACGAGCGAGCGCAATAGCGCCGTCACGGCGTCGCGCACTTCCTTGACGGTGGCGACTTTCGAAGCGTTGGCGCTGATTTCCGGGGTGCGGATCCTGTCGCCCGGCTCTTCGCCATCGACGAAGAATGCGATATGCCCAGCGACGGGGCGGCTCTCGATTGCGGCAGAGGCGGCGAATGCCGCGATCGCCGCCTGGTCGGAGACGTCCACGCCGTTTTTCAGGCACAGCCACGTCATTATTCTGTAGAGGGCTCCGGAATCGACATGCAGGAAACCGAGTTTTTCGCCGACGATGCGCGAGACGCTGGATTTGCCGGCGCCGCTTGGCCCGTCGATCGCAATTACTTTCGGCATAATCTGGTAGTTTGGAATGTTGCAGACAGCTTGTGGAATGTCATGGCAGGGCTTGTAAAAGCCGCCGGGGGGTATTATAGCATATTTCCGGCGCGCGAGTTTGCGCGCCTTCTCAATGCTTGAATATTTTCGCCGGCTTTGCCGCCGCGCCCGGATAGAATGCGAGCGCCACGCCTTTGCCGGAGACGCCGAGCCGATAGTGTCCGGCGGCGCGGTTGTAGAAATACTGCTTCATGCCCGGCTTGAAGGCCGCCGTCGCCGCGCGCCAGTCTTCGCGCTTCTCCTGTGGGATGCCTTCGTCGCAGCCGTATTGCTCCGCGCTGTCGTGGATCGGCGCGGCGGTCGCCAGCTCCGGCTTCGCCCATACGGAATTGACGATCGCTTCGCTGTAGGCGCCGTGCTCGTTTTCGATGTGGTAGAAGTTCGTAGTGTGCGTATGGCCGGCGAGTACGAAGGCCCGGCGGCGCGAGAGCGCCCGCAAAAGCCCGTCGCGCGTGCCGTCGCTGGCGCTTCTGCCGCCGAGGCGCCAGCGGAAGGAAGAGGCGGGGCTTGGCGTGAACGGGCCGTGCGTCACGAGGAAGACGTGGCGCGCGTCCGCGGCGGCTTCCACCGCTTCTGTAACGGGGTCGAGGTTTTTCATCTCGAAGTCGCAGAATATCCAGGCGTCCGGACCGACGCGGAACTGTATCACCGGGTAGCGGACGGCGCGCGGCGGCGCGCCGCACAGCTTGCCAAGCTCGTCGCGCAGGAAAGTCTCTGCGAATTCCATGTACGCGGCTCTCGCGCCCTTGCCGCGGAAATCGTGGTTGCCCATCACTGTCAGGAAGGGGAGTTCCGCCGGGTAGCGCGCGCGCAGCTTCGCGATGCAGTCGGCGAGCATCTTTTTGTGCGTCGGCACGTCGTCGCAATCGCCTTGCACGAGGTCGCCGAGCTGCAATATGAATTTCGTGGGCAGCGCGCGCGCGAGCGCCGCGCTCGCATTCACGAGCGCCGGGCACCTCTCGCGCCACATTTCGCCGTTGCGCCTGAATTCCTCGTGCTGGATTTTCGCCCACTTGTTGGATTCGTCGTAATGGGAGTGGTAAACGCTCTCCGGCTCCGTGTCGTAGTGCGTGTCGCCGAGTATCGCCACGGCGTAGCGCGCGTCATCGACGGCCGCGCCAGCGCCGCCTGCAAGAAACGCGCAGCCCGCGGCGGCGGCGCCCGCGCAGAATTCCCGTCTTGTAATCTCGCCCATCGTGTCCAGTCTCCTTTGGCGTCCGTGAAACATCATGACGGCGCATATCTTACCATAATTCGCCGGCGTCGTGCAACGTGGCGCTGGAATATGGTATAATACCGCCGTGATGCCCGAGAAAAAGCACATAGCGCTGCCGCTGAAATATCGCCCCATGACATTCGACGATGTCATAGGGCAGGAACATGTCGTCACCACGCTGCGCCATGCCATCGAAAGCTCGCGCGTCGCCAACGCCTATCTCTTCATAGGCTCGCGCGGCATTGGCAAGACGACGCTCTCGCGAATCTTCGCCAAGGCGCTGAACTGTCTTTCGCCGAATGGCGTGGAGCCGTGCGGGAAGTGCGTGAACTGCGAGGAGATAGCGCAGTCGCGCTCCGTCGATGTGGTCGAGCTTGACGCGGCCAGCCACAACAAAGTCGAGGACGTGCGCCCGATAATCGACGCCGTGCAGTTCCGTCCGGTCGCCTCGCGCTACAAGATTTTCATCATCGACGAATGCCATATGCTGTCGTCGGCGGCGTGGAATGCGCTTTTGAAGACGCTGGAAGAGCCGCCGCCGTGGGCGCGTTTCGTCTTCGCCACCACCGAAGGCGACAAGGTGCTGGCGACGATCGTGTCGCGTTGCCAGCGCTTCGATCTCCGCAGAATCCAGACGAAGGACATCGTCGCGCGGCTGAAGCATATCTGCGCCGCGGAAGGCATAGAAGCGGAGGAAGACGCGCTGCTGGCGATCGCGCGCGGCGCGGAGGGCGGCATGCGCGACGCGCTGTCGTCGCTCGACCAGCTGGTGTCTTTCAAGGGCGACAAAGTCACGGAGGAGGACGCCCTCGGCGTCTTCGGGCTTGTATCGCGCAGCGCGCTGGAGAATCTCGCGGGTGCGATCATCCGCGGCGACACCGCGGGGATTCTCTCCGCCGTGGAGATGTTCGACTCCGCAGGGAAGAACATGCGGCGGCTCGCCGGCGAGCTGCTTGGCCACTTCCGCAATCTCGTCGTCTTGCAGGCGCTCGGACCGGATTCGCCCGCGCTCGAGGCGACTCCGGACCAGATAGCCGTGCTGGCCGAACAGGCAAAGGGCGTCGATCCCGGCAGGATGTTCAGAATCTGCGATCTCCTCGCGGAGATGGAGGATAAGCTCAGATACGTCCTCTCCGTGCGCGCCGCGATCGAAATGTCCCTGCTCAGGGCGAGCCGCATTGCCGCCACGGCGACGATCGAAGAACTTATGCGCGCCGTCCGCGAGTTGAAAGGGCAGGTCGCCAACGCTCCGGCCGCGCAAACTCTCGCCGCCGCTCCAGCGCCCGCCGTACCCGTGCCCGCGCACACCGCGCCCGCGCCCGCGCCTGCCGCGCCTGCGGCGCCGACTGTGCGCGCGGCGGAGCCAGCGTCCGCGCCTGCCGCGCCTGCTGCGCCCGCGCCTGCCGCCGCGCCTAGTCCGGCGGTGCCGCGAATAGCGCGCGAGGATATTTTGGCGGACGAGATGATAAACGCTGTCGTCACCCAAGTGCCGGGAGCGCAGGTCGTGGCGATCCGCCAGGCGCCGGGAAAGTAGAAGTGATTTGGTTCATGATTTTGCCAGTAAAGTAAACAGGAGGGTTGGAAGATGACTTCGTGCGCGTGGATGTGGATGTACGCCGGGGCGGCGCTGATGCTTTTGGAGCTTTTGGCGCCTGGCTTCGTAATGTTTTTCTTCGGTCTTGCGGCTGCTTCGACGGGGCTTTGCAGGTTCGTTTTCGGCGATGTGTTCACGCCGGCGTGGCAGTTCATCGCGTTTTCCGTTTTCACCATCCTCTACCTCGCATTCGTGCGGCGCTGGCTGAAGACCGTTTTCAACGGCGCCACGAGCGTTTCGAACGGCGTCGAATCTGAGTTCGTCGGCCGCGAAGCCTGCGTGACGGAGCCGATTGCGCCGCCGGCGGACGGCCGCGTGATGCTGGGCGATGCGGAGTGGAAGGCGCACTGCGACGTGCCTGTCGCCGCCGGCGAGAAGGTTCGCGTCGTCGGACAGGATAATCTCACGCTGAAGGTCGAGAAGCTCGGCTAGCCTGCCGCGCGTGCGGGATTTTCAACGGTATGCCGTCGTTTTGAGGATTTGCGATGAAACTTAAACTTGGAGTTTTGGGGTCCGGGGCCGGTTCGAACATGCAGTCGATCGTCGATGCGATCGACGCGGGCACGCTGGATGCGGAAATCCGCATCGTCCTTGCCGACGTACAGGATGCGAAGATACTCGAGCGCGCGCGCCGCCATTCCATCCCGTGCCGCTATCTGGATTGCGCGCCGTGGAAGACGAAGCTCGAAGGGCGCGCGGAGGAGGATTGCATACGCATATTGAAGGAGGCGGGCGTCGATACCGTCGTCCTCGCAGGCTTCATGCGCATTGTCAAGCCCGGCCTTCTCGAGGCCTACAAGAATCGCGTGCTCAACATCCATCCCGCGTTGCTGCCTGCCTTCCCCGGCGTGCATTCATGGACGCAGGCGCTGGACTACGGCTGCAAGGTCGCCGGCGTCACGGTGCATTTCGTCGATGCCGGCACGGATACGGGGCCGATAATCGTGCAGAAGGCCGTGCCTGTCCTCGAGGACGACACTCCGGAGACGCTGCACGCGCGCATACAGGTCCAGGAGCATGTCGCATACCCGGAGGCGCTGCGCATCCTCGCTTCCAGAGCATACCGCATCGAAGGACGGCGCGTCGCGATTTCCCGCTAGGCGCGACGGCGGGGCGGGCGTCTGCGGAAGCCGGTGCGTTCGCCGGGACGGAGCATGGAAAAAGAAGTGTGGCATGAAGATTCTCATTACAGGCGGCAAGGGCATGCTGGGGCGCACGCTCCAGAAGGAATTCGCGGAGCATGAAATCGTCGTCGCCGATCTCCCGGAATGGGACGTCGCGGATTCCGGAGCATTTATGGAGAAGATGCTCGCAACGGCGCCGCAGCTCGTGATACATTGCGCCGCGATGACGAATGTGGACGAGTGCGAGACCAATCGCGAGCTGGCCTTCCGCCTCAACGAAGAAGGCACGCGGAACGTCGCGCTCGCCGCGAAGGCGGTGTCTGCGCGGCTTGTCGCGATCTCCACGGACTACGTGTTTTCCGGTGAGCCGCCGCGCGAGCCGTGGGCGTGGAGCGAGACTGACATGCCGCGCCCGCGCACGGTGTACGGGCTTTCCAAGTTCGCGGGCGAGCAGATGGCGGCGCTGCTCTACCCGGATTCCGTGATCCTGCGCATCGCCTGGCTGTACGGCGCCGGCGGTCCCAGCTTCGTGCATACGATGGCCGCGCTTGGCGCGAAGGCGGGCGAGCCGCTCCGCGTCGTCGATGACCAGCGCGGCAATCCGACATCCGCGAAGACGGTGGCGGACGCGATAAAATTCCTCTTGACGCGTCCCGACGTGAGCGGGATAGTGCATGCGACGTGCGAAGAGCAGTGTTCGTGGTACGAGCTGGCGTGCGAGCTGAAAAGACTGCTGGGCGCGCGCTTCCCGCGCGAAATCTCGCCTTGCACGACGGCGGAATTCCCGCGCCCGGCGCCGCGCCCGCGCAATTCCGCGCTGAAGAAGAGCGTCTTGAACGTGCTCGGCTACCGCACGCCGCCGTGGAAAAAGGCGCTCGCGGAGTTCGTCGCTTCCGAATGGGGGGCGTGAAAAGCCGCGCGCGGCGCTCCGCCGCGTCAATTGTAGTATTGTTACATCTTTTGGGAATATGAGAGATTTACGCGAAGAGTGGTACGACGAAGCGGCGAAGGTGCGCATCGTCATTGCAGACGTGACGGACGCGGCGCAGCGCCTGGCGCTTGCGCATCTTTCCGGGCCGGCGAGCGCGCATTTCCTAGCCACGCACCTCGCGGCGGCGGCGCTGCTGGGTGTGGAAATGTCGGAGCCGGACGAGACGCTCGTCCTGCAGATGAAGTGTTCCGGGCCGCTCGGCGGCCTCACGGTGGAATGCACGGCCGCCGGCACGCTGCGCGGCTACACGGAGAAGAAGACGCTCGAAGATTTCGACGGCATGGGCGCCCCGGACGAGCGCAAGATCGTCGGCAGCCGGCAATACCAGATCACGCGCTCCGTGCCGGGGAGGATACTTTCGCAAGGCGTCGCGAACACTCTGGGCGGGTATCTCTCGCAGTCGCTGCAACGCAACGCCGAGCTGCGCGTCGCCGCCGCCGTCACCGACTCCGTGGAAGTCGTGCAGGCGCGCGGCGTGCTTGTCGAGGCGCTCCCGGATTCCCCGCTGCCGCGCGCCGCGCAGCTCATCCCGCGGACGCTTTCGCTTTCTTCGGCCTCGCGCACGATATTGAAGAAGCTCGGCTTCCCGAACGCGGTCTTGAAGAATTCCACGCCGCTTTCTTTCGCCTGCCGGTGCAGCGCGGAACGCGCGCAGGCGATTCTCGCTGCGCTGTCCGCGGAGGAGCGCGCCGCGCTCCCAGCGAAAGTGGATGTCACGTGCCATATGTGCGGCAGGACGTGGACGGTGGGGTGAGCAGGTGCGCGCCGCGCACGCCGCGTTCGCGGCGACGGTTTCAATTCAAAGGGAAGACAGGCAATGAAGAGACGGGTGCGCGTCGAGATAGATGTCGGCGCTTTGGTCAGGAACTACGGGAAGATCGCGGCGCATGTGCAGCCGGCGCAGGTGCTTTGCGTGCTGAAGGCGAATGCGTACGGCCTCGGCGTCGGCGCGTATGCGCGCGCGCTGGCCGGCGCCGGTTGCCGGATGTTCGGCGTCGCCGAGCCTTTCGAGGCGATGGAGCTTGCAGGCGTGCTCGCAGAATGCGGGCGCTCCGCCGATGCGTCGATACAGATCCTTTCTTCGGTGCTGCCGGATGAAATCCCCGATATGGTCGCCGCCGGCATCGTACTGCCTGTCGCGGGGCGCGAAGAAGCCAGGGCGATAAGCGACGCGGCCGTCCGCATCGGCAGAAAGGCGCGCGTCCATTTCAAGATCGATACCGGCATGGGGCGCCTGGGGATCGTCGAAGACGAGGCGCTGGCGGTTGTTCGCGAGGCGTGCGCGCTTCCCGGTCTCGATTGCGAAGGCATATTTACGCATTGCCCGATGGCCTACGATCCGCGCGATCCGTTCACGGCGGGGCAGATTGCGCGCTTCAAGGCGCTCGTCGCCGCCGCGGCGGCGCAAGGCCTGGCGTTCAAGTATGTCCACATGGCCGCTTCCGACGCCATAAACAATTTCCCGGAATGCGCGCGCGCGCCGTTCAATGTCGTCAGGGCGGGCATAAATCTGCACGGCTCGTTCGATCCGAACGGCCGCAGGGCGCTCGCCGTCGAGCCGGTGCTTGCGCTCAAAACGCGCGTCGCCCAAGTCCGCACGCTGAAAGCCGGCTCCACGCTCGGCTACGGCAGGACGTGGTGCCTGCGCGAGGCGACAAAGATAGCGACGATTTCCGCCGGCTACGCCGACGGCCTCCCGCTCGCGCTTGCGAACCGCGCGCAAGTCTTGATCAAGGGCGTGCGCTGCCCCGTCGTCGGCAGAGTCTCGATGGATTATACGACCGTCGATGTTTCGCGCGTCCCGGATGTCGCCGCCGGCGACGAGGTAGTGTGCCTCGGCAGAAGCGGCGGCGAAATCGTCACGCCGGACGACTGGGCGGCCGTCAAAGGCACCCACGCATATGATATAATATGTTCGCTCGGCTCGCGTGTCGAGCGTGTAGTAAAGTATTGAGCCGCCAGTTCCCGCGCATTGCGCTTTCCCAAGTTCCGCTTTCCCCGCCGCCGCGCCCCGCGGCCCAGCCAAACGATACCGCAAACGCACACGCGGGCCTTGCCCGCGCTGCAATACATCCTCCGAACATGAACGCCAATATAGTAGTATCGCTCGTCGGCCGCCCCAATACAGGGAAAAGCGCGCTGTTCAACAGAATCGCGAAAAAGCGCGTCGCCATCGTCTTCGATCAGCCTGGCGTGACGCGCGACCGCGTGACCCGCCAAGTCGAGATCCTCGGGCGCAGCGTAATGCTCGTCGATACCGGCGGCATCGCTTTCGACCGCCGAGTCACGCGCGATCCGCTAGACGACGAGACGCGCTCGCAAGCCGCGCTCGCCGTCGAGGACTCCGCCGTGTGCGTGATCGTCGTCGATGCGCGCGAGGGCGTGACGCCGCTGGACGCCGAAGTCATCGCGCGCGTGCGCGAATCCGGCGTGCCTTGCATCGTCGCCGCCAACAAGTGCGATACGCCGCGCGACGACGCCCTGGCGGCGGAATTCGAGCGCTTCGGCCTCGAGGTGCACGCGATAAGCGCAGAGCACGGGCGCGGCGTCGGCGAGCTTCTCGAGGCGGTGGCCGCGCGGCTCCCCGCCGCCGTGGCGGACGAGAGCGCCGTGCGTCCGCTTCGCGTGGCGATCGTCGGGCGCCCGAACGCCGGCAAGTCTTCGTATGTAAACCGGTTGCTGAATGCGCCTCGCGTGATCGTCTCGGAAATCCCGGGGACGACGCGCGACGCCGTCGAAGTCCCGTTCACGATCGGTTCCGGGCCGGAAGCGCGCCATTACATGCTCGTCGATACCGCCGGAATGAAGCCGCATACGAAAATGTCGAAGACGAGCGTGGACAATTTCTCGCTTTTCCGCTCCGAACAGGCAATAGAGGAAGCGGATGTCGTATTGATCGTCATGGAAGCGGCGCTCGGCCCGACCATGCAGGACAAGCGTATCGCCGGCAAAGTCCTCGACGCGAACAAAGCTTGCGTCGTCTTGATGAACAAGTGGGACCTCGCGCAGGCAGAGGGCATCGACGAAGCCGCGGCGCGCGAGGCCATGCGCCAGATGCTGCCGTTCCTCAATTTCGCCCCGGTCGTCTTCTGCTCGAACAAATCCGGCTACAATATCCGCAAAAGCATTGAGGCGATCGATTCCGCCGCCGCGTCGGCTTCCATGCGCCTGCCTACGGGCATGTTGAACCGGACGCTGGAAGTGGCGGCGAAAAAGACCCTCTCGCCGATGATTCGCGGCAAGCGCCTAAAACTCTACTACGCTTTGCAGGTCTCCACCAACCCCCAGACGATTCGCCTCTTCGTCAACGACCCCGCGCTCGCCACCCCAGCCTATCTCGCATATCTCGAAAAGGCGATTCGCGCGCGTTTCGGCCTCGCCGGCGCCCCGCTCCGCCTTCTCCCGAAGCCGCGCCCGCGCTCGTCCTCGACGAAGGCTCCCCAGCAGAAAGACGAATAACGCCCCCAAAGCCCCCGCGCCTCCCCCGGCGTCGCCCCACAAACCGATACCTATCGCTTCCCAAACCGATACCTATCGCCTCTCCAACCGATAGGTATCGCCTCTCCAACCGATACCTATCACTTCCTCAACCGATAGTTATCGCTTCTCCAGCCGATACCTATCACTTCCGCAAGCGATACCTATCTCCGATTGTTGCCATCAAGCAACGGCATTCGTTCAAAAATGTAGAATACTTTTGCCTCTCAAAACCCTTGGACGGCTACGGCCAAAGGTCGGCAAAAGTTGTTGTCTGTCGCCGGGAAACGCCGGGAAGAAATGGCGCCCTATAGTGTCTTGGAGGTCGCGAGCCGTCAATCGTTTTCGATTACGACGGTGAAGAAATGGAGCGGCGAGGTCGTTGTCGTCACCGTGGTCCAGTTCTCGGCGCGAAGATCGTCAGTGCCTTTGACCACCGCCTTGAATCCCTGGCGGAGATCGCTTGGATCGTATGTGACCTTGCCGCGGCCGTCCACGACTTCGATATTGCAAGTCAGTTTGTCGGACGGATCGGCGGGGTCGGTCTGGCAAATGTACTCGAACCAGTTGACGCGGCCATCGCCGTCGCTGTCGTCCGCGGCAAGTTCCGCGAGCGCATCCGCCGAGGCGCTGGCGTTCGCGAGGCCTTGTTCGACAAACCACGAAGAGGGGATTTCTACCGTCAGCGAGGAGCCGTGGGGCGACGCGGCGGCGATCGTCACGGACTGGACGGCTTCTTTCTTTTCGAAGCGCAGCGAAAGATCCTTGTAAACCGTCGTGCCGTTCGCGTCTGTCGCCGCGAGAGTGAGAATCATGCGCGAGCGGGCGTTCGCATCGCTGATTCCGCCGGGCTTTATCTTCACGGAAAACCTGCCATTCCCTTTCGGCGTCACCGTGACGTCGGCGTCATCGGCGAGCGCAAGATGGCTCGGCCGCGCAGTCAGGCGTTCGACGTGTTCGGAGCATGTCACGATGAACGCGGTCTCGTCGAATCCGCACTCGCCGTAGAAGCCTTCCGAAACATTGGATACGGACGTGATTTCCGGCGTTGCGAGCGCCGTCAGCGTCTCCATCTTCCATGCCGCGGCAGGTACGGTCGGGACGAGGACGTTTGCGACGCTGGGAGCGTAGAGACGCCCGCCGTATTCGTCGCCTGCGTAATAGCTGCCGGAATGGATATACGAAATCACGATCTTCCCCGATCGCCCGGCGAATTCCCCGAGCGGCAGGGTGACGTTTTGCCGTTCGCTGTTTTGCGTGTTTGTCGCCGTCCAGAGCGTTGTCGAGGTTCCGTCGCTTGCGACAAACTCCGCCGTCAGCGTGTCTTGGCCGTTCCCGTAGTAGTTTTTCGCGCTCCATCCGAACGAGAGCGAAGACGAGGCCGCAAGCTTGCCGTTGATCGCAACGGCGATCGAACAGCGCAGGTTGTCGCGAATTGTCGTGTCATCTGCCGCGGTCCCCGAATACGACCATGTCTCGCTCATGTCGGAAGCCGAGAATGAAAGCGTCCGGGAACTGTACGTCTCCTCTCCCGGAAGCGGCGTCCTGTGCGTGCCGGCGATGGTGACGGATACAGGTGCGGACGTCTCGCCTTCGACCAATGCGCCGGATATTGCCGGCGCGACCGCGAAGGAATACGTCGCGCCTGGCGTCAAGCCGGACAGCCGGAAACTGCGAGCATCCTTCCCGGCGGAATATACGACCGGCTCTTCCGGCGCAAGCACCTCCGTCACCTTGAAGTCGTCGAGAAGTATCCTGCTCTGGTCTTGCGGATAATATGAGCCGCTATGGGAATTGTGGATTCTGAACTGCGCCGTCTGCCCGCCGCGAGAGCCCAGATAGACTCGCTCGACGCTCCACCCCGAAGCGCCCCACCCCGTTGTCAACGCAGGAGCGTAAAGAGGCGTCCAGTCTCCGCCGTCGAAACGCGCCTCGATCTGATACGTTGCGCCAAGCGCCGCGAAACTGTACACTTTGAATGTCAGCACGGAAGCGGATGTAAGCGTGCAGGAGCCGGGGAAAGTGTAAGTGCCGGAGGTAAACGGCTTGGTGAAAAGAAGGTTGCCGCCGGTGCCGGCGCTGTCAGTCGCGACATAGATGTTTTCGGAGGACGAAACGCCCGCCGAGGCGGTGAAGTCGTCGAGGAAGGTGGATGTCGTCGCGGCCGTCTTGGATGCCGACACCGTGAACCCGGAAAGGTTGTTTGTGTAAAAGTCCGGGAAATGCCAGTCTAGCGTGAGGGCCGTTCCGCACACCTTCGGCAGCGGATCGAGTTGCGGTTTGGCGCGCGGATAGTGCCCGACGTACACATTTTGAATCGGGCTTGCGCTTTTCGTGCCGTCGATGTTGTAGTAGCCGTCGTTGCCGCCTCCCCAGCCGTAATTCAAGTAGATGTATTTGTCCGTCCCGTCTGTAGCCCATCCATGCCCGACGGCGGCATGGTCGTGCGCCGGAATCGTCAACTGCACCGGGACGCCGTTTGCAATGTCCTCGAAGACTCTCGGATCGTCGATGGAAACCCACGTCCCTTTGGTGTACCAGTCTGAAGCATTGTCGGCTATGGTGCTGTAATGGGCGCCTGAGCCTCCGCTGCCGAATGACATGTGCGCGAGAACGTCCGCGAACAAGACGAGGCGGGCGACCGGATGGCGCACGGATTCGGCGACATGGCCGCGAAGATCGTAAACCAGCGAGACGGTGTTGCCGCCTGTCGTCCATACGTTTGTGTAATAGATGTAATCGTCCGCAAGCGAATCCCACGCCAACGGAACATGCCCGTCAAAGCGTATAGGGAATTGCATGGCGGCTCCGGAGTCGTCCGAGAACGTGTGGAAGAAGGAAATCTCGCGGTCGATGCGCGCCGGCCAGCGGAAATGGCGAAACCCCTGCACTGCGGCGGTTCCAATGCAGCCTCCCGGGCAGCGGCCGCGGCGTTCGAGACCGGGGGAGGTGTTCGCGGCGGAGTCGTAAACCGGCATGTAATCGTTGTATGGCTGCCACTGGCTGTAGTGCGATTCGAGGAACGGCGGCACCACGACCGTTTCCGGCGCTTCTGCGTCGGGGGCCTTGAGCAACCGCTTTCCGCCGCCGCCGAGCAGCTTCCCCCACTTCGCATGGCGCGCGCCTCCGGAAGATTCCGCTGAACGCGAAGCGGCGGCCGAGGCGTCCAGCAGCGCGCATGCCGGCGACTCCGGATCCGGCTCGGCGAAATCGTTCTGCGAGAATCCGACGATCGGGTCGGCTATATCGCTGCCGGAGAGGATGACGTGCCCGGATGGAGCGAGCGCGACGATCCAAAGCCCGTCGCGATCGAATGCGGATTTCACCGTCCTGCCGTGCAGGACCGCTGCGCCCACGCCGTCCGAAGAAACGAATGCCGAAGCCGCGGCGCGCGCGTCGCTTTCGGAAACTGGCGCGGAGATGGCGACCGATGATGCCGCCAGACAAATCGCTGCTATCGCCGTCTTTTTCATTTCTTTTGCCTTTATATGGCTGTGGCTGGACGCCGTGGATTTGCAGTCGCCGCAGGCCGCTTCGATCCTGCGCCTCCGGACGGGAGATGCCGCAAGCGCGAAGCCGGCGCGTCCGCCCGCGGGCGGAATGCACGCCCCTGCGTTTTTACGACCGCCGATATTTTACCATAATTCCCGGCGTGGCGCGCGGCGCCGGAGAAATTATTTCGATTTTCTTTCGCGGCTTTCACGCGCCAAATCCGCAGCGCCGCTCAGCCACGCCTCCACGGCGTGACGGAGCGGTGCTTGAAAACCGCCTGCGCCGTACCTCGCCTGACGCCGCGAAAGCCGGCGCGGCGCGTCACCCGCGCTTTGCCGCACGGCGGCTGAAAAGCTCGCGGACGGCGTCGATATACGGGCGTTCCGTGCCGATTTCAATGCATTCCATAGCATTTCGCCTGAAGAACCGCAAAAGCTCCTCGCGTTCCTCCTTGGCGGTTGCGGCAAACGCTTCGCGGACTTTGGCGGAGGAAGTATCTACGAGCCGCAGGAAACCCGTCTCCGGGTCTTCCAGCTCTACGAGACCGACATCCGGCAATTCGCGCTCCGCAGGATCGCTCACGCTTACGCATATCATGTCGTGGTGGCGCGCGGTCGCGCGCAACAGGCTGCGCGCGGCTTCCACGGCGTCCGCGCCGATCATGAAGTCGCTTACGAGAAACACGACGGCGCGGCGCTTCTGCACGCCATTCAGGAATTTCAGTGCCTGCGCGACATCCGTGCCGCCCTTGGCGTCGTCTTCCGCCGCGAGGACTTCGCGCGCCAGCCGCAGCACGCTGTCGCGCCCTTTGCGCGGCGGGATGTATTTGACGATCTTGTCGGAAAAGAGTATCAGCCCGATTTTGTCTTGGTTGCGGATCGCCGTGAGCGCGAGAAGGGCGGTCAATTCCGCCGCCAGCTGCATCTTGCTTCTCCCCGCCGTCCCGTAGCCTTGCGAGCCGGAGACATCGACCATGAAAAGGACGGTCAGCTCGCGCTCTTCCGAATAGCGCTTTATGTACGGCACGCCCGTCCTCGCCGTCACGTTCCAATCGATCGTCCTTACGTCGTCGCCGGCGATATACGGGCGCACTTCGTCGAACTCCACGCCTTGGCCCTTGAACGTCGAGTGGTAGTCGCCGCTCAGCTGGTCGTCGATAAGCTTGTTGGTGAGAATCCGTATCCTTCCCACCTTCGCCATCAATTCTTTTACATCAGTCGCCATGTCCGAATCCTTTCGAATCATGCAGTTTCGGCAAACAGCTCCATTTGCCGTACGGTTTTAGAGCACGGCTTTCGCACCATGTCGAAATTATACACGAGCGCCTCGACCATGGGGTGCCTGTTTTCTATTTTCCCGCCCGTATGGTAGAAGTGTTCTCGCGTGGAAACGTTGAATTTGCTCCAATACCGCTTTATCATTTCATTGTGTCGGTAAGCATTGTGATGCCAGGTGGACAGGATGAATTTCGCTTTTGTCCTGGACAGCGCATTGTATAGTTCGCTTTCGTCGTGTTCGGTCCATCCATTGTAGTAGTCGGCATATCTCCCGAAATACGGAGGGTCGCAATAGATCAAATCCGTTTCTCCGGCGGCGGATACCGTTTCCAGGAACGAAGAATTGCTGAACACCCAGTCGCTCTTGGCGATCGTCCTCGCCACGTCGATCACTTGATTGCAGATTTTCGTTATGTACGCGGCGGTGAATCTTTTCTGCTTCTTGCAGAAGGGCACGTTCCATTCGCCGTGTTTGTTGAAGCGCATTAGGCCGTTGAACCCGGCGCGGGAAAGGAAGATGAAGTCGTGCACATCGTGCAAAGCGTTGAATCGCCTCCTGACTTCGAGAAAATATGAATATCCGTCGTCCGGCGAATCTTCTAGACGGCGGCTTTCGCGCTGGAGATAGGCTCGCATCGTCTGCCCGCTTACTGCCCCGGATTGTATCCCTTTGTAAAAGTTTACAATGTGCGGGTTGGTGTCGCCGGCGACATGCAGGCCGGTCAGCGGAGAGTTGAAGCCGACTACGCCGGTGCCAAAGAACGGTTCAACCCACCCGGCGTCTTCCGGAATGCCGGAAGACGCTACCAGTTCGTTTATCCAAGGCACCAGCTTGGTCTTTATGCCCTGCGATTTTATCGGCGGTATGATCATTGCCGGTTCGAGATTTTCCTAAGCAGGTTGCTTTGCCGCGACAGATATTTCCTGTATGTCTCGATGTTGTGGTAATGCGGCTTGCCAATTCCTTCTGTCCGCGCGTCTTTTTTGTTGAAATATCCAGCCCAATAAGCGTCGAAAACATCTTCGCCAAGCGATGCAAACGTCCCTCTGCCGTTGACAAGGTCGTCAATGTCGGTTGCGGCGCCTATGTTTCGCGTATTCCCGCTGCCTGGCCTGTCGCTTGCCACTTTCCATTTCGGTTGGACGAAGAACACGAAGCTGTCGATCACAGACTTGATCATTTTCAATTCATCTATCTTGTAGATTGACCCCTCGCCGTTGGTCGCCGGTGATTGGCGATAAAGAATGCCGAGAATTAGATGGCATTTATAGTCGCCATATGGATGATCCATGTTCTTCTTGACGTTTCTATTTCTGAAATACCCCCAATACGATCCCAGGGTCAATCCGTTGACTTGCCGATTGTTGTTGTAGTAGCTGGACTTGAAATCAACGGCGAAGAGGTTTCCTTTCCCGTCCTTGAACGTCAGGTCGGGATAGAAATTCTGCGCCGAGGGGAATTCCATCGCAAGTCCGTTGCGTTTGGCAAAGGCTTCAAGGCGCGGCACAAGAATCAGTTCGAGGATTTTAGACACCACTTTGGTGTCGTTGGTCATCGAGTATATATTCTGGTGAACGTCAATGAAGCCTTTGACAATCCAATCGCCCCCCTCCGTCTCCAGAAGAGTTTTGTATCCCTTGACCTCTTCGGCAAGCAGATTGCTGAATGTGGCGCTGTCCATGGCCAGAAGTGCTCGTGTCGCGTTTTTACGGCACGGGGACGGTGTCGAGGATCTTGTCGATTATGGCGTCGGAAGAGATGTTTTCCGCTTCGGCCTCGTAGGTGAGGATGATGCGGTGGCGCAGGACGTCGTGGACGACTTCCTTGACATCCTGCGGAGTGGCGTAGGCGCGGCCGCGCATGAGCGCGTTGCCGCGCGCGGCGAGATTGAGCGCCAGCGTTGCACGCGGGGATGCGCCGTTCTGGATGTACTCGTTCTTTTCGCGTGTCTTGAAGACGATGTCGAGGATGTAGTCGCCGACTTTTTCATCGCAGTACACTTCCTTGAGGGCGGCGCGCAGCGCAATGACGTCTTCGCGCGTGCAGACGGTGCGCGCGGCCGGGCGCTCGGAATCCTCTGCGAAGCGCTGCATGATGCGGCGCTCGTCCGCCTTGGAGGGAGTCTCGACGAGGCACTTGAACATGAAACGATCGACCTGCGCTTCCGGCAGAGGATACGTGCCTTCCTGCTCGAGCGGGTTTTGCGTCGCCAGCACGAGGAACGGCTCCGGGAGGCGGTATGTCTCGTCTCCGATCGTCACTTGGCGCTCCTGCATGGATTCGAGAAGCGCGGACTGGACTTTCGCGGGCGCGCGGTTGATTTCGTCGGCGAGCAGGAGGTTGGTGAACACGGGGCCTTTCTTCGGCGAGAATTCGCCTGTCTTCGGGGAATAGACGAGCGTGCCGACGACATCCGCAGGCAGCAGATCCGGAGTGAAGGAGATGCGCTTGAAATCGAGTCCGAGGACGGTTGCGAGGGTGTTGCAGCTGAGCGTCTTGGCGAGTCCCGGCACGCCTTCGAGGAGGATGTGTCCATCCGTGACGAGAGCGAGGATCAGGCGATCCACGAGTTTTTCCTGCCCCACGATAACCCTGCCGACTTCATCGCGGATTTTCGCGACGAGTTCCTTGCGGCTGGCGATGCGTTGCGTGGCTTCTTTTATGTCCATCTCAGTTTGTTCCTTTCTGTTTCAGTTTTGAAATTATGCCTGGAAGCGCGTCCCACTTCTTTGCGCGCAGCGCCGGCAGCGCCTGCGCGAGCGCGCAGCTTCTGAGAAGCGCTTCGCGGGTCTTCGGCACGGCATCCATCGCGCCGAGCAGACGCTCGACGTGGCGCTGCCATAGCGCGCAGACGAGATCGTGCGCGATTTGCGTCTTGTCCAGAGAGCAGGCCATTGGCTTTTGCGCATCGACGAGCGCGGCGTCGAACCATGCGCGTTCGTCGTTTGCGAGGGAAGAAGCGAATTCTCCGGGGATGTCTTCGGAGCGCGCGGCGCTTTCGCGCCATTCGTCCGTGAATTTCGCTGTGAAAGGGTGCGAGAGGATTTCCGGCGAGACGAACTCTCCAATCGTCCCTGCGAGCGCGGCATCGCCTTCGTTGGCCATGAGAAACGCCATAAGGTCGCGCTCGGCGCCCGGCGGCTGCGCCGCGGTTTCGGCATTCTCGCCTTTCGCCGGCGCAAACTCGTCCGGCGCTGTCGTTCCGCCGCCTGCATCCGGTGCGTCCGCCTCCGCGTGCTCTTGCCCGGCGGGCGGCTGCGCCGCGGGCGTTTGACGGCGTATGGAAGGGCGTATTTTGCCGAGTTCTTCGTTGAGCGCCGCGGCGGGTATGGCGAGCCTGGATGCGGCTTCGCCGATCATGCCGGCTTTCAGCACGGCGTTCGGGCAGAGGGAGATCGTCGCGAGCAGCGCTTTCGTGATGCGCGCCACGGCATCCACGCTTCCAGGGTTGCGTTCTTTGCCGCGCTCGACCGCGAGCTGGAAAGCGACGATGGATTCTGCGGCGTCGCAGAGTTTCGCGAACGCCTCCGCACCCTTGGTGCGCAGGAAGGAATCGGGGTCGTCGCCATCGGGAAGCCTCACGACGCGCACGGATATTCCGGCCGCGAGAAGCAGGCCGGCCGAGCGTATGGCGGCTTTGCGGCCCGCCGCGTCGTCGTCGTAAACGAGCAGTGCGGAGTCGGCCACTCTGGCGAGCATGCGCACGTGTTCTTCCGTGAACGCCGTGCCCTGGCCGGCGACGGCGACAGGGAAGCCGGAGATGTGCAGGCGGATGCAGTCGATCTGGCCCTCGCAGATTATCGCCTCGCGGTGCGGAGATTTCGCGATGTTCCCGGCCGCGCGGTCTAGCGCGAATAGGACGTTGGATTTCTTGAAGATTTCCGTATCCGGCGAATTGACGTATTTGCCGGTCTTCTTGTTCTCCACGAGCTGCCGGCCGGAAAACGCCACCACCCTCCCGGATCTGTCGCGGATGGTGAACATCAAGCGGCCGCCGAAGCGATGGTAGGCGCCGCCGCCGCGCAGCGCGCTTTCGTCGCTCGCGAGCTTGAGAATGCCGGCGGCTTCCATTTCCTGCGGCGTGTAGCCGTGGCGCTGCGCCCACGCGAGCATCCTCTCCGCGCCTTCGGGAGCGTAGCCGATCGCGAAGGCGTCCTGCGCAGCCTTGTCGAGCGCGCGCTTTTCGAGATACTCGCGCGCTAGGGCCGCTTCGCGCATTTCCGCCAGGCACGCATGGTAGAACTGCGAGACCTCCGCCATGAGCGCGTAGAGGCGGCGGCGCCGCGCCGCCGCGCCGTCTTCTTCCTTCGCCTCGTCGATCTTCACACCGCAGAGAGAGGCGAGCTTGCGCACGGCTTCGCCGAACGCCATCCCCTCCTGCTTCATGACGAACTTGATCGCGTCGCCGGATTCTCCGCAGCCGAAGCAGTGGTAGAGGCCTTTCGCGGTGTCGATGCTGAAGCTAGGCGTCTTTTCGTTGTGGAACGGGCAGCACGCGACCAGTCGCGAGCCGGAATGGCGCAGCGCAATGCCGTAGGACGCGATCAAATCGCCGAGATCGATGCGCGATTTTATTTCGTCCAGCGTGGAATCTGTAATGCCGCCCATGTCGGATTCCTGCACTATTGCCTTGCACTATGGCCGGTGGCGCTCACTTTCTCTTGTTCAGCGGGACGTATGGGCGCGGGCGGAAGAGCGGCTTGTACGCCGGGCGGATAATCGGGCCTGCGTTGATCAGTTCCTCCATGCGGTGCGCGCACCACGAAACGCAGCGCGCGATCGCGAAGATCGGCGTATAGAGGTCGCGAGGGATGCCGAGCATTTCATAGACGAACCCGGAGTAGAGATCGACGTTCGCGCAAACATCCTCGGCGCGAGGATGCCGCGCCTTGATTATCGCCGGCCCAAGCTCTTCAATCATCTCGAAAAGACGCATTTCGTCCAGCCTGTCTTTCTCTTTGGCAAGCTGGCGCGCTTTCGCCTTCAGCATTTGCGCGCGCGGATCGCTGATCGTATATACGGCGTGGCCCAGCCCGTAGATCAGCCCGGAACGATCACCTGCCTTGCGGTCGGCGACTTTCTCCAGATATGCGGTCACGGCGCGTTCGTCGCGCCAGTTGGAGACGGCCGCCTTCAGCTCGTCCATCTGGCGCATGACGCGGAGGTTCGCGCCGCCGTGCCTGTAGCCCTTGAGTGATAGGACGGATGCGGCGAGTGACGAGAACAGATCCGTGTGCGCGCTGGTGACGACGTGTGTGACGAACGAGGAGTTGTTGCCGCCGCCGTGTTCGGCGTGGAGGATGAGCGCCAGGTCGAGAGTCTCGGCTTCGAGGCGCGTGCATTTCCCGTCGACGCGTATCAGCGAAAGAAAGTTCTCTGCGGTCGATTTCTTCGGATCCGGATTGCGGATCAATAGCGGCGCGTCCATGTGGTAGTGCGCCTTGGCCTGGTAGGCGTATGCGGCGATGGTCGGCATCGCGCCCATTAGATTGATGGACATCCTGAGGCAGTTCTCGATCGACATGTCCTCCGGCGAATCCGCTTCGTCGTAGGCGTAGGCGAAGAGAAGCGAGCGCGCGATGCCGTTCATTATATCGAGCGGCGGATGGCGCAGGATGGCATTCTCCTTGAAGCCGTCGGAAAGACGGCGGTACGAGCCGAGTTTCGTCTTGAAATCCACGAGTTCGCGGGCGGTCGGCAGTTCTCCGAAGAGCAGCAGATATGCGACTTCCTCGTAGCCGAAGCGATGTTCGCGCTTGTCCGCCGCCACGATATCCTTGACATTTATGCCGCGGTAGAAGAGCTCGCCCGGAATGGCGACCCGTTCGCCTTCGCTCGTCAAATACCCGTGCACATTGCCGATCGTCGTCAAGCCGACGAGCACGCCAGTGCCGTCGTCGTAGCGCAAGCCGCGTTTGACGCCGTATTTCCTGTAGAGCGCCGGGTCGATTTTGTCCGCTTCTCTTACCTTGTTGGCGTACTTCTCAAGCCACTGCTTGTCTATCATGGCGCTTTACCTCCTTTCCTTGTTGCCTTTCCAATTCAGCTGCATAAACTCGCAAGGAGATATTATACCATATTCCACGGCGTGAAGACGCCGGGAGTTTCTTCTTGCGAGGGGCGCATAAACCTATCGTTCGTGCAGCTATTGGAGGCGGCGGCGTCTTGTGTGGAGCCGCGCGGGGTTCGAAGGCGCGGAAAAGCGGCTTGTATTGCATCCTGCGCGCCTTTGGCGCATATCTGGAGCCGCTGAGGATATCATGGAGCCTGGCGGTTGCCGGGAACACGAGCCTACGGGATGTCGAACCAGTTGTAGCCGGCGTTTCCGCAGACTTCGACGACCGCAACGGCGATTTCGCTTTTCCAGTCGGGACGGCGCGCGAGCGCCTGGCGGTAGGCGAGCGCTTGCGCGACCGTTTCAGCGTCGGGTTCCGTCCGCCCGAGTACGCGACCTTTCTCCGCCGCCGCGTTCATGAAATACTTGAACTCGACGAGTTGCGCGGGCTTCGCGATACCCGGCTTCGGAATCGCCAAGAAGTCGCAGCGCCCTTCGGAAGAATTGTATTCCGTCTCGAAGGAGTAGTAGTCAACCAAATAGTCGAGGCAGCGCGAGGTGAACGTAGTGCGGAAGAAGTTCTCGTTCATCTTGTCGAACGCCTGCGCCGGGATGCGTGCCTTGACGTAGTGCAGCCAGAACGCGTCGAAGAGATTCTTCCATGTGCCGCCGTTTAACGCCAGCGCCTTCGCTGCAAGTCCGAACGCCCTGCGCGCCTCATCGACGTTTGTAAACTCGGACAGCTCGTCGTAGTAATCTACGAACATGTTTTTGACCGTCAAGTTCGGGATGTTGAACGTCATCTCGTCCTCGAACGTCATAAGCCCGAGATAGTAGAGCGCGTAGGGAAAGAACTCCTCGCTGAAGAACTTGGCGCGCCCGAATTTCGAGGAGAGCTCCCGCCTGTTCACGATCTCGCCTTCGCCGCGCTCGACATATGCGCGGACTTTCTCGAGCGCTTTCGAATTCGTTTGCGCGAGCCGCCGGAACCATCTAATATCCGTGCGAACATTCGCGTCAATGACAAACGAGGGCTGCCTGCGCTCCACGACGAGGCACCGCAGATACCAGTTGCATATCGTCGAATTGTAAAGCGGCTCGGCAAAAGGCAGGAAGCGGTAGCCGTCGTAAAAGTTTTTGAGATCCGTCAGCACGGCGGACTTTATCGAGACATCCAAGCCGTGTTCGGCGAAGATTTCATCGACGTACTTATTGACCTGCGACTGTGTGAATCCGACAAGGCCAAGCTTGTCCGAATCGAGGCTGACGACGGTGCCGACATTGAAGCCGCTTGAAAGATCGTCCAGCGTGATCGGCA
>DEWI01000078.1:30847-50413 GCA_002363575.1 Verrucomicrobia bacterium UBA3214 | reverse complement strand
GCGACGAGCTGGTGGCCAAGATGTCAGCCTCCGGACGCCTTGGCAAGATCGACGGCGTGATTTCGCCGGCCGTCGGCGGCATACTCGTGGGCCACGAGGTTGCACGCGCGCTCGACACGAAGTGCATCTTCGCCGAGAAAGTGCAAGGCAAGGGCGTGGACGCGACCGGCAAGCCGAATACCGTGCTGGCGATGCGCCGCTTCTCCATCGCGCCGGGCGAAAGGCTGGTCGTCGCCGAAGACGTCGTCACGAAAGGCGGGCGCGTGCAGGAGACGATCGACCTCGTGAAAGCGGCCGGCGCGGAAGTCGCGGCCGTCGCGCTTCTCGTGGATCGCAGCGCAGGCAAGGTGACGTTCGGCGACATACCGATGTTCTCGCTCATGCAGATGACGCCGCAGACGTGGACGGCGGAGGAATGCCCGCTTTGCGCGAAAGGCTCGCGCCCGGTGCATCCAGGCTCGTGAGAACGCCAATAGCGACAGGATTTCCATACGCAAAAAACAGAGGACAGGCAAAATGGCAGAAACTAAAGAATCGAACGGCGCGGCAAAGGTGGCCGTCGCCGCCATAGCACAAATACTCACATGCGCAGTTTGCATCGCCATCGGCTGGATCGTCAAGGACAACTGGCCGAAAGAGAAAACCGGCCAGGACGCAAACCCGCTGGCGGCGATGCTGGGCATGCCGCAAACGGTCGCCGTGACAAACGCGCAGCTCAAGACGTACAACCGCCCGGAACGCTTCGTCGCGCACGCCGAGCCTGTCCAGGAAGTCGATCTCCTCCCGCAAGTCGATGGCTACATACTCGAAAAGAAGTTCAAGGAAGGCGCGACCGTCAAAGAGGGCGAGCTGCTCTACGTGCTTGACGACGAGCGCTACCAGGCGGTCGTGAACCAGCGCAAGGCCGACCTCGAAGCCGCGGAAGCGGAAGCGCGCCGCGCAAAGCGCTATTTCGAGCGCATGCAGAATGCGGACGAGCGCGGCATCACGCAGCTCGAACGCGACAACGCGGAAGCCGCCAGCGAATCGGCGCAAGCCGCCGTGCTGCAGGCGAAGGCGAATCTCGTCGTCGCGGAGTACGACATGAAAAAGGCGAAAGTGATCGCGCCCATCTCCGGGCAGATCGGCAAATCCGCCGCGTACGTGGGCGACTATGTCGCGCCTTCGAAAGGCGCGCTCGCGCGCATCGTGCAGATCGACCCCATGCGAATCTCCTTCCCGATGACCGACCGCGCGTACATCGCGTGGCGCGAAGCGCAGAAGGCCGGCACGGACGAGAAATTCCGCCTCCGCCTCATCCTCGCCGACGGCAGCGAATACAACCACTCCGGCGAATGGGATTTCGACGACAACGCCATGAGCAAAGAGACGGCGACGATACAAATGCGCCTCAAGTTCCCGAATCCCGACCGTCTTCTCATCCCCAACAGCTACGTCACGCTTCTCGTCGATTACCAGAATCCTCCCAAGTATCCGAGCATTCCGCAATCCGCGCTGTTCGATCTTTCCGGAGGCAGAACGGGCGTGTGGGTGGTGAAGGCGGACGGCACGGTGGAGCAGCGCGCCGTCAAGACCCGCGATCCTTTCGAGGGATGGGTGCCAGTGCTCGACGGCCTCGCCGAAGGCGAGAAAGTCGTGATTTCCGGCGTCGCGAAGCTCCAGCCCGGCACAAAAGTCATCGAGACCGCGCCGACGCCGAACGAAGATATCGACCCTGCCTACAAGCATGTCGAAGACTGAGCCGCGCAACACGCACACTTTAAAAAAGCACCGGTAGATTTCTCATGAAGCTTTCCATAAGACAGGCGGTCGATGAGATCAAAACCTTCTCGCGGACATTCGTGGAGCGGCCGCGCTTCGCGATGGTCATCGCGATCGTGCTCACGATCGCCGGCACGATGTCGATATTCTCGCTGCCGATCGCGCAGTATCCGCAGCTGACGCCGCCGGAAATCCGCGTCACCTACAACTACCCCGGCGCGAACGCCCGCGAAGTCATGAACACGATGGCCACGCCAATCGAAGATGAAATCAACGGCGTGGACGACATGATCTACATGTCCTCCGACTGCGGAGACGACGGCTCGTATTCGCTGACCGTCTCCTTCGAAGTCGGTTCAGACCGCGACATGGATCTCGTCAAGGTCCAAAACCGCCTCACGCAGGCGGAGGCGAAACTCCCGGCGGAGGCAAAGGAACTCGGCGGCCGCGTCAGAGCGCAATCGACGGACTTCCTCGGCTTCCTCTCCATCCGCTCCCCCAAGGGGACGCACTCGCGCCTGGAGCTTTCCGACTACGCCTACCAAAACATCCAGCCCGTGCTGCTGCGCGTGCCGGGCGTCGGCGAGACGACGATCTACGGCCCGAAGCTGGCCGTCCGCGTATGGCTCGATCCGCAGCGCCTGGCGGCGCAGGGCATGAACTCGGAGGAAGTGATCGCGGCGATTTCCAAGCAGAACGTCCAGGCGTCTCTCGGCGCCGTGGGCGCGTCTCCGACGAAAGAGCATGGCGCGTTCACATACTCGCTGCTCGCGAAGGGGCGCTTGATGACGCCGGCGGAATTCAACGAGATCGTCGTCCGCCGCGATGACGAAGGCGGCCTCGTCAAGCTGAAAGACATCGCGCGCGTCGAAATCGGCGAACAGAACTATTCGTTCTCCGGGCAGCTCAACGGCGGCAACTCCATCAACATCGCCGTGCAGCAGAAGCCGGGCGCGAACGCCATCAAATCGATGGACGCGCTGCTCGCCGAGATGGACCGCCTGCAAGCCGAATTCCCTCCGGACATGGAATACACCGTGCCGTACGACGCGACAGCGTACGTGCGCATGTGCATCCAGGAAATCGTCGAAACGCTTCTCATCACCTTCGCGCTCGTCGTGCTTGTCTGCTACCTCTTCCTGCAGGACTGGCGCGCGACGCTCATACCGTGCCTGACGATACCCGTTTCGATATGCTCCACGTTCATCCTGATGGCCGTGCTGGGATACTCGATAAACATATTGACCCTGTTCGGGCTGGTGCTGGCGATCGGCGTGGTGGTAGATGACTGCATCGTCGTGGTCGAGCGCGTGCAGTTCATAATAGAGACGCGCGGATACAACGCGAAGGAAGCGACGATACAGGCGATGAAGGACGTGACGGGCGCGGTCATCGCCACGACGCTCGTGCTGCTGGGCATCTTCGTCCCCGTAGGCTTCATGAGCGGCATCACGGGCAGAATCTACCAGCAATTCTCCGTGACGCTTTCGGCGGCGGTGTGCTTCTCGACGCTGTGCGCGCTGACGCTGGCGCCCGCGCTGTGCTCGCTGCTGCTGCGCGAAGCGCGGCCGTACAAGCACGGCCCGCTCGCGTGGTTCAACAGCGCGATCGAAGGCTTCAAAGGATTTTTCGTCTTCGTCTCCAAAGCGCTGGCGCGCCGGCTCATACTTTCCGGAATGCTTCTGGTGCTGACGATCCTCTTGACCTTCCAGATGTTCAAGGTCACGAAGACTTCGTTCCTGCCAGACGAAGACCAGAAAGTGCTGTTCGTCGCGCTGGAGCTTCCCGAAGGTTCCACGAAAGCGCGCACCCAGGAAGTCTCGCTGCGCGCGGTGAATCTCCTTCTAGGCCTCACCAACGAAGTCACGAGCGTAATGAGCATCAACGGCTTCTCGATGGTAGGCGGGCGCGGCGAAAATGAAGCCATGCTCATCGCCGAATTGAAAGACTGGAGCGAGCGCCGCAACAGCGAACAGTGGGTGAAGAACATGATCCCGACGGCGCAAAAGCTCCTCTCGCAGATTCCCGAAGCGACCGTGCAAGTCTTCGCGCCGCCGGCGATTCCCGGCCTCGGCGCCGACGACGCCGTCGATGTCCGCATACAGGCGAAGGAAGATTCCGATCCGATGAAGCTGGACGCCGTGAAGAACGAAATGCTGATGAAGATCAACGCTCTTCCGTCCGTCATGGTGGCATACTCCGGCTTCACCGCGAAGACGCCGCACCTCCGGCTGGATATCGACCGCACGAAGGCGGAGATGTTCCACGTCCCCGTCGCGACGGCGTACGCGACGCTCCAGAACTATCTGGGCTCGCGCTATGTGAACGACGTAAACCTCGGCACGCAGGTCAACCGCGTGACCGTGCAGTCCGACTGGACGGGACGCTCGACGCCGGAGGCCGTAGCCAATCTCTACGTGCGCAGCACCACTGGCGCGATGGTTCCCGTGGGATCGCTGGGGACGATCTCGCGCGAGCTTGGCCCGCGCGTCATGTCCCGCTACCAGATGTACCCCGCGGCGGGCCTGCGCGTGCGCCCGAAAGCCGGCGTCGCGTCCGGCCAGGTGATGGAAGACGTGAAGAATCTCTTGCACCGCGAATTGCCGGAAGGCTACGGCTTCGAATGGTCCGGCATCACGTACCAGGAGCAGCGCAACGCAGGCTCGGCCGTGCCGCTGATCGCGATGGCGATTCTCTTCGGCTACCTCTTCCTCGTGGCGCAGTATGAATCGTGGACGATTCCGCTGCCCGTGATGCTCTCGATATTCGTGGCGACGTTCGGCGCGCTCGTCGGCCTGAAGATATTCAATCTCCCGCTCTCGGTATATGCGCAGCTGGGGCTTGTGCTTCTCGTCGGCCTCGCGTCGAAGAACGCGATCCTCCTCGTCGAATTCGCGAAGGACAAACGCGAGATCGAGGGCTTCTCGATCGTCGATGCGGCCGGCGCGGCCGCCAGCGAACGCTTGCGCGCGATTCTGATGACGGCGCTCACCACCCTTCTCGGGACGTTGCCGATGTGCATGAATCTATTCTTCCCGAAATGGTGCTATCCCGGCGCGGGCGTCGCCAGCCGCAATGCGATCGGCATAACGGAATTCTTCGGAATGGCCGCGTCGGTCATGTTCGGCGTGCTGCTCGTGCCCGGTCTCTACGCGCTCTTCCAGACATGGCGCGAACGCATAAAGCGGTTCTTCGAATATCTCTCCGTGCGCGCGTTTCGCCGCCGCCAGCTCAAAGACAGAGCGATGAAATGACGAACGGCCGCGGGCGGCCGCCGCGATGCGCCAGCGCATTCGCGGCTTTCGCCCGCGGCTGTGAAGGCACCCGCGCCGCGGCGGGCTTTCCCCGGACTTGCAAGGCAGGCGCGAGTATGCAGCCAAAGACAGGGAAAAATGCAAAGCGCGCGCTTGCGCTCGCCGCGGCGATCCTTCTAGGCGCCGCGCCAAACGCGGCGTCCGGCAAAGCCTTGCTCGTCTTGCAGTGCGGAAGCGATTGGTGCGCCAGCGGCGACTTCGTGCGCAAGGTTTTCGAATCGGCGGAGTTTCGCAGGCCGCTCGCTGGTCGCTACGATTTCGCGATCTACGACGACATGGAGGAGCCGGACGCCAAAGTCAAGGCGGCGAACGCCAAGCTTGAAAAGGTCCGCGTGCCGACGTGGCGCTACCCCGCGATTACTTGCCTGACGGACGAGCCGCGCAGGCTCTACGCGCAGCTCGAAAACATCCCGTACGACATTACCGCCGACTCTCTCGCGCGCGACATTCTCGCGGCGGCCGAAGTGCGGCGCGAAGTCCAGACGCTCTTCGACCACGGGAGAGGGAAGAACGCAGCCGCCGCCGATGCGCTCGGCAAAGGCTTCCTGGCGCTCGAAGCGCAGACCGGCGAATTCGCCTCGAAGTTCCTTTACGAGGGCGACTTCGCATGGAAGGAGCAGTGGGAGCACCTCGCGGAAATCGACGCCGGCGACAAATTCGGATGGTATCGCCGCCTCTCGATGGGATGCGGGTTCGATGAAATCGAAGCGGCCACGCAATTCGCGAAGTCCGGGAGCCTGGAAAACGGAGAGAAGCATATCGCCAAGCTTCGCGCGATCCCCACGAACAACCTCGCCGTCGTACAGCGCCAGGCGATCGAAATGGCGGAATTCGCATTCCGCCGCGAAGGCGGCTCGGCATCCGCCGGCGACGCCTGCACGGAGATATTGCGCCGCGTGCTCGCGCTCGGGCGCGACACTGTCTGGGGACAGTGCGCGCTCGGCTATCTGCGCCTCGGCGGCGAGAAAATCGCGAGCGCGCCGCGCTACCGCGCCGATGTCCGCGAACGCCCGGCAAACGCAAAGAAAATCCAAACTCCTTTCAAGCTCGCCGAAATCTCTTCGCGCATCGCCGCGCTCAAGCCGGTCAATGGCTACAGCGACGAAGAGAAGCGCAACATCGCCCTCTACGCCGTGCTGCGGAGAATCGGCGCCCACGCATGGGAACAGCTGAAGGCGCGCCCGGGCTCTCGCGCTTTCCTCGCCGCCTTCTTCCGCGACCGCGAATGGATGGAAGATTTCGCGTGGAGCGGCGATTGCAGGGATTGGGGGAACGCCATACTCGCGCTCGAATCCCTGTATTTCCAGGACGGCGGCCAGTGGCTGGATGGCGAGGACGGCGCAGGACGGCGCTTCGCCACCGCAACGGCGCTGGAAAAGCCAGACGCCTCCGAAGAATGGCTCGCCGACTGGCTGGACGCATACCGCGCGACCGCCCTTTCCAACCGCCTGCACAAAGCGGCGTACACGCAAGGCACGTGGCTGTGGCGCTACGCGATACGCCAGATACACTGCCCGGCCGAAGAAGATCCGCCGAACCAGCAGCGCTTTCTCGATACCTTCTGCAACGTCTCGCGAGGGCGCATGGGCGGCGCGCTCGGCTTCGTGCCGTATCGAATGCGGAACTGCCTCGGCGAGCACATCCACACCCCGGCATACTACGAGCCGTGGATCGCGGCAGGGGAATGGCCGAAGCGCCGCTACTCCTATCTCGTCGGCGGCGTCTGCGGAGAACTCTCCACATTCGCCTCGTGCTGCTCGAACGCCCACGGCCTTCCATCCATCCCCGTAGGGCAGCCGCGCCACTGCGCCTTCACGCGCCGCCTCGCAGACGGCACGTGGGAAATCGACAACTTCATCTCGCCGCCCACGGGATTCTCCGGCTTCTGGCCCGGCTCCGGGCACTGGACGTACACCGCCGCCGCAGAAGCGACTTTCGAAGGGGACAGGGAAAAGAGACTGAACGCGGATCGCGCGCTGGAACTCGCCCATCTTGCGGAAAGCCGCGGAGAGGAGATGCGCGCAATGCGCCTCCATCGCCTTGCTTGCAACTCGTGGCATGGCCACTACACGGCCTGGCGCGCCTACGGGGACTGGATCGTTCGCGCGCACCGCCCTCTCGAAGAACACAGAATATTCGCGCGCGCGTGCATCAAAGCCCTCGACGGCCTGCGGCACCCGCTATGGGATCTCTTGACGCCGTACTTCGAGCGCCTTGCCGGCGAAGGTTCCGCAAAAGATCTGGCCGACGCGCTCGCGGAGTTCGCGCCGCTGCTGCGCCAGCGCGACGAAATGCTGCAGGACAACGGCGACATAAGCATCGTTCTGAAGCGCTGGGCGCGCCCGCTCGAGAGCAATCCCGAAGAAATGGAAAGAGCCGTGCAAAGCATCGTCGCCGCGCAATACGGCACGAAGACGTACTTCGCGCAGACTCTCGGATGGTGCGCGCAATTCATCTTCGCCGACGAAAAGCGCGCCTCCAGATTTCTCAATTCGATTCCGAAGATGGCGGCGAAATTCGCCGATTCGCTCCGCAAGACCGGCAGCGTCGGCGCGAAGGCCGTGGCGGCGGCGAAGCGCGGCAAGCCCGATCTCGGCGCGTTCATACTTTCCGCCGAAGACGGCGGAAACATAGCCGCATTCCGCCAGTTCGCGGAGATGCAGGAAAAGATCGGCGAGCCTGTCGCCGGGCCGCGCTTCAAGGAGAAGGATTTCAACGGCGAGCTGGTCTCCGCGGAAGGGATGATCTGCCTTTCGAAATCCGCGCCCGGCGACAATCCCGCCTTGCATCCGAAGGCGATAGACTCTTCGCCCGTGCAGAACTTCACGTTCTGCGTCGATCAATACGTCGAACCTTGGGCGAAAGTCGTTCTCGCCGGGCCGTGTTCGCTTCGCGGCATCGTCGTAGTGAACCGCTCGCCGGACAAAAAGCTCCGCGAGGGGCAGCTGCCGATAGAAATCGAAGTCTCCGAAGACGGCGCGAACTGGACTAAGGTTTACGAAGATTCCCGCCTGCGCGATCAATACCGCGTGGAATTCACGCTTTCCAAGGCCCCGCGCGCCCGCTATGTGAGAGTCCGCAGATTGCCGAGAAAATCCCGCGACGGCCGCGACGAGCAATCGGGCTTCATGCTTTCGAAGATTCTCGTTTACGGCAAGAAGCTTTATTGACGCTTCCGCGGTTTCTGGGCGGCAAAAAGTTTCACGGCTTGCAAACGGCCTTCAACATCGCCGCACGGTCTGCGCGAAGCCCCGTCCAAATTTCGAAAGATTTCGCGCCTTGTCCGACGAGGAATTCGAGGCCGCCTATCGCCGTCGCGCCGCGCGAGGCCGCGAGCGCGGCGGTCGGCGGAGTGCGCCGCGTGGGGATTATGTCCAGCACAACCTGGCCTTCGCGGAACGAAGCGGCGGGCAGCACGCTGGCATCGGTTTCCTTCAGACCGATCGGCGTTGCATTAACGATCAAATCGCATTCGCGCGCGGCGGCCGCGTCGGCCGTATCGAGTTCGCCGAGTACCGGAGCCGCGGCGCATGCGGCGGCAAGCTCCCGAAGCGACGCGAGAAGACGGCGGCGCGATTCCGCCGTGCGCGCGGCAACGAAAACAGCCGCGGCGCCGCTGCGCAGGCAGGCTTTCGCGAGAGCCTCGCCTGCGCCGCCGCAGCCGAGAATCGCGACGCGCGCGCCGCGGATACCGCAGCCATGCGCGGACAGGCAATCATGGAAGCCAGTTATATCGGTGTTGAAGCCGGAAAGCGTGCCGTCACGTTCGAATTTGACCGTATTGCACGCCCCGTATCCGGAGACGGTGTCATCGACGCGATCCAAGAACTCCATCACCGCGCGCTTGTGCGGGACGGTCACGTTCATGCCGAGATAGCCATCGTCGCGCAAGCGGCGGACGAATGCGCCGAGGTCCTCCGGGGCGACGTCGAACTTGGAATATTCGCCGGCGTAGCCCAGCGCGGCGAAATTGGCCGCGTGCATTTCCGGAGAAAGCGAATGCGCCACGGGATGGCCGATTACACAAAAGCGGTTCACGGCAATATCCTTTCCGATGAGGTGAAACGTGGCGCTTGCCAAGCGCACCGCGCGCGGGAGCGCCGCGTCACATTCCTTGCGCGGCGTCGCAGACGCGATCTACATCCGGCGAATCGGTCAGGCTGTGGAGGAAATCGCGACGGAACGCGAGGTGGCCGCGCTCTGCGCAGAGACGCCGCGAAGTCGCGAAATACAGTCCGCTGACCATCCAGCCGACTTGTATGAGAATGAAATCCGCAAGGCTCTTGATATCCTTGTAATCCACCGGGCGGTGCGCGAGAATGGCATTCACGACATCGGGATTCGGCGGAAGATTCGTCGCCAGATTCCAGAATGTCCGCGAATCCTTGCGCCAGTCCGACGTCGCAATCTCCTTTTCGAGAACGCGGAAGATGTCGAGCTTGTCGGCGTCGCGGACGGTATGGGAAAGAAGCGCGGTACGCTCGTCCAGTCCTTCGGGAAGCTCGCGGCGATTGTGGAAGAGGACGGCATCGAGAATCGCGCCATCGTCCGTCCACCCCTTCTCTTTGACGATCTTGTGCGAGAGAACCGCATGGTCCACCGACTCGACGTCGCGGAAAGTATCGTAGAGCTTGAGCTGTTCGTAGCGCCCGGTATCGTGGAGAAGCGCCGCAATCATCGCATCCTCGCGGAGCGCGGAGGAGAAACCTTCGCCGTCGGCTATCGAAGTCGCGTTCTTGACCACGAAGGCGGTGTGGGTGCGCTTCAGCTGCATCAAATGCGGCAAGGCGCCGGCGGCATCGCGGTATGTATCGACATACCCGTCGTAGAGAGAAAGTATCCTGTCGAATCGTTCCATATCGAAACTCCCTTTCGTGCAAATGCGCCCAGCGCGCCCTTCAATCTTCGTCCATTAATTCGTCGGGGCGGTCCGGCTCCACTTCAAGATAGCGAAGCGCGGCGGAGGCGATATTCTTGAAGATCGGCCCTGCGCTGTTTCCGCCCTGGTGGTATTTGGTGCGCTTGTCGAAGTCAAGCGAGACGAGCACGACGATGCGCGCAGGCTCCGGCTCGATATTCGCCTCGTTGGCGAACTCCACTCCCGAGGGGACGATGCCGCAGAACGTCGCGCGATATAGATGGTCGGAATATCTGCCGTTCACGACTTTCTGGGCGGTGCCCGTCTTCCCCGCGACCGAATAGCCCTTGATGGCGGCGCGCCGCGCCGTCCCGCCTGGCGAAGCCACGCCGAGCATCATCTTGCGAATCTTCCGCGCGGTCGCCGCGCTTATCGGGCGCGACGCGACTTCGCGCAGAGTCACCTTCGGGCCGCGTCCATCGGTATAGACGATTTTGGATACGACATGCGGCTTCATGCGCACGCCATCATTCGCGATCGCCTGATAGGCGCTTGCGAGTTGCATCGCCGTGACGGAAACGCCTTGGCCGATCGGCGCGCGCGACCACTTCACCTTGTCCCACTTCTTCCAGAAAGGCAGTATGCCGGCTTCTTCGCCCGGGATTTCCACGCCAGTCTTCGAGCCGAAGCCGAACGCCCTCATGTAGCCCCACAAACGCTCAGGCCCGATGTCGCAGCCGAGTTTGCCGATGACGATATTCGAAGAATGGACAATCGCGTCGCGGATGCTCATGCGTTCGTCCCAAACGTGGCTGCCATCGCCAGGCAGGCGGTAGTAGCGGTCGTCATTCCTGTTCGTCGTGTAGAGGGAATCCGGCGAGACGATGCCGCTCTCGATGCCTGCGCACGCGGTTATCACTTTCATCACGCTTCCCGGCTCGTACGTAAGCGAAGTCACGCGATTGATTTTCGCGTCGTCGCCGGTGCGCCCAAACATCAATGGATGGTAGTTCGGATAGGACGCCATAGCGAGGACGTCGCCCGTTTTCACATCGAGAATGACGCACCAGCCGCTGGCGGCCTCGTACTCGCGTATGCCTTCTTCGAGAATCGTCTCGACGGAGTATTGCAGATTCGCGTCGATGGTCAAATATATATCCGCGCCGTTCTTCGGCTCGACTCTTTCGATCTGCCTGTCGCGAAGCTCGGCGCCGCGCGCATCGCGATAGCCGCGCACGTAGCCGTCGATACCGGAAAGCTCGCGGTCGTACCGCAGCTCGAGTCCGGAGGAGCCGACGCCTTCCTTGTTGATCGCGCCGATCACATGGCAGAGCCGGCGGTTGTTGAAATACTGGCGTATCTGCTTATCGACGATCGCGACGCCGGAGACGTAGCGGCGGTTCGCTAGGATGTCGTGGGAGGCGGTGTCGGTGGATTGCGCGAGAAACTGGTAGCGGTTGGCGGTGTTCCCCGCCATCTCCAGCAGCTTCGCGTAGTCGAGGGAAAGCTGCCCGGCGATCGTCCGGCAAATCGCCTCTTTCGTGCGCGGCTGTCTTTCGCCTTTCGGCCGCACGACGGCATTCGTGAGCGCGACGGGATCGAGACGGTATTCCCAGCAAGGTATGGAGCGCACGAGCGCGCGCGTCGTTCCGCCGGCGTCGAAGATCGAGCCGCGGCATGCAGGGATCGTGCGCTTGAATTCATAGCGCGGCGCATCGGCATCGTCGCCGAAATGCGCGCGCACGAGTTTCTGCGCGCTGTACGCGGCGAAGAGCGAAAGCCCCGCCACGGCGAACCAGAATCTCCCGTTGCCGCCGCCAGCCATAGTCGATTACCGCTTGTCGCTCCGGAGAAACGCCGGAACGCGCGCATGGCTACCTGACGCGACGCGGATGCGCCGCCGCGAAGCTCGCGGTCATTGCGCCGCGCGCTCTCTGCATTTCCTTGGCGACGGAAATCTGCGCCGGTTTCAGGCGTCCTTCGCTGTTCATGCGGACGATCTGGCTCTGCTCGGGCACTTTCATCGCGAGGCCGTGGCGGCGCAGCGCGGCGTCGAGATTCTCTTGTGTCTTCATCTCCTCCCAACGCGCGCTTTCGCGAGTGCGCTCGTCTTCGAGGCGGGCGAGGACACGCTCCTTGTCGCCGATGGACTTCATCAGCAGGCTGCATTTCGAAGATGCGAGCATGTTGATTATCACCATCACGAACACCAGCAGCATGATGCCGCCAACATATGCGGTGTTTTGGGCGACAACGCTCGTCTTGCGGGATATCTTCCAATTCTTCCTTCTGATCAAACGCATATCGACCTCCTGTTGTTTGAGAAACCGGGTTTGTACTGTCAAAATCTTCATTCGTCCGGATACGGAATCCAAGGCGGCTTGCGGCTGTTTCTTCTCTGCACCGGATTTTCCGCTCGAGCCGGCGCGCGGGCGCCTCTTAGACGTGCCAGTCCCCTTCCTTCCATTGTTCCGTCTTCACGGCGCGCCGCGCCTGCCGGCGCGGCGCTTGCTCAAATTTTTTCCGCGCAGCGCAGCTTGGCGCTGCGCGCGCGCGGATTGCCGGCGATTTCGCCGGCGCCAGCGGCGATGGCGTGTCTCGCGACGAGCCGCACGCGCGGCTCCTCGCCGCGCCATTCTTCGCCGCCCTGCTGAAGCGAGACCATCTTCCCCGCATGCCGGGCGAAGAACCTCTTCACCGTCCTGTCGCTGATCGACTCGAATGTTATCACGGCAAAGCGGCCGCCGCGGGCGAGAATCTCGAGTCCGCCGCCGAGCGCGCGCTCCAGCTCGCCCAATTCGTCGTTCACGGCCATGCGCAGCGCCTGGAAGACTCGCGTGGCGCCATGCCGCGAGCCATGGCGTCCAACCAGCCGCTCGACGAAGAGCGCCAATTCGGTCGTGGTGCGGAACGGCCTAGGTACGCGTTCCTCCACAATCGCTTTGGCGATTCGCCGAGCGCCCGGCTCCTCCCCGTATTCGCGAAAGGCCTCTTCCAGCCGCTCCGCGCTCGCGCTGTTCACAAGGTCGGCGGCGGTCAAGCCGCTTTCCCTGTCCATGCGCATGTCAAGCGGCCCCTCGCGCATGAAGCTGAACCCGCGGTCCGCTTCATCGAGTTGAGGGCTCGACACGCCCAGATCGAGCAATATTCCATCAACATTGTTCCATCCCCTTGCATGTGCTATTTCCGCCAGATTGCCATGATTCCCCTTGCAAATCTCCAAGCCGTCTATCTTCTTTGCATCCACTTCCGCGAGCGCCTGCGCGTCGCGGTCGATTCCGAGCACGCGCCCGCCGCGCCGCACTATTTCCGCCGCATGGCCGGCGCGCCCCAGCGTCCCGTCGATATATCTGCCGCCGGGGCGGACGGCCAGCGCCTCCATCGTCTCCGCCAGCAAGACGGGGATGTGGCGCGGCGCCGCCGGCGCCCCGCTCCCGTTCTCCGTCTCTATACGCTCGCGCAACATGGCATGCAGACTGTGTTTGCAGACTTGATTCAAATATCTTTGTTGTCAGAAGCCGGCGACAGCCATCGCGTCGGCCAGCGCGTTTTGATCGATTTCGTCTTCCGGCGGAAGCGCCTCGGGCGCCCACAACTCTATCTTGCGCACCGCGCCGACCATCGCGATCGAGCTGGTCAAACCTGCGAATTTCAGCAGGCGGTCGCTTATGCGGATGCGCCCGGCGACATCGAGAGGAAGCTGCTCCGAATTCGCGCCGATCGTGCGCAGCGCCACCGTCAAGCGCGGATCGAAAAGCGCCTGTTGCCGCAGACTCTGCAAGCGCGCTTCCATTTCTTCTTGCGGAATTATATTTAGGCACCTCTGCTTCTGGTCGGGAAGGACAAATACATATTTAGGGTTGCCGAGCATTTCGCGCCACTCGCTCGGTATCGTCACTCGCTTTTTCGGATCGAGGGAATGCGTGTGCCTCCCGATCAGGAAGCCCATGCTCTCTTTCTCCGACTTCGCGGTACTCTGTGCAACTTCTTTCAACACTTGACGACACCATTATACACTTTCTGACACCGCGCCGCAAGGGGGCTGAGGAACATTTTTTATATTTCCCACTATTGACGGCATCCGCGCAAGAAAAAAAGCATTTGCCGCCCGTCGCCCGGCAAAGCCCTTCCCCGCGCATTCCGGCGGCATGCGGCATCCGCGGCGGGAAACGCCGTTAATCGCGCCAAAAGCGGCGAAAAGCCAATTATTCAGTGCGTTTTCGCGATTGCCGGGCATTTGAAGAGAATGCAAAAAAGACGAGATTCAATCGTTGGAACAGAATGAAATATGCTATAATAGTGGCATGAAAATCGGAAAAGGTTCTTCTCTGGGCAAGATGATGAAAGCAGAGGCACTCTGGCGCTTCGCGGCAATGGCGCTCGCGCTCTCGACGTTTTCAACGGGCGCGCGCGCCCAACAGTGCCTGTTCGAGTCATGCGCGCACGATGGGAAAGACGCAAAGGAACTCAGCGTATATTCGCCCGTGCCGCCGAGCGTGGCGTCCAAGCCGATCAGGAGCGCGCCCCGCCTTTCCACGTTAGAGGGCAAGACGATAGCGATCGTCGGCGGCTCGTTCATGGCGAAAGTCACGCACCCGGAATTGAAAAAGCTGATACTCGCGGAATTCCCGACGGCGAAAATCTATCTGCTGGATGAAATCGGCGCCGCCGGTCCGTTTCCCCGTCCGGGAGTGACAAGGCGCGAGAAGGTCGCCTTCCAGGAGCGGCTGCGCGACTTCGGCGTGGATGCGGTGATCGCCGGCAACGGCGGCTGCGGGCTTTGCACGCCGCGCGAAGCAGGCTCGTGCATCGCCGCAGAAGAAATCGGAATCCCTTCGGTGATGATCGCGGCGACGGGTTTCGTGGAGCAGGCGAAAAGCGCGGCGCGCGACGCGGGGCTGGCCGTCCTCGCGATCGCCGAATACAAAGGCTCGTTCGCCGCCGAACCGCGCGAGACGCTGCTGGAAAAAACGCGCACTTCGCTATGGCCGCAAATCAAAGCCGCGCTGACCGGCGAACAGACGAAGGCCGGCGCGGCGCAACCGGCCGAACCCGCCGCCGCGCCAAGCGCCCAAATCATCACCGGCACGCCCAGGCAGCTCGAACAAATCTTCTTGGATTCCGGCTGGACGGACGGCCTGCCGATCAACTTCCCGACGGAGGAACTAGTAAACAAATTCCTCAAGTTCACCGACCTCGCGCCGGATTTCCAGATCGGCACGATACCGCCGGCGATGCACATCACCACGGTGCGCGATGTCGCCGTCAACGCCGCCATGTCGGGATGCCCGCCGGAATTCATGCCACTCGCGCTGGCATTCACGGAAGCGATGATGGACGGCAATTTCCGGCGTCCGCTCGCCTCTACGCACGCATGGACGCCATATTGCTGGCTGAACGGCCCGATAGTCGCCCAGCTCGGACTGGACTGCGGGCAAGGGGAGATTTCCGCGGCGCGCAATGCGGCGTTCGGGCGCTTCATCAATCTGGCGATGCTGAATCTCGGCGGCTACAAGATAAAGGAGAACCGCATGGGGACTTTCGGCTACCTTATGCCGTGGTGCCTGGCGGAAAACGATGAAGCAACGCGCGCCGTCGGCTGGCTTCCGCACAACGAGCAGCTCGGCTACAAGAAAGGCGTCTCGACGCTGACGGCGGCATCCGCCGTGAACTGGGGGAACAATCTCGTGCCGGCGACGGTGGATGCCGAGCGCATCAAGGACTTGATCGCCTACGACGCCACGGAAAAGTCGCAGATGGCCGTGCGCAGCGGAATGCCTTGCACGTACCGCGTTTTTCTCATCACGCCGGGAGTGGCGAAGAATCTCGCGGGCAGATACAAGACCAAGCGCGAGCTTGAAGACGCGGTCGTCGCCGCCGCGCGCATTCCGCTGGACGAGCGCGCCTTCGCGAACTACTGGGGAAACCCTGGCAGCGCTTTCGATCCGGAGACTTATACCATCGCACGCCACCGCATGAAAATCTCGCGCACAGAAAACGCCGCGCGCACGCCGACGCCGCCATGGCTCGACTGGACTGGCTTCAATACGCTTCCCACCGTGCCGGCGATGGAGCGCGGCAAGAGCGCGTTCATCGTCACCGGCGATCCGTCGCGCAACAAGGTTCTTTGCGTGCCCGGCGGCGCGACCAAGACGATAGCCATCAAGCTGCCGGCGGACTGGGAACGCCTTCTCAAGGAAAAATGAGCCGGCGGCCGCGCGCTGCCGGCGAAGTCCCGCGAAAGCGGGGCATGAAGTTCAATATATATAACAAGGAGCAGAGCCATGATCAGATTGAATTGCTTCTTCCAGGCGAAAGAAGGAAAGACGGAAGAGGCGCTCGCCGCCGCGAAGGAATTGACAGCCGCGTCGCTGAAGCAGGACGGATGCGTCGCATACGACGTATTTTCTTCGGCCACGCGGCCGGGCGTCCTTCTCATATGCGAAACATGGCGCGACGAAGCCGCGCTCGCGGCACACTCCGCTTCGGCGCCTTTCACGAAGAACGTCGCCATAATCGAGAGCTGCGGCGCGATGAAGATCGAGAAATTCGCGATGTAGCGCCGCGATGCGGCATGTACGCGGCGGCCGCCATGCGGCGGCCCGGTCGTGCGGCGGGGAAACGGGCGAAAGTTTTCATGCCCGTTTCCAGGAACCGCCGCACGGAATATTTGGTATAATATACTCTTGCAATGGCTAAGATCAAACTAACGAAAACCGAATTGAAGGCGCAGACGGACGCCTTGAAAAGGTTTCAGCGCTTTCTCCCGATGCTACAGCTCAAAAAGCAGCAGTTGCAAAGCGAGATCGCCGGCATCGGCGCCAAAGCCGAAGAGACGGCGCGGCGCGAAGCGGCCGAGCGCGCGTCTCTCGCGTCATGGACGGGGCTTCTCGCGACGGAGCCTTCGCTCCTCGACAGCCTCGTAGGCGTGAAAGCCGTCAAAACGGGACAGGCGAACATCGCCGGCGTCGCGATCCCGACTTTCGAAGCAGTGGAGACGGAAACGCGCGAAATCGACGCCTGGGCGACTCCGGCGTGGGTGGACGACGCGGCGGCGGCTATCGCCAGAATCCTCACGCTGCAATGCGAGCGCAAGATTTACGACGAGCAACGCCGCCTTGTCACGCTCGAACTCCAGACCACCAGCCAGCGCGTAAACCTCTTCGAGAAAGTCAAAATCCCTGAATGCAAAGAGGCGATCCGCGTTATCAAGATCGCGCTCGGCGACGAGCAGACGGCCGCCGTCACGCGCGGGAAGATCGCGAAATCCCGCGTGCCCGAAGAAACCGCGCAAGCTACCGGCGCAACTGCCCAGGAGGTTGCCTGATGATTGTCAAGATGAAGCATCTCGACCTCGTCTGCGTTGAAAGCGAGGCGGAAGAAACGCTGGAAAAGCTGCGCGCCTTCGGCGCCGTGCATCTCGATCTCGCGGCGGCGAAAGGCGCGGAAGTCGCCGAAGCCAAAGGCGAAGCCGCCGACGCCGAGCGCGCCGTGCGCCTCATTCTCAAAGCGCGCGAAGGAAAGGATTACGCGGCTTCGCTGCAGAAGCTGCCGTGCGAAACTTCGTCGATCCTCGAAGCCGCCGCGAAGCGCGACGACCTCATGGCGCGCGCCGCCGCGCTCGAAAAGAGCCTGCGCCTCTACGCGCCGTACGGGGATTTCGATCCCGCGCTCGCGCGCAAGCTCGCCGATTCCGGAGTTTTCCTGCGTCTCAAGAAGGACGGCACGTATTTCATCAGCTGCGACGCCGATGCCGTCGATAAAAGCGACCGCGTTCCGCTGCCGGAGAAGAGCCTAGGCGAAATGCGCGAGGAATACGACCGCATCGCCGCCGACGTGCTCGCGATAGATTCGCGCCTCGCCGCAAGCGACGAAGATTCGATCATCTCCGCCTTCCCGGCGATCGCCGACAAGATCGCCTTCAGCGCGGCCAAGGAGCTGATCGCGCGCCGCGGGCCTCTCGCCTCCATCGCAGGCTGGATTCCCGCGCCGAAGCTCGCCGCGCTCGAAGCCGCCGCGAAAGAGAATTCGTGGGGATGGCTGGCGCGCGATCCGGAGCCGGGCGAAACCCCGCCCACGCTGATCGAGCCGCCGCGCTTTTTCCGTCCGGTGAAAGCGCTTTTCGACGGGCTGGGGATCGCGCCGGCATATACCGAAGCCGACGTCTCCGTGCCCTTCATGTGCTACTTCTCCATATTCTTCGCGATGCTGGTGGGCGATGGCGCGTATGGCGCGATCTTCCTCGCCGCCACGCTGTTCGGCTGGAAGAAGTACGCGAGCGCGGAGAAGAAGAACCCCGTCGCGCGCAGCTGGCTCGTGCTGATGAGCGTATTCTCCTGCGCGACGATCGCGTGGGGATTGCTCTCGAACACATGGTTCGGCGCCGCCATCCCCGCGTGCAAGGATTGGCCGACGGTCGAATGGCTGGCAGATCCGAGCTACAAGAACATGATGCTGCTGTGCTTCACGATCGGCGCTTCGCACCTCGTGCTGGCGCGCCTCTGGAACGCGGTCTGCCGCTTCCCGGACACGACGGCGCTAGCGGAGCTGGGGTGGGCGGGCGTCCTCGTGCTCATGTATCTCGTGACGAACTCGATCGTCGGGATTTTCCCCGGCGTGCCGCAGTGGGGGATGGTCGTAGGCGCGGTCTCCATCGCGCTCGTCTTCCTCTTCACCGTGAAGCCGTCGGAATTGAAGACGCGCGGCGCCGAGCTTGGCATGCTGCCGCTCAATATAATGAGTGCGCTGGGCGACATAATCTCGTACGTGCGCCTGTTCGCGGTCGGCCTCGCATCCGTGAAAGTCGCGGAGAATTTCAACGCGATGGCGACGGGTCTTGATCTGCCGCTGTGGCTCAAGGTCGTCCCGATGGTCGCGATTCTCGTAGTCGGCCACGCGCTGAATCTGGCGATGGCCGGGCTGTCGATTCTCGTGCACGCGGTGCGTTTGAACACGCTGGAATTCTCCAACCACAAGGGTGTTTCGTGGGCGGGCTACGCATTCAAGCCCTTCGCGAAAAACGCTTGACTTCTCGACTACACCAAAGAAAGGAAAAAACAATGAGTGATTCAGCAATGATCGTGGCGGGCGCGATTGCCTGTCTCGGACTGGCCGGCGCGGGCAGCGCGTTCGGCACGGGCTTCGCGGCCTCCGCGGCCGTAGGCGCATGGAAGAAATGCTATGCGGCGGGCAAGAGCGCACCGTTCCTACTGCTCTCGTTCGTCGGCGCGCCGATCACGCAGACGCTCTACGGAATGATTCTGATGTTCATCATGCTCGGCAAGGTCGGCAATGTCGCGCAAGGCTCCGGAGTGCCGGTGCTCGTGGCGGGAATCTTCGCTGGGCTGGCGATCGGGCTTTCCGCGCTCTTCCAGGGGCGTGCGGGTGCCGCCGCCTGCGACGCGCAGGCGGAGACGAACCAAGGCTTCACCAACTACCTCGCCGCGCTCGGCATCGTCGAGACCGTCGCCATTTTCGCGATGGTGTTCGCGCTCATCGCGCTCGGCTCGATCAAGTAGGCTTCGCGCCTCCCGGAAAGGACATCGCGCATTCGTTCGCGGGGCGGCCGCGGCGTAAAGCCGTCCCCCGGTCCCGGATGCGCGGCGGCGAAGCGAGGCGGGCGCGCCCGCCTCG
>DEWI01000078.1:22181-30807 GCA_002363575.1 Verrucomicrobia bacterium UBA3214 | reverse complement strand
GCGCCCGCCTCGCGAATCCACTGAAAGCCACGGCCTCCAATGCGTACGGTTTCGATATTCTTGGCGGTATTTGCCGCGCTCGCGTACTTCGTCTTCATGGGCACGTGGGCGCCGGGCGTCGTGCCCGTGATGCCGGATTGCGCGACCTCGTTCCCCGTCGATAGAATCGGCGACTGGATGGCGACATGGCGCGAGACGGGGAAATTCATTCCCGGCGATGTTATCGTGTTTCTCGGCTCGCCGTATTTCTGGGTGGAGCTGCAATACGCGCTCGCGGCGCTGATGGCCGCGTTCGGCCTGGCGTACTACTGCCGCGGACGCGGCCTTTCGCCTGTCGCCGCCTGCGGCGCGGGCTTGCTTCTCGCATTCTGCGGCTACTGGTTCAGCCTGTTCTCGGCCGGGCATCTCGGCTGGTTCCAGTGGATGACCTACGGCGTCTTCGCGTTCGGCCTCGCCGATCGCGCAGTCCGCAAATCCAAGGCGCGGCATTGGCTGCTGCTTGGCGCGTGCGTCGCGTGGGCGGGCTTCCACCAGCCGGATCTCTGGCTGATGTTCACGATCTTCACGGCCGCGTACTTCGTCTGGTGCTGCGTACGCGAACGCAAACTCCCGTCTTGGAAAGGCGTGCTGCTCGCCGCCGCCGCCTTCGCGATCATCGCCGCGCCTTCGCTGCGCGGCGCCGCCGCCGACAAGGCGCGCCGCGACAGCGACATAGCCGAAGCGAAAACCAGCGGCTCCGCGCTGACCGGCGGCGCGAACACCGCCGACGACGAAGCGCGCTGGATATTCGTGACCAACTGGTCGCTGCCGCCGCGCGAAACGCTCGAATTCCTCGTGCCGCGCATCAATGGCGATACGAGCTGCCCGATGGTTCTGGCGCTCGGCAAGGCCCAGAACACCGGCGTCAAACCATACACGGGCGCCCTGGGCAGGCCGATCGAAGCCAAGAGCGGCAACTACCGCCAGCATTCGCTCTATCTCGGTTTCGTGACGTGCCTTCTAGCGGCGCTGGGCATCGGCGCCGCCGCGCTCAAACCCTCGAGACGCGGCGAGCGCGCCGAGGCAATGTTCTTCCTGTGCGCCGGTCTGCTGTTCTGCCTGCTGTCGTTCGGCAGATACTTCGAGCCGCTCTACCGCCTGGTCTTCATGCTTCCCGTGGGCGACTCGATACGCGCGCCAGTCAAATGGCACCACCTCACCGAACTTTGCGTATGCGTACTCGCGGCGTACGGCATCGACGCTCTGCGCCGCATGCTGGAAAAACGCTTCAGCGCGAAAACCGCCGCTATCGCCGCCGCCGCTGTCGCCGTGGCGGGCGCCGTGGATCTCGCGAGGATCGACAGGCTCTACTGCGCCGCGCATTCCGCCGACACCGTCGTCGCCCCCCTTCCGCAGCCTATACCGGAAGAACCGGCGGCCGCGCGCCGCTTCTACCGCGCAGTCGCTTCCAACGGCCTGAAGGCCGCAGGCACAAGCCGCATGAATTTCCGCACGCCCACGGGAGAAATCCGCGAAATGGATGTGCTGATGGTGGAGCAGAAGGCGCCGCGCCCGTCCACGCACGTCCCGAGCAAACCCCTCGCGGGGCTTCCGCTCTTCCTGGCGATTTTCTCGGCGGTCGCGACGCTCGCGACACTCGCGCTCGCCCCCTGGTGCAAACAGAAAATCTAACCGGCAGGCTATTATGGACAAATTCTGCGCAGCCGTCGCCGATGTACTGGAAGTCGAAACCGTCACGCCGGAAACACGTTTCCGCGAAATCGACGGCTGGTGCTCGCTTATGGGCTTCGGGCTTCTCGTCATGATGGAAAACGATTTCCATGCGCCAATAACGATAGACGAATTCCTGTCATTCTCGACCGTCCGCGATCTCTACCGCGTCGCCTTCACGGCGTTCGCCGCGCAAGTCTTCGGCGTGGACAAAGACGCGCTTGCCGGCGCGTCGTATGGCTCCATCGAGCAGTGGGACTCCGTGAACCACCTCAGACTGGTTATGGAAGCCGAGCAGCGCTTCGGTCTTTCCTACTCTATCGAGCGCATCCCTGAGATGAAAACGCTCGACGACTTCCTCCCGTGAGCCTCCCATCTCGCCTAGACCGGCGCTTATGCCGCGATAGTTGCGAGGAAAACACCTCCCAATCCAAATTCTGCCACTTTCCTGGTCGCCGCGTCCCGCCCTCCCGGGCGATTTTGTTTGCGCGCGGTGTCGCCCCCTCTGGCGACTGGAGTCGCCCGCCCTCGCGACTAGAGTCGCCCGCTCTCACGACTGGAGTCGCCCGCTCTCGCGACTGGAGTCGCCCGCTCTCGCGACTGGAGTCGCCTTCTCTTGCGACTGGAGTCGCCTCTCCTCGCGACTGGAGTCGCCTTCTCTCGCGACTGGAGTCGCTTGGCCTCGCGACTGGAGCATCGGGAGGGACGCGCTCCCGCGCGTCCGCGGTCGTGCGGGAGCGCGTCCCTCCCGTATCGCGGTCGCGGAAAGCCCGGAAGCCTGGGAAGCTGTCGGCAGCGCTAAGCGTGTTTCATCCAAATATGGTATAATATCCCACATGATTTTCACGAAGAATGGTTTGGATGCAATGAACGCCGCGGAGAGCTGCGCGCGGCAGCTCGGCCACGACCACATAGGCTCGGAGCATATATTCCTGTCGATACTGGCGATTGCGCAATGCGAGGCCTCGCAGAGGCTTGTGAGACTCGGCCTGGAGCTTGACGAGCTGGCGGAGACGATGCGCATGATGATAACCGGGGATTCGCAGAACGTCCTGCAGCGCGGCAAGCTCCCGATGTCGGCGCGCACGCGCAAAGTGCTGGAGATCGCGCAAATCGAAGCGGGGCCGAATCAGCCTGTTGGCACCGTGCATCTCGTGCTGGGGATGTTGCGCGAGGCCGAAAACGCCCCTTCCCAGCTCCTCTTCAACGCCGGGATAAGCGTGGATAAATTCCGCGCCGCGGCGGCCGCCCCGGCAGCCGCAGAGGACGACGAAGAAGAAGAGGAAACTCCGGAAAACAACGCCGGCAATCAAGCCGGCGGCGAGCAGGGCGCGCAGGAAGAAGGCAAAAGCGCAAGGGATCGCAAGACGCCGACAATCAACGCTTTCGGGCGGGATTTGACGGAATTGGCGCGCCAAGGAAAGCTCGACCCGGTGATCGGGCGCGACAACGAGCTGAAGCGGGTCGTGCAAATCCTCTCGCGGCGCACGAAAAACAACGCCGTGCTGATCGGCGAGGCGGGCGTCGGCAAGACGGCCATCGCTGAAGCGCTGGCGCAGGCCATCCACGCCGGCAGAGTCCCGGAGAAGATGCAGCAAAAGCGCGTGGTCGCGCTCGACATGGCGCGCGTCGTGGCCGGCACGCAATACCGCGGGCAGTTCGAAGAACGCCTCAAGAGAATAATTGACGAGACAAAGCGCAACGGCGACATAATTCTCTTCCTCGACGAAATCCACACGATGGTGGGCGCGGGCGGTTCGGAAGGCGCGATGGACGCGGCGAACATCCTCAAGCCGGCGCTGGCGCGCGGCGAGCTGCAGTGCATCGGCGCGACGACTTTGAATGAGTATCACAAGTCGATAGAGAAGGATGCCGCGCTCGAGCGCCGCTTCCAGTCCGTGCAGATCGACGAGCCGGACATCGACGCGACGGTGGAAATCCTCCGCGGCATAGCGCCGAAATACTCCGAACACCACGGCGTGGAATTCCCGGAGCCGGCGCTGCGCGCCGCCGTCGAACTCACGGCGCGCTATCTCACGGGACGCCAGCTTCCCGACAAGGCGATAGACGCGCTCGACGAGACGGGCTCGCGCCTGCGCATGGCCGCAAGCGCGCGTCCGCGCCGTCTCAACGCGATGCAAGAGGAGATCGACACCCTGCGCGGACTCAAAGACGCCGCAGTCAAGGCGGGGGATTTCGACGAAGCCGCGAAACACCGCGAAGAGATACGCGAGAAATCGGCGGCTTTCGCCGACGCGATGAAGAAATGGCGCGCCAAGAACGACGAAGCGCGCATCACGGCGACCGCCGACGACATCGCCGCGACGGTAAGCTCGATGAGCGGCGTGCCCGTCGAGCGGATGAACGCCGCGACGGCGGAAAAGCTCCTCGCGCTCGAAAGCTCGCTGGGCGAAGTCGTCGTCGGCCAAGCCGACGGCATACGCGCGATAGCGCGCGCCCTGCGCAGATCGCGCGCGTTCCTCTCCGATCCATCGCGGCCGATCGGCTCGTTTCTTTTCCTCGGTCCTACGGGAGTCGGCAAGACGCATCTGGCGAAAATGCTTGCCGAGCGCGTCTATGGCGACGAGAAGGCGTTGATCACGCTCGACATGAGCGAATACCAGGAAAAGTATTCGTCCTCGCGGCTTGTCGGCGCGCCGCCCGGCTACGTCGGCTACTCTGAAGGCGGCCAGCTCACCGAAAAAGTCCGCCGCCGCCCGTATTCCGTGATACTTTTCGACGAATTCGAAAAGGCCAACGCCGACGTCTGCAACATGCTTCTGCAGATACTCGACGACGGCCGCCTCACGGACGGCCAGGGCAGAGTCATCGACTTCCGCAACACCATCATAATCTGCACCGCCAATCTCGGTTTCGATTTCGCCCGCGAAGGCCACCGGCTGGGCTTCGCGACGGAAAACGCCGCCACCAGCCACGACGTCCTGAAAGAAAAGCTGATGGACGAAGCAAAGCGCACGTTCCGCCCGGAGCTTCTCAACCGCTTCGACGAAATCGTAGTCTTCCGCAAGCTTGAAAAGGCGGATGTGGCCGCTATACTGAAACTTGAGCTTGCCAAGCTCCAGACGAGGCTGAAAAACGTAAAAATTTCGCTTTCGCTGGACGAAGAGGCGGAGAACTTCCTGGTCGAAAAGGGTCTGGATCCCGCGCTTGGCGCGCGTCCGCTGCGCCGCGTGGTGCAGGAATACATCGCCGATCCGCTCGCCGATCTCGTACTGGCGGGCAAAGCGAAAGAACGCATGCGCGCGAAGCTCAAAAACGGCACGCTGTCGATTTCCTGAAGGACGCTGCGAATTTAGATTTTCGTCTGCGGCGCGGCACGCCGCAAAAATGCAAATTCAAAGGAGGGGGCGGCAGACAATCGAATCCATCGCCGGACAACCGTGAAGCCTGCGCGGCGGAGCGGGGAACGCGACGACGGGCGAATGGACGCAACTTCTTCCGGACGGAGGGCGGACATGAAGACAAAGAGGACGATACACGCGGTGATACCGGCGTTTCTGCTGGCGATAAGCGTCGGGCAGATTTACGCATTCACAGTATTCAGCGATCCGATAGCGCGAGCCATCGCGCCCGATGCGGAGACGGCGGCGGCGCTGCGCGCGCAAGTCCAGTTTGCATTCTCGCTTGGCATTTTCTTCCTCGGCATGGGCGCGGCGTTCTTCGGGAAGATCGTCGAGAAGAACATCAAGCTTTCGACGCTTGCCGGCTCCGGGCTTTTCCTCTCCGGGCTGCTGCTGACGGCGCTGGGCATAAAGATGAAATCGCTCGCGCTGATATACATCGGCTACGGCGCGCTGCTCGGGACGGGAACGGGCATCATCTACATCTCGCCGGTGAAGACGATGATGCTGTGGTTCCCCAACGCGAAGGCTATCGCCGCCGCCGTGCCGATCATCTCCTTCGGGCTTGGCTCGTCGCTATGCACTCTGCTCTACAAAGGCTTCGGCGTTTCGTCGCGCCTCTTCACACTGCGCTTCGAAGGCTTCGAGGTTTTCCCGATCGCCACGGCGTTCACGGTCTTCGCGCTCTTCTACGCCTTCCCGATGGCCGCAGGCGCGATGCTGCTGAAAAAGCCGGCGATCGTCCAGACGACGTTCGCGCACACGCTGCCGCAGCTCGAATTCACATACCACGCGCTCGCCAAGGACACGTGGTTCCTGCGCGTCTGGCTTTTCATGTTCCTGAACATCTCCTGCGGCCTTTGCCTCATACCGCTGGCGAAACAGCTAATGGCCACCGTGCCTTCATACGGCGACGGCTTCACGACTTTCGTGCTGACGATGATGGGGCTGATGAATGGCGCCGGGCGCTTCCTCTTCGCCTGGTGGTCCGACAGGCTCGTGCATCGCGTCGATATCCTGCTTATCCTGCTGGGGATTTCCGCAGGCGTGATGGCGTGCTCGTTCGCGCCGGTGCTGCTGGCGATTTCGCTTATCGTGATTCCCGCATGCTACGGCGCCGGTTTCTCCGTCCTGCCCGCCGTACTCGCAGACCACTACGGAATGACGAACATCTCGAAAATCCACGGCGCGGCGCTCTCGGCATGGGGCGTGGCGGGGCTTGTCGGCAACCAGATCGCCTTGCCGGTGTTCAAGACCTGGGGGCTTGCGGGCGTAGCGGTGCTGCTCGTCGCGGGATACGCCGTAAACGGCCTCAACTCCTGGAGCCTGAAATTCGCAGCCGGCGCGAAAAACTGATCCGCCGGGCGAGCCGCGGGGAAAGGAACACGCTTCGATCGCGAACATGGGCAAGTTCATCACATTGGAAGGCGGGGAAGGCTGCGGAAAATCCACGCAGGCGGCAATCCTCGCCGACAGGCTGGAGAGCCTCGGTTTCACCGTCCGCCGCGTCCGCGAACCCGGCGGGACGAGACTCGCGGAACTCGTGCGCGGCCTGCTGAAGGACGAGCGCGAAGACCCGCCGTGCGATCGCGCAGAGCTTCTGCTTTTCCTGGCGGCGCGCGCGCAGCTCGTCGAAAAGGTCATACACCCGGCGCTCGCATCTGGCGATTGGGTCGTCAGCGACCGCTTCAGCGACTCGACATTCGCCTACCAGGGCTACGGCAGGGGGATGGATCTCGACGTGATCAAGACGGCCAACGCCTTTGCGTGCGCCAATCTCGCGCCGGATTTGACGCTCCTCCTGGACGTCCCGCCGGACGTGGCGGCATCGCGCATGCGCCGCCGCGAACACGCCACGCAGACGGCGGCGGACAGGATCGAGCTTGCGGGCGAGCGCTTCCACGCCCGTCTTCGCGAAGGCTTCGAGGCGCTCGCCGCCGCCGAGCCAGGCAGGATAATCAAGATCGACGCCGCCGGCCGCCCGGAAGACGTAGCGGAGGGGATATGGAACCAGGTGAAGCGTTTTCTCTGATAGCGCGCGCGATCGACGATGGCTGTGGCGCGCGCGGCTACCTTGTCGTCGGCGACGTCAAGGGCAATGCGATGGAGTTGACCGACCGCATCCTCGCGAAGCTCTTCCCGGGCGAGGAATACAAACTCGCGATGCACGCGCACCCGGACGTGATTTTCCTCGAGCCGGAAGGCAAGAGCAGGACGATCAAAGTCGATGCCGTGCGCGACATTCTCCTCGCCGGGATGGCGAAGACCTCATACTCCGGAGGCTGGAAGGCGGGCGTAATCGTCGGCGCGGAGAGAATGCAGCCCGCCGCCGCCAACGCCTTTCTGAAGGATCTCGAAGAGCCGCGCCAGGACACGATCTACCTTCTGCTCACCGACAATCCCGGCGCGCTGCTGCCGACGGTCATATCGCGCTGCCAGCGAATCGATCTCCCCATGCCGGACGGCACGCTGCAGGGCGATCAGGCAAGGGCGATCGCCAAAATCTTCACCGCGCCGGGGATGGACAGCGTGTTCGCGCGCAGCCAGGCCGCGCTCGCGCTCGCCGCCAGACTCGACGCCCTCAAAAACGATGCCGAAGACGAGGACGTGCCGCTCGTGCGCAAGGCGTTTTTCGCGACGATCATGAAGCACGTCCGCGGCTGGATGGTCGAGGGGCGCGTGCCGCGCCATCTCGCCTTCCGCAATATCGAAGCCGTCGAAGAGGCGTATGCGCGCGTCGAACGCTTCCTCGGCGCGGACATGGCGCTTTCCTTCATGATGGACAAACTCGCTTTCCCGAAAGACGAAGCAGGGGAATAGCCGCGCCCCTCCAAGATATAAATTGACTTGCACGCCGCAAAGCGAAGGCAAAAAACACGGAAGACCGACGCCATGCGATTCTCCCTTTCGACGAACTGGTGCAACCGCGATACGGACGACGGCGAGCAAATCGCCGCCAAGGCGCTCGCCCTCGGCTTCGATTCCCTCGAACTCGGCTTCAGGACGACCCGCGAGCAAGTGCCCGGCATAAAGAAAATGCTTTCGCAGATCCCCGTCACGAGCGTTCACGCCTTTTGCCCGGTGCCGCTCAGCGCTCCCTCGGGACATCCGGAGCTTTTCCAGCTCGCGAGCTTCTCTAAAGAGGAACGCGCGCTCGCACGTGCGCACGTATCGAATACAATCCGCTTCGCGGGCGAGATCGGCGCGACATGCGCCGTCCTGCACGCGGGGCGCGTCTGCTTCTCGTCGCTTTTCAGCATCATCGACTCCGCGCGCCTTCGCGACGTCTTGACGGCGTCAGGCAAGGACACCGCCGCGCCAGCCTACGCGAAGCTGCTCGCCAAGGCGCGGAAGATACGCGCGAAGCGCGGGCGCCGCCTCCTCGATCCATTCAAGAAAGAGCTGGAAATCCTGGCGCCTTTGCTGGAGAAGAATGGCGTCAAGCTCGCGTTTGAAAACCTCCCGTACCTCGAAGGCTTCCCGGACGAATCCGAAATCGAAGACATCCTCGGCGCATTCTCCGGCGGCCCCTTCCGCGCTTGGTTCGACACCGG
>DEWI01000078.1:0-22069 GCA_002363575.1 Verrucomicrobia bacterium UBA3214 | reverse complement strand
CAGAAGACCGCCCTTTTCGCCGGCATGCATCTCAACGATGTAGTGGATTTAGACGACGACCACTTCGCGCCAGGCTGCGGCAAAGTCGATTTCGCCGCCCTCGAACCTCTCGCGAAGGCCGTGGAGCATGTCGTTTTCGAGCCATGCTCCGCCGTCTCTCCAGACGCCCTCGCCCAAGGTTTGGAATTGATCAAGAAACTCTATTCGCACGGCTGAAGGCAGAGCGCGGCAACTGCACGCGCGCCGGTTTCCCGCACGAGCCGCCGCCGGACGCATTGCACTTTCCATGACGCCCCTTTGCGCGTCCGGCCGAAGCCCCTCCGGACGTTTGCTCACTATTCTGCAATCTTTGCGCATTACCGACACTATTGCGCAAGAATCGGCAATTTTGCCGCCCAAAAATCCCTGCACGGCACTTGCTTTGTGGCAAAGGGATTTGATATAATATTCACCATCCGAACAAGAGACCGAGCATGACAGACGCATACGGCAAAGCGCAAATCCTGGTGTTGGACGACGAGCGGCTGATTCGCATGACTTTGAGTGCGAAACTGCGCCTTATCGGCTACACTCCCGTCGCCGTCGGCACTATCGACGAAGCCCTCGCGATTTTGAACGATGGCGGGTACCGGCAATTCATGGCGGTCATCACGGATATTATGATGGGTGGCATGGACGGCTTCGTGTTTCGCGACATTCTGCGCGGCATGGACGCCACGATGCCGATATTCTTCTTGACCGCGCTCGACCCGGAAGAAGGCGGAAGCTTCCTCAAAAAAATTATGGAGGACGCCAACAGCTACTATCTGCCGAAGGCCGTGCGCGCGGAAGTCCTGTTGAAGCGCGTACAGAGCATCGTCGCAAGCAGGCGCGTCGAGCAGTTCATCGACCGCCAGATGACGGAAGCCCGCCAAGCCATGACGCTCTCCGCGCAAGTCCAGCGCAGCATGCTGCCGCGCCGCGCGCTCATAACCGATCGCGGCTTCTACACGACATGGTGGCAGCCGAAGGATATCGTCTCCGGAGATCTCTACGAAGCCGTGCCATTCGGAAACGCATGCTACCTCTACGTGCTTGGCGATATCCAGGGCCACGGCATAAGCGCATCCCTCGCCATGACGGCCGTGCAGGCGTTCCTGAAGCAGATGACGCACCGCGACGGCACGCCGTCGATGGGGCCTGCGGTCATCGCCAACATGCTGCAGAAATTCTTCCGCGAAAGCCTCGCCGACATTTCCTACATGACCGCGCTCATCTGCATCCACCGCGCGGAGAAAAACGAAGTCGAATGGCTGAGCTGCGGCGCGCCGGACCTGGAAGTCATCGATCCTCTCGACCCTAACTTCCCGCCGTCCAACCCGGAAAACCGCGGCGGCATGCCCATCGGCCTGCTCCCGGACACCGTTTACACGCAGGCGGACGTCGTCACCACAAAGCTCACGAACTCCGCCATTTGCGTTGCATACACCGACGGCATCCTCGACCTCGCGCGCGATCCCGAAGGTCTGGAGCAGATGCCGGATTCGCAGCGCGAGCGCATCCGCGACGACCTCCTGATAGATGCGCGGCTAGACGGCTCGATCATCGCCTCGCCGTACAAATTCATGGAAGCGTGCCGCGCGTACGGCTACGACAACTACGCCGACGATGTCACCGAACTCGTCTTCGGCGCGCGCTTCATCAAGCCCGGCGTCTTCGAGGCCACCGTGCCGATCATCGCCGACGAGATCGACCGCCTTGCGCAGCGCCTCGCCGCCTGGTGCTCCGAACAGAATTGGGACATCGGCGCGGCCACGCGCACACAGCTCGTCTTCGAAGAGAAGATGATGAATCTCCACGACCACGGCTTCGACGAACACGAGCGCTTCCACGAAGTCGCGTGCGTGCGGCTGCGCCGCCGCGGCCCGTACGCCGAGCTTACGATCTGGGACTGCGGAACTCCGGACCCGAGCATCGAAGTCGCAGCGGGCAGCACCGATATAGCATTCAAACTCAAGAACCAGGAGTTCAGCGGGCGCGGACGCGGACGCCTCATGATCCGCGAAATCTGCAAAGGCATCGAGCGCAACCGCTACGGGACGCTCAACGAAACGATCTACAGCATCCCCATGGAAGAATCGACCCCCGGCGAGGGCGCGTAAGGGGCAAAGGAGGACTTTTATGAAAAAAATATGCTCGGAGTTCCTGATGGAACAGTTTGGCGACGAGGACATCGTCAAGGAAATATACGACGAATACGTCAGATCGCTCCTCGAAAAAATCACCGAAGCAAAGAATGCGCTTGCCGAAAGCGCATGGGTGCCGCTGGATCGCGTAGCACATGCCGTCAAAGGCAATGCGCTGGCCGCAGGCGACGCGCCCATGGCGGAAGTGGCGGTCGCGCTGCGCGGCGCCGCAAAGCTCGCGAACGCGGACGACGCCGCTTCGCTTATCGCGCGCCTCGACGAGCTTTCGAAGGAACTATAGACCGCGGCGCGCCGCGCAACGCCTGCATGCGAAGGTGGAAACGCCTTCGCGTTCCGCAGGCAGCAAGATAAAATCGCGTAGAGTTTCCATGGAAAGTTTTCTGGCAAAATCGAAAGATGCCGATCTCGACACCCTGCTGAAAGAACTGGCCGCGCGTGCGCACGGCACGAAGCGCCGCAGTCTCCGCCTGAAGGCGTGGAGGTTCGCAGTGCGCTCCTCCTACGCTCTCAAGCGTCTTATCGACATCGTCGGCAGCGGCATAGGCATGCTGCTCCTCTCGCCCGTGTATCTGACGATCGCGCTGGCGGTGAAACTGACTAGCCCTGGGCCGGTCATCTTCTCGCAGATTCGCGTCGGCTGCAACGGGCGGCATTTCAAGTTCTACAAATTCCGCAGCATGCGCCAGGACGCCGAAGCCCTGAAGGAATCGCTCAAGGCGCAGAACGAATCCAAGGACGGCGTGATTTTCAAGATGAAAGACGATCCGCGGATCACGAAAGTCGGCAAGTTCCTGCGCCGCACCAGCCTCGACGAACTTCCGCAGCTCTGGAACGTGTTCATCGGCGACATGAGCCTCGTCGGGCCGCGTCCGCCCGTCCCGAAGGAAGTGGAGGAATACACTCTCGAAGACCGCAAGCGCCTGAATGTCGTGCCGGGGATAACGTGTCTCTGGCAGATCAAGGGCAGGAGCGAAATCCCCTTCAACGAGCAAGTCCGCCTCGACAAAGAATACATCATGGCTTCGAGCATCTGGAAAGATATTGTCATACTCTTGAAAACCGTGCCCGCGATCATCGGCGGCAAAGGAGCCTATTGAAGACGCGCGCCGCTTCCAGCGATTTGATTTTCGACCGTCAGCAAATGAAGAACGCGATATACGTACCTGCCGTAGCGGCATCGGAATGGATCCGCGAAATCCTGCCGAATCTCGGCCAGGCCCAACTCCCCATCGCAGGCAAGCGGCTGGTGGATTTCAGCATCGAGCAGGCGCAGCGCGGCGGCGTCAATATCGCCGAAGTCCTCGACTGGCACTGGTCGGAGGCGATACACAAGGATTTCGCGGACTTGACGCATTGCGCCATTCCCGTATTCTACGCGAAGGGCGAAGGCCCCGTGCCGCGCGGCCTCGACGATCTCGAGAAAGTGTCCTCGCCGCTCACGCAATCGATCGACGACGGCCTTTACGTCGTCTGGGGGATGTATCTTTGGCACGGCGACCTCGCCGATGGCCAGAAGCTCGAGCTGCTGACGCCGGAAGAATGCGCCGACACCCCGCAAGGCGTTTACAAGCGCATCGACGGCAAGTGGATGCGCATCATCCACGACGCTATAGACATCCGCGACGTCAAGTCGTGGCACGCTGCGAATCTCACGATTCTCCACGAGCCGGGAGATTTCACGCTGCCGGGGTATTCGGCGGAGCGCGACGTCCATCTCGGGAGGAATGTCGTGCTGGAGCATGGCGTGGACGCCAAGCCGCCGGTTCTTATGCAGGATGGATCGTGGTGCGCGCGCAATGTCGAACTAGCCGGGGATGTGATAGTCGGCAACGGCTCTTTCATCGGCGAAGGCGCGCGGCTGCGCCGCACGGTCGTCGGCGACGACACGTACATCGGCCTCGGCCTCGAACTCGTAGATAAAATCGTGATCGGCCAGCGTATCATCGACGTGCAGACGGGCGCGTGGATGGACGTGGAAGAGCCGGGACTCGCGCGCAGAATCGGCGGCGCGTGGGGATGGCTGCGCAAACTCCTCGATTTCCTCCACGGCAAATCCAAAGGCAGGAAATGAGAAAACCGCCCTTCCTGACCGCCGCGGAAAACAAACCGCCTTTTCTCGAAAACTTGATATAGCAAACGCCGGAAAACGAAAATGCCACGCACCTACGCATACAACGCTCCGCAAGTCGATGCGTCGATCGAAGAGGCTCTTCGCGCCATAGGCGAGGAGCTTGAAGCCGCGCGCATCCCGATGCTCGCAGGCGTCGTCCTCGGCGGCGGCTACGGGCGCGGCGAAGGTGGAGTCATCGACGGCCGCCTCAGCAACGATCTCGATTTTTACGTCGTGACGTGCGAAGGCGCGAGCGCCGCAGACATCGCCGCCATTTCCGGAATGCTCGAGCCGATTTCGAAGAAGTGGACGGCGCGTCTCGGCGTCGATGTCGATTTCTGCCCGCCGAAGACGCCGTGGCGCTTGAAGCACGACGAGAAGCGCGTGATGATCCAGGAGCTTGTGCACGGCTACGTGGATGTCGCCGGAAACAAGGGAGAGGAACTTTTCAAGCATATCGAGCGCCGCGAGCCTTCCGCCTTCCCGTGGGACGAAGCCGCGCGGCTTCTCGCCAACCGCGGCGCCGGTCTTCTGCTGGCGCAGGAAAAAACGCGCGGCGCGAACTTCACGGCCCGCAACATCAACAAAGCCGTACTCGGCGCCGGCGATGCGAGACTGATCGCCCGCCATGCCTACGAATGGGCGGCCAAGGATCGCGCGCGCGCCCTCGGCGACGCACTGTATTCAAAAGCGCTGGAATGGAAATTCCGCCCGCGCAGCGAGCCTGTATGCTCGTGGGAAGAGGCCCGCACCGCGTGGATGGACGCGCTGGCGGAAATCTCCGCGGCTCCGGAAGCGGCGCGGCGCTCGCTCTACCAGGCCGTGCGCTGGATCGTGCGGCGCAGGACGCTCGGGAACCTCGCAACGCTGGGACAGGAGCCGGTCGCGAGAATCGCCGCGGCTATGCGCAAGCCGCTAGCCGCCGCCGCGCCGTTCCCGCCGGCGCTGAAGCGCGATTGGGAAATCTTCAACTGAACGAACGGACGAAGACGCAGGCATAATCACCGCATCTGAACAAACAAATGCAATTTCAAGAAAGGAAAAATCGAAATGACATACGATATAACTGAAGAAGGAAACGTGCTCAAAGTCGCTATCGACGGCCGCCTGGTGGCCGCCGGCGCCCCAATGCTACGCGATGACATCCTCGGGCGCATGCGCGCCGGGCTGAACGTCCTCTTCGACCTCAGCAAGATGATCCACATCGATTCAAGCGGCCTCGGCGTTCTCGTCCAGATCTTGCAGAAGGCGAAGGCGAACGGCGCGAAAGTCATCCTCGCAGAACTCCAGCCGGGACCGAAGATCGTCTTCGACATAACCAAGGTGAGCCGCGTTTTCGAGATCGTGCCCACCGTCGCCGACGCAAAATTCTGAGTTCGCGTGCCCCCGGCGCGGCCGCGCGGTCTCGCCGGGGAGGCGCGCACGCATTGCCTGATCAGCAAGACGGGAGTTTCGCCAGTCTCCCGCAACGCCAAAGAAAAATGTCTTCCAATACCACAAATACGCCCTGTACTTCGCGGCTCTCCCCTCGTTGCATTCTCCAGAGGACGGCGCGCCTGCATTCAACCGCAAAGCGTTTGCTCGCGCTAGCCGCGCTCGCCATCGCCGGCACGGCCGCCGCGGAAACCGTCAGCGTGGCGGACTGCGAACGCGATTCCGCGATCGACGTATGGGCCGCGTCCGACGTCAAGTTCTGCTGCGACGTGATGTCCGAAGTCTTCACGCTCGCAGGCCTTCAAACCGTGCGCGCGCCCTTCGACGCCGACGGCATGCTCGTAGTCTCCAATTCCGACGTGATCTGCTCGGCGTTCCGCACGCCTAAGCTCTTGAAGGACTACGATTTCTCCATTCAGCCGCTCGGCAGAATGCACTTCGGCCTGTACACGACCCCGGACCGCGCCGACCTCATGCTCTCGATGAAAATCACCGACTGGCCGCGCATGAAGGTCGCGTACTCCCCAGTCTCGCAAGGCAGCGACACCGACAGGCAGAATTATTTCCAGTACGCCGGCCTCCACCCGGAATACGTCGAATACCGCACGAGCGAAGGCGCCGTCGAAGCCTTGCGCAGCGGCGAAGCCGACGTCCTCTTCCTTTACACGCCGTACGGCAAGCGCCCTCCGGGCCTCGAAGAAATCGTGCCGATCGGCATGCGCAACATCTACTTCGCCGTGCGCAAAGACAAGCCGGAGCTGATGAAGCGCCTTCGCACGGCCTACAGGCGCTGGTATATCGACAATATCGACAAGTACGACACGTGGCGCGAAGAATTGCTCGGCATCAAGCGCCCGAAAAAACGCATCCGCATCGGCGCGTACACGCGCGGCGATCTTTTCAAGGTTTCCGAAGACGGCAAGCGCTCCGGCCTCATCGAAGAGTGGATTCGCTCGCTTTGCGCCGTCACGCACTGGACTCCCGACTATGTCTTCGGCGATTACGACGAAAGCCTCGCCGACGTAAAGAGCGGCCGCCTCGATCTCATCGGCGGCCTCGGCTTCACCGCGAAGCGCGGACAGGATTTGATGTTCCCGCATACGCCGATCGGCATGCTGCGCATCTATCTCTGGGCGCACAAGGACAGCACGTACGAAGCCGGCCACCCCGAATCCTGGCGCGGCATGCGCATGGGCCTGCTCTCCGGGACGCTAAGCTCAGAGCGCGTCAAACATCATCTCGAAGAACACCACTACGACATCACCGCCGTGGAATTCGACTCCGACGCCGCCTTGCGCAAGGCGTATTTCGAAGGCGAAGTCGATGCCTGCGTGAATGTCGAAATGGAGGAGCTGGCGGAAGAAAAGGCCCTGCGCCTCTACGCCTCCCACCCCATGTATATCGTCCTCTCGAAGAAAAAGCAGGAGCTTTTCGAAGAGCTGGAATACGCCCTCGACACGATCTGCGACGACTTCCCGAAATACCTGCGCATGATCAGCGAGCGCCACTACGGCCTGCACAGCGACCTCGCGGAACTGACGATCAAGGAGACGGAATGGCTCGCGAACCGCCTCAAGGATCCTACGCCGATCGTCATCGACTTCTCGCCGTGGCCATTCGAAATCAAAGACGACACCGGGCAGCTCCACGGCCTGCCGAAAATGCTCCTCAGCGAGCTCCACAGGCGCACCGGGCTGAACTTCGACGTCACCGCGCAGACGGGCATCCAGACTTCGGAAGCGAAGTTCCTGCGCGGCGATACGCAATTCTGGATCCCGTATCCAGACCGTGCCGACGTGGCCGCCGCGGGCGCCGCGGGCGCCGTCTCGGTATTCTCCATGACCGTCCCGCAAAGCTGCGCTTCGCTCTACGGAGCGAAGGATTTCCGCGCCGAATTCGAAATCCTCACCAACCACGGCACGCCGAACGAACTCGTCTCCATCCTGCGCAAAGTCCTCTCGGGCATCGACACGGCGCAGTTCCAGGAAATGTTCATGGCGGCCGCCGCGCAGCGCATCGCCGACCGCTATTTCTTCGGCTTGACCGACGAAGAACTGCGCGAATACGGCCTCATGATCGCCTTGATCATCCTCGTCATCGCCCTGAGCTACATCGTCGTTTCGCTCGTCATGCTCAAACGCCATGCGGCGCGCGCGGAAGTCGCTGCGGCGATGGCGACGGAATCCGCGCAGGCGAAGACCCGCTTCCTCGCCATGATGTCGCACGAGCTGCGCACGCCTCTGAACGCCGTGATCGGCTTCGCGGAATTCCTCGCGCGCCAGGGGCTGGACGAGCCGCGCCGCCACGAATACATCCAGGGTATTTTGACGAGCGCCTCCGCGCTTCTCGAGCTTATCAACGACATTCTCGATCTCTCCAAGCTCGAAGCCGGCGCGATGAACATGCGCTCCGGTGTCTGCAACGTTGAGAAGGTCATGTCGGAACTCCCCGCGATTTTCGGCTACCGCGTGAGCAACCATGGCGTCGAGCTTCTCGTAAGGCGGACGCACGAGAACGAAGTGCCGTCTCTGAAGCTTTCCCAGCAGGGCCTGCGGCAGATATTGATCAATCTCGTGGGCAACTCCGCGAAATTCACCGATGACGGCCAGATCATCGTGGAGTACTCGTGGATGCCGTCTTCGCGCTCGCTCCATATCGAAATCGCCGACACCGGACGCGGCATTTCCGAAGAGAAGATGAGCCGTCTCTTCGATCCTTTCGTGCAAGACATCGGCACGCGCATGCATGAATCCGCCGGCGAATCCAAAGGCTCGGGGCTGGGCCTGCCGATCGTCAAGCGCCTTGTGGACAATGCAAAAGGCGTGATTCGCGTGGAATCCGAAATCGGCAAAGGCACGCGCTTCGTGATCGACATACCCTCTCTCGACGTCGTAGGCGGCATTGTCGCATCGACGGATCATGTGATCAGCGGCGAAATCGTCCCTCCGAACGAAGAAACGACCAAGCCCATGCCCTCGAAAGTCCTCGTCGTTGATGACATGACGATGAACCGGAAGATTCTCGGCATACACCTCAAGAACCTTGGCATTGCAGACGTCCACTTCGCCGAGAATGGCCTCAAGGCCCTCGAAGAGATGGAGATATGGCTGCCGGATATCGTGCTTTCAGATATGTGGATGCCGGAGATGAACGGCCAGCAGCTGGCGGAAGCGATGCAGAAGGACGCCCGCACGAAAGACATTCCCATCGTCGCCGTCACGGCGGATGTGGATGTGGACTCCACATACAACATGAATCTCTTCGCGAAAGTCATCGCAAAACCGGTCACGAGCGAGAAGCTCAAGAAACTTTTCGAGGATCTCTAAAGAAACTGCCGGACGCACCGGCGCGATTTCCTCGGCCGAAAGTCCGCCACGCACAAGAATCCACGCGCCACCCAACGAGACCGACACCATGCGCATCCTCCTCTCATGCATTCCATACGACTCCGGCAAAAGCGGTATATCCGTCTATGTCCGCGAGGTGGCGAGAGAACTGGCCGCGCAGGGCCATGCGCTGACGCTGCTGTGCGAACCCGGCGTCGATGTCGCCGCGGACATCGGCATAACCGCCGAGACCGTGCATGCGCCGGCCTGGACGCGCCGCGCCGTCGCGAGCATGCTTTGGCATTTGCTAGCGCTGCCTTTCTGGATCGCCGCGCGCAAGAAGAATTTCGACGCGATGGCGATTTGCGCCGCAAACCGTCGCGTGCTTGCGTGGTATCCGCTGCCGACGGTCGCGACAGTCCACGATCTTGCGAACTTCCACATTCCGGGGAAGTACTCGCGCCTGCGCATGGTCTATCTCGCGCACATACTCCCCTTCTTCGCAATGCGCGCGCAGCATCTCGTCGCCGTGAGCACCGCGACGAAGACGGACATGGTGCGCTTCTGGCGCTGCGCGCAAGACCGCGTAAGCGTGCTTTACAACGGCCTCGCGCCGGGCGCGGCGCAGATTCCCGGCGCCGGCGCCGGCTCCTCGATACTCTATATTTCAAGAATAGAGCATCCTGGCAAGAACCACGTCAGGCTCATCGAAGCCTACGGAAAACTCGATAGCGCCCTCGCGGCCGCGCATCCGCTCGTAATCGCAGGCGCGGACTGGAAAGACGCCGAAACCGTGCATGCTGCGGCCGCCGCCTCCCCGAACGCCGCGCACATTCGCTTTACCGGTTTCGTGGACGACATTGCGCCGCTCTGGCGCGACGCCGGCTTCTACGTTTTCCCGAGTCTTTTCGAGGGCTTCGGGCTTTCGCTCGCGGAGGCGATGGCGATGGGCATACCCTGCGCATGCTCGGAGAATGGCGCGCTTGGCGAAGTCGGCGCCGACGCCGCGATAAAGTTCGATCCGCTGGATGCAGAGTCGATCGCATCCGCTCTCCGCACGCTCCTGACCGAACCGCAGAGCGACAGAGACGCGCGCATCGCGCGCGGCAGAAAGCGCGCTGCCGATTTCTCATGGGCCGCGCACGCGCGCGGCCTGGCGGAACTCGCCGCAAACAAACCAGACTGCTGAAAATCCGCGACGCCGCCACGCCACACCAGAAACACCGCCACACCCCTTTCCCATGGCTGAAACCGTAAATCTTTTCGACATACCGATCGCGAAGACGACCGAACGCGAAGCGGTCGAGCATATCCTTCGCATGGTAAAGGAACAAAAGGCTCGCGGGAAAATCGACCGCGCCCTCTTCCTCGCCACGCTGAACGTAGATTTCGTCTCGAACGCCGTGGCGCGCCGCCCGTTCTCCGGGAACCGGGAGCTTTGGGATTATCTGAAAAAAGCGGATTTCGTCACGGCCGACGGCATGCCGATCGTCGCGCTCTCGCGGATGATGGGCAATGCGCTGCCGGAAAGAGTCACCGGCGCGGATCTCGTGCCGATGCTCTGCGCGCGCTTTGCGGACGAAGGTCTCAGCGTCTATGTGCTGGGCGGCGCGCAACCAGCCCTCGATGAAGCGATGGAGCGCATCCGCAAGACTTCGCCTATGCTGCGCGTCGCCGGCCTCGACCCTGCATTCGTCAAACTGGACGAAGACCAGCCGGAAATCGTCGAGCGCATCAACGCCGCGAAGCCGGACTTGCTTTTCGTCGCCCTCGGCAATCCGAAGCAAGAGCTTTGGATGGGCAGAAACGCATCCCGCCTGCGCATCCCGGCGATGATCGGCATCGGCGGCACGTTCAACTTCATCGCAGGGCGCGTGAAGCGCGCGCCGCGCTGGATGCAGCGCTGCGGCGCCGAGTGGATATACCGCATAATCCAGGAGCCCGGGCGCCTCTGGCGCCGCTATGCCTACGGACTCGTCAAGTTCTCGTATCTGGCCGCCTGCGAACTGGCGAAGAAAGCCAGAGGCGCAAACGCCGCCGGCGCAAGAGAATCGAAAAGATGAAAATAGCCCATGTATTGAGACGCCTGTCCTTCGACGATTGGGGGGGCACGGAACAGGTCGTCTGGAATCTCGCGAAGGCGCAGCTCGCCGCCGGCCACGAAGTCAAGGTTTTCGCGACGACCGCGCTTTGCAAAACGCGCCACGAGATTATCGACGGCGTGGAAATCTTCCGCTTCGGCGCGATCTATCCGTGGTGGCCGATGACCTCGCGGCTCATCGACGAACTCGATCACAAAGGCGGCAACCCTTTCGTCCCGCGCCTCGGCGCGGCGCTGCGCGAATTTTCCCCGGACGTGATCCACTGCCACGCAATGGCTCGCATCGCCGAGCTTTGCATGCGCACGGCGGACGCCCTCGGCGTCCCCTGCTTCGTCTCCCTGCACGGCGGCTCTTCAAACGTCCCGTGCCATGAATCCCAGAGCCTGCGCGCGCCCACGCGCCATCTTGTCCCGTGGGGCAAGGCGATAGACTATCTAAAGCATTGGGTCCGCAGAGTCCCGGAGGATGCGGATGGCATCGTCTGCGTCGGCGAAGATGAATACAACCGCTACCGCCGCGTCCATCCAAACGTTCTCTTCCTCCCGAACGGCGTGGATGCCGCAGCATTCGCGCGCGCCCGCTCCTTCAAGCGCAAGCAAACGAAAGGCCGCCGCAAAACGCTCCTCTGCGTGGCGAGAATCGACCGCCAGAAGAACCAGATGATGCTGGTGGAGGCGTTGCGCCGCCATCACGACGTCGTATTGCGCTGCGTCGGCCCCGTCACGCAGCTGGATTACCTCGATGAAATCAAGCGCCGCGCGCAGGAGCTTGGCGTCGCCGACCGCGTAACGTTCACGGGCGCGCTCAAGCCTGGCAGCATCCAACTCTATTCGGAATTTGCGAATGCCGACGTCTTTGTGCTGCCGAGCCGCCACGAGCCCTTCGGAATCGTCGTGCTCGAAGCGTGGGCGGCTGGTCTGCCGGTGATCGCCAGCGATGTCGGCGGTCTCGGACGCCTCTGCGCATCCCATCCGGACGCCGCGATGGTCTTTTCGCCAGGCGATACGGATGCGTTCGACGTCGCGCTGCTGAAAATCCTCGGCGATCCCGCGCTAGCCGCTAAAATGTCGCATGCCGGGATGGCCGCCGCCGCCGACTACGCATGGCCGGTCCTCGCGGCGCTTCTCGACGATTTCTACACCGGCGTCCGCAAACATGACGCCGCAAAACGAAAAGAATCCGCCGAATGACGCGCCGCCGCAAGGCGCGCGCAAGACTAATACAACCGAAAATGCCGTTTAGAAACTGAATGGAAGATGAACTGACAGCCGAAGAGAAAGAGCAGCTGTTGCGCTTTCAGGCCTTTCGCAAAGTGTCGCTGGGCATTCTGCGAGGCTGGGCGTGGCTCTTCGCGCTCGTTTTCTGCCTGCTCGCGGTGGTTTTCACGGTTGCCGTGGTGTGGAAATCCGCTCACAGCAACAGCCGCTTCGAAGCCGTCACGCGCCTGCTTTTCACGCCGCGCACGGTCGTCAACGTACAGAACATTTCCGACAAACAGCTCCTGAGCATACTGGAAAGATCGTCTCTCAAGCGGCGCGTCGGCAGGGCGATGTCCATGGAGCACGGCGAAAGGGAGTCGCTCGTATTCGATCTGGATTTGAAGCAGGAGCGCAAGCCCTCCAACCTTTTTACGCTTTCCGCGCGTTCTCCTACGTGGGTGGGGGCGGTCAGGAAAGTCAATACCTATGCCGAAGTGCTGATCGCGGAATACATCGCATTCCGCACGCGCGAACTCTCCACGCTCGCGGAGGCGATCGAACTCAGGCGCAACAATCTCCAGGAGCAGATAGCCGCGAACGAAGGCGAAGAAAGCGTTCTCAAAAGCAAGGCCGGCGAGCCTTCGCCGGTGGAAGCGCTGACCATGCTTAACGCGCTTATTTCCGATCAGCGGCGCAACTACTCCATGCTTTGCGTCCAAGTCGCCAACGAGGAGGCGCGCAAGAAAAATTTCCAGGAAGAGCTGGGCGATCTCGGCACGGCCGTCATCAAGTGCGCCCCGCAAATCCGCAAGAAAGGCGAAGAGATAAAGGCTCTCGACGACGAACTTGCCAAGCTCCGCAAAATCTATACCGACATCAACCCGAAAGTCAAAGGCAAACTCGAAGACCGCCGCGCGCTCGTCGAAGAGTATTCCGAGCTGCTGCGCGAAAACGGGATAGACGGAATAAGGCTGGAGGATGTGGAAGTCCTGGAGAAGGCCGCCTTGGGACTGGCGGAATGCCAGATGAAACTCGAAGTCCTCGCGGAAAACCAGCGCGCCCTCACTGCGGAAATCAAGGCGAGCGAAGCGAAGTCCGAGACGCTTACTTCGGTCATACGCCCGCTCGAACGCCTGCGGATCAAGCGCGAGGAATTGGAAAGGACGCTGCGCGAGCAAGATGAAAAACTCGGCAATATCGACTACCTGCGCACGACGGCCCGCAACGACGTCCAGCAGATCGAGCGCGCCGGCGGCGCCGGCGACAAAAACCCGCTCAGAGTGAAAAACTTCATTATCGCGTTCGGCGCCGCCTTCGTCTGCACCGGCGCTCTCGCAGTGTGGGTGCTATTCCTCGAATTGCTCTTCGGCAAGATTCGCGGCGGCGACGAAATGACCGCCTTCGAAGATATTTTCCTGCTAGGCTCGCTGCCGAAACCCGGCGTCGTTCCGAAGGCGATAGAAAACGATGTCTTCGGCGTGGTAGCGCTGAATTTCAACAGTGCGCCGACACCGAAAGGGATCGTGCTTGTGTGCCGTCTCCCCGGCTCGCCCGTCCAGACGGGATTCTTCACTTCGCTCGAATGGAACCTCTCGATGTCCGGCCAGAGAGTCTTTTCCGTCAATATCGTGCCAAGCGCCGATTTCGAGCCGCCGGAAGGCAGCGAAACGATGATCAGCCTCGTCCGCAAGGACGCCCAAGGCTGGTTCCCGGTAGAGAATCGCTATATGCTCGCCCCTACCGAACTGCAAATCCTCAAGGCGGACTTCGACGCGCTGCGCAACGATTTCGAGTGCATCTTCGTCCTCATGCCGGACGGCCTCCAGCACGGCGGGAACTTCCTCGGACAGCTCATGACATTCTGCGACTCCATACTCGTCTGCGCCGGCGCACACGCGACGCCGCGCTCGGAACTTGCTTACGTGCGCAAAATCGCCAATGCCGGCGCGAAGCCCATGCTCGGCATAGTGACCGGCGCGAGCGCGAAGACCGTCAAAAGGGAAATGGAGGTCGAAGAATGAGAAGCATCGCACTATGTTCCGCCGCGGCCGCCGTTTTCCTTGCCGGCTGCTACATGAATCGCATGACGGGCCAGTATGCGGAAATCCTCGGCGCGGATGTCGAAGACAGCGCCATACTCGAGCATTCCGATCCAGACCCCGACCACGAAGCGAAAGTCAGGGCGGAGCTGGAACGCATCGAAGCGGAAAACAACGAAGTTTACAGAATCAACGCCGGCGACAAACTCGATATTCGCGTTTACGGCCACGACGATATCAGCGTCAAGACGACCGTGAGTCCCGACGGCTGCATCGGCATGCTCTTCCTCGGGCAGGTCGAAGTCTCCGGAAGGACGATCGCCGAAGCGCGCGACGCCATCGAAGCCGGGCTCGCGCCATACGTGAAGCACCCGGTCGTCGGTGTCACGGTGAACGAAGTCTCCAGCGAGACGGTGACGATTTCCGGTGCGGCCGCCCGCCCCGGACTTTACAACATCAGCGGGACTTCGCGGCTTGCGGACATATACGCGCAAGCGGGAGGCAGCGCAGAACGCCTCTTCAACGGCGTCGATGTCGATGTCGCAGACCTCGAACACTCGATTCTCGTGCGAAAAGGCAAGTTCCTGCCGGTGGATTTCAGGAAGGCGATCGAGCAAGGCGACACTCTCCACAATGTCAGGCTCCGCAAGGACGACTACATCTTCATCGCGCAGCGCATGGAATCCAGCATCACGATCTGCGGCGAAGTCAAGAATCCCCATCGCCGCCTCTACGAGCCTGGCATAGGCATTATCGAAGCTCTTACGACTGCGGGATGGATGCTGGAATCCCATTGGAGCCACGTCATCATCATCCGCAACGGCATTGTCAATCCGAAGATGTACAAAGTCAATGTCGATGGCATCCTCGCCGGCAAATGCCGCAATGTCCGCGTGCAGGCTAACGACATCATCTACGTGCCGAAAGACAACGCCGCCGAATACAACGTGTTCATTCGCAAGCTTCTGCCCACCGCGCAGCTCGTCAGCCTCCTGACTTCGCGCATTGCAACGACGAGCGTTTCAAACTGATTTGCATTCTCAGCGGCAATCGAGCCTCTCCGAAGTTCGATTCTTCTCCATTCGTATTCCACGGTAGAACGCGCATTCGCGCTCCACACCCCGGCAGCGCCGGGCATAGCTTCGCACGAAGGGAATATTGCCGCCGGGCTTGTACCTGCGCTTTCGCCGGATCGGCGGAGCGCGCTCACTCCGCGCGGAAGGCGATATCGCCCTTTGGCATGAGCCAGCGATTTTCCTTTTCGCTCCAGTATTTCAGTTCTTCGAAACCGACGGCGAACTCTATTCTCTTCTTTTCTCCCGGCGCGAGTTCCACGCTCTCGAAGGCCGCAAGTTCCTTGGCGGGCATTTCGGCGTCAGGCTGGCGCGGCTTGGAGGCGAAGAGCAACACTGCGCGGCGTCCCGTCATCGTCCCGGCATTCGCGACTTCGCAGACGATGGAAAACGAGTCGCCCGCGCGCTCGATATCCACAACGCGCGTTTCCCACGTCGTAAATGAAAGGCCGTGTCCGAACGGGTAGCGCGGCGCAATCCCGAATTTGTCGAACGCCCTGTAGCCGACCCATATGCCATCGAGATATTCCTGCCACGGCTCGCCGACGAGCCGCTTGCCCTCCTTGCGCGGCTTTTCCGGCCACACGCCGGGATAGCTCTTCTCGCCAAGACTGATCGAATACCAATCTTCGAGCTTTTTCGCGTAGGTATAAGGCAGGCGTCCCGACGGATTTATCTCCCCTTTCACCATCTGCGCGAGAACTTCGCCGCCAGCCTCGCCGCCATACCAGATTGCGAAGATCGCTCGCGCGCTTTCGTGCCAGTCCTCCACCGAGAGAGGTCCGCCGCCATTGAGCACGACGATCAAATTCGGATTGACTTTCGCCAATGCCAGGATTTCCTCTTCCTGGCTCCTTGCGCCTGTTTTCTGCAGCATGATATCCGGGCGATCGCTCGGCATGACATGTCCCCAGCCGATAGCTTCCCTGTCGTAGGCGTGGTCGGTGCCGCCGCAATATACGACGATATCCGCTTTCGCAGCCGCGTCTTCGCCGGTAAAGACGTTTTCTTCGCCAAACACTTTCTTGAATCCTTCAAGAGGCGTAATCTCCTGCGCAGCCTTGATTGCTCCGGAACCGCCATGCCGCTTGAGATTGGTATCGCTTTCGCTCATCGCGTGCTTGAAATCCGCGTACGGCCCCAAAACGGCGACAGTACGTCCCTTTAAAGGCAGCATCCCGTCGTTCTTCAGCATCACGAAGCTCTCCGCCGCCGCGCGCCGCGCAAGCCCGCGATGCGCAGGCGAGCGCAGCAGCGCCTTGCATTCATCCTCAAGCGCGCGATCCGCGGCAGAGCCGGAATCGAACGCGCCCACTCGGAAATAGAGACGCAGCGCGCGGCGCACGGAATCATCGAAACGCGCACGATCGATCTTCCCCTCCGCAAGCATCCGAAGCTCCTCCTTGTCGCGCGCGGGGTCTTCGCGCGTGGACGATTCAATCGTGGTGCCGCCGTTTATCGCCTGCGGCATGCCGCGGCACCCTCCCCAATCGGGGATAAGCGCGCCGGTGGAACCATACTCCTTCAAAAGTATGTCGTTCAAAGCCGCGTTGTGGCTCGTCCATTCGCCGCGATACTTGTTGTACGAACTCATGAACGCCCACGCATCGGCTTTGCGCGCGGCGATCTCGAAAGGCCGGATGTAGATTTCGCGCGCGGCGCGCTCGGGGCAGCGAACATCGATGAGAGTCCTGTCGCGCTCCTGGTCGTTGAAGCAATAATGCTTCATGCACGGCGCGACTTTCACCGACTGCAAACCCTCGATCCACGCCGCGGCGATTTCGCCGGCGAGGCGGGGATCCTCGCCGAAATATTCGAAGTTCCGCCCGCCCAGCGGCGTGCGCGCGATATTCGCACCCGGTCCGAGCAGCATTCGCGCCGCGCCGTTTCCGTCCTCGCCATCTGGATACGTGGCGCGCGTCTCCGCGCCCATCGCGCGACCGATTTCGCGCGCCAGCGGCTTGTCGAAGGCCGCCGCATACGCAATCGGCGAGGGGAAATACGTTATTCCCGGACGATCCGCGGCGCGCACTCCGCCGCCGGCGTCGGGCGTGCGGAAAACGGCCAGCCCGATCCGCGGAATGCGCCCGGTAGTCATGCTCGACGTGAAATGCAGGAGATGCACCTTCTCCTCGGCGGTCAGGCGCGGCAGAAGATCGTCGATGCGCTTTTCGATATCAAGCGATGCGTCGCGATACGGCGCATCGTCCGCCGGCGCTGCGCATGCTGCGCCTGCTGGCGCGGCGACAGCCGCATCGACCGCATATCCGGGGCCGAAATCTTCTGCGTACCCCATCGCGGATGCGATGCAAAATGCTGCAATACAGTATCTCATTGTTTTTGCTCCTGCACGTATGTCCATTCCTCGCCTTGGAAACGCCACGAAAGAAATTTTACCATAATCCACCGCCGCTATGCAATGCCGCCGCGACGTCGCCTCCCGGCGCTCGTCGAAGCGGCGGGAGGCGACGTCGCGGCGGCATTGCAATTGCTGGCGGGCAACGGGAAGATGAGCGTCCCGGGATGCTACGTGCTCGGACTGGATCCCGAAGTTTCCACGAACGGCTTCAAGATTGTCGCTTTCCCGATGAAAGCGGACGGCACGCCAGATCTCAAAGGGCTGGCGTTCGAGCCGCGGTGCGAGGAATGGAACGTACAAGAAGCCCGGCCGGTCGTCAAAGGAGTGAAGAATATCGGCGACGACGACTGGACGGAAGTCACGGAGCAGAACAAAGAATTGTTCCGGTTCTTCAAGGTAGTTGTCGAACTGCCGTAAAGAACGGCGGAACTTCTCCTGGAAAAGGATTTGCGAGATCGCCAGGATTCAGAACCGCCGGAACCGGAGATATTGGAATCTTCGCGGCGCCGGTAAAATTTCGCGCGCGTGGGCGCTTGACCGCCCCGCGCGATCAATTCGCGGCGAATCTCCTGGCGAACTCGCTTTCGGTTATCACCGGGATGCCGAGAGAGGCGGCTTTCTTGTTTTTGCCGGACGTGGAGGCGCTGTCGTTGTTGATGAGGAACGAAGTCTTCGCAGAAACCGAACTCGCCACTTTGCCGCCTTGCGACTCGATATAATCCTTGAGCGCGGCGCGATTCTCCCAGCGCTCCAGCTCGCCGGTCACGACAAACGTCAAACCGGCGCATGCTCCGGATGCGCTCGCGGGGACATACTCGTCTATTTCGACTAGTTGCAGAAGCCTATCGACGGCGGCATTGTTCGCCGGTTCCGCGAACCATGCAGCTACGGCTTCCGACTTCGCATCGCCGATTCCGTCGATATGCGCGAAGGATGCGCCGGAGCGCGCCGCCGATATGAATTCCCGCAGCGAAGGATACGCGCCGAGCAGGCGTCTGGCGACATCGCGCGCGCACAGCGGGATGGAGAGGGCGACGAGAAAATTGACGGCGCTGCGGCGCTTCGCGGCGGCGAGCGCGGCGACGATATTATCCGCGCTCTTCTTCCCGAAGCCCTCGAGCGAGGCTATCTCCGCCGCATGCGCGCCGAGGAGGTATATGTCTGCGAAGTCGCCTATCCATCCGCAATTGACGAATTTCGCGAGCGTCTCGCCGGCGAGTCCGTCTATATCCATTCCATCCTTGGAGACAAAGCGCATGAATTTCCTCAGCTCGCGCGCCGGGCAATGCGCGTTGGTGCATTTCAGCGTCTTGGTGCCGCCTGGCGAGACGCGAACTTCCGCAGGCGCGCCGCATACGGGGCAAGCGGATGGAATTTCGAATTCGCCGCGCTTCTCGACGACCGCGACAACCTTTGGAATAATCTTGTTCGCCTTGATCACTTCGAGCTGCGTGCCTTCCGCGCCGATCCCGAGACGCTCGCATTCGGAAATATTGCAGAGCGACGCCCTCTTCACCGTCGTGCCTTCGAGCGAGACGGGAGAGAACACCGCGACGGGCGCGATGGATGCGACGGCGCAGCTCCATTCAATATGCTCCAGCGTCGCTACGGCCGACTCGTCGGCCCATTTAAAGGCGAGACCCGCGCGCGTGGCATGGTGGCCGGTCACGGAACCGGTCTTCGCATATGCGGTATCGTCATAGCAGACGACGAGGCCATCGACGGGATACGGGCATCCCCCTTCCGCGACTTTCCGCGACCATCTGGCGATAGCCTCTTCTATGGCCGCGGGCTGGCCGTCGCCGCCTTCGATGCGTTCGCGCTCGACGCACTCGAAGCCGCAGGAATCGAGAAAATCCATCTGCGCGCCCCATGAAACACCGGCGCCATCCAGCTTGACAGGCGTAAAAGGGACAAAGCGGATTCCCCTCTTCGCGACTTCCGCGGCATCCTTCAGAGTGAGCGAACCGGACGCGAGATTTCGCGGGTTGGCGTAGTCTTCCTCGCTAAGCTCGCAGAACGCCGCGAAATCCGCATATGAGATGACCGCCTCGCCGCGCACAACGATGTGTCCTTTCGCAGGAATGGTCTGCGGGAGCGAGCGTATGGCGCCGGCAAGATGCGTGACGTTCGTGCCCGTGGCGCCGTCGCCGCGCGTGACGATCTTGACGAGCGCGCCATCGTCATACGTAGCTACCAGCGTCATGCCGTCGAGCTTCCATGAAAGCCATATCGTGCGCGCATCCGCCCACTTCGCGACATCGGCGGGCTTCTTTGTCTTCGCGAGCGAAAGCGCAGGGAATTCATGGGCTTCCTTGCGGCCGCCGGCGGCTTCGCCGCCATCCGCGCCAGATGAGACGGTCGCCGTTGGCGAGCCGGGCAAAATCTCGCCGGTGGAAAGTTCGAGCGCGCGCAGGCGGTCGAACATCGCATCCCACTCGTAATCGCTCATCAACTCGCCGCGCCCGGAATAGTAGGCGTCTGCGGCAGCATTAAGCCGCTCGACGAGGTTGCGCATTTCTTCGCGCTTGACGCTCTTGTCCATCATGTCGGGCTCCAATCCGGGATTCGGCGACTGCTCTTGCCTTTGTCGATCGCTCGCCTCCAAGGGCGCAGAAGCCGGGAATATTATTTGCTTGGCTGCAAGCTGAGAAACCGAAAACACCTATGTCGCCGGGGAGACACTGCCAGACGCTCGCGCCTTTTCACTCAGTCCGAAAGTCCGTCCCCTTCTACCGTCCACTCGAAGCATTGCGGCATGCGACAAATGCGTTTTTCTTCTGCGGCTTCCTTGATTATTCTCCGTCGAAGAAGACCAGCGCATCTTCCGGAAACACCGCGGCCACCTTGTCGCCATGGCGATACGGCGCAAAGCCGGGCACGCGCGCGATCGCCGCCGCCTTGCCGCCGAACATCGCCAGATGCACCAGCGTCTCCGGCCCGAGAGGCTCCACGAAATCGACTTGCGCTATATGGCGCGAGGCGTCGCCCGGCATTTCGCGCGGCTCTTGCAGCGTTATCGCCTCCGGGCGAATCCCCGCAGTCTTGGCAGGATGCAGCGTGCCGGGAGAAAACAGATTCATTGGCGGCGTGCCGATGAAAGACGCGACGAATGTATTCGCAGGCCGGCGATAAAGCTCCATGGGCGGCGCGACCTGCTGAATGCGCCCGGCGCGCATTACGACAATCCTGTCGCCCATCGTCATCGCCTCCGTCTGGTCGTGGGTCACGTAGATCATCGTGGTGCCGAGCCGCTGATGCAGACGGATTATCTCCGAGCGCATCTCCACGCGCATCTTCGCATCGAGATTGGAAAGCGGCTCGTCGAAAAGAAACACCGCTGGCTCGCGCACGATGGCTCTCGCGAGCGCGACGCGCTGGCGCTGGCCGCCCGAAAGCGCCTTCGGAAGACGCTTCAAATACGGTTCGAGGCCAAGCGCCGCCGCAACGGTTTCAACGCGCCTTGCAATCTCGCGGCGCGGGCAATGGCGGAGCTTGAGCGCAAACGCCATGTTGTCGCGCACGGTCATATGCGGATAAAGCGCGTAGTTCTGGAACACCATCGCAATATCGCGATCCTTCGGCGGCTTTCCCGTCACGTCGGTCTCACCGATGAATATCCTGCCTTCGCTTGGCGTCTCCAGCCCGGCCACCATCCGAAGCGTGGTCGATTTGCCGCAGCCGGACGGCCCTACCAGCACGATAAACTCGCCGTCACGCACGTCGAGCGAAAAATTCTCGACCGCCGGCGCCTCGCCCTTCGCATAAACCTTGCCTACGCCCTTGAAACGGACTTCAGACATCCTGCCTCCCGAGTACAGCGCGCCGGAGCGTGAGCGGATCGGAATACGCGATCCCGGAATCCGCAGGCAGGCCGAACGCAAGTCGCGTGACCTGCACGCCGCTTTGCTTGAACATCCCGGCTATGTACAGCGCCGTCGCATCGCCGTCCATGTCCGTGGAAAGCGCGAGCAGAACTTCGCGCACGCCCTCGGACGCGACGCGCCCGGCGAGCTCCGCCAGGCGCAGACGCTCCGGGCCCATGCGATGCGCCGGCGAGAGTTTCCCGCCGAGCGCATGGTATCTGCCTTTGAACGCGCCGGCCGCTTCCAGACTCGCGATATCCGAAGCCTCTTCTACTACGCACAGGACGCCCGTGGCGCGCGCGGGATCCGTGCATATCGCGCAGGGATCGAGCGCGCGGACGGTAAACGCGCCGCAGCGCGAACAAGAGCAGACTT
>DEWI01000107.1 GCA_002363575.1 Verrucomicrobia bacterium UBA3214 | reverse complement strand
GGGCTTTGCGCCACACCATGCGCGGGAGGGTCGCGCTCCGGAAGCCTGGGTTTCCAGGTTTCTAGTTTTCCGGGTTTCTGGAATCCGTGCGACCGCAGAGGCGCGTTATTTCACCGGGGGGGTGACGAGGCGCGAGACTGTCGCGGCATCGAGAATGAAGATTGCGTCTGTCGCGCCGAGCGTCGCGTACGCGCCGCCGTCCGGCGTTTCATTGCCGATAAGCAGATTGCGCCGCACGGCTTCCTTTCGGTCCTGATCGATTGCGAGCGTCCAGCGGGGCGTCTCCAGCCCGAAGGAGCGCAAATCGGCGGAAGTGACTTTCAGGCGGACGATGCGCGAAGCTTTCAGAGGATTGAGCGCTTCGAGAATGCCGTCGATCGCCGCTGCGTCCGCCACGCCGCCCGCTGCGCTTTGCTCGACGTTCCAGGCGCGCCTGTCCTTGTCGAAGACGACGGCGGAAGCGGCGCCGCCGCCTGGAGTGGCGACGATGCGGCGCACGAGCGCAGGGGAAATCTTCATGATTTCCGTGCTGCGCAATTCGTCGAGGGTTAGTTTGCCGAGGCTTTCGCGGCTCACGATCGCCGGCGGCGCCGAAGTCGAAAGCGATACTGTCAGGCCTTCGTAGGCGCGGTCGGCATTGCGCAGCGCCAGCAGACGGTCGAGAAGTTCTTCGACTTTCGCGGTGTCGGCGGGTGCGGCGAGCGGCGCGTCGAGCATCCACGCGCCGTCTTCGGCGCGCGCGAGCAGATAGGCGGTGTCGCCATCGGCGATGGAGAAGCGCGAGATCGCCGCGCGTTCCGTGGCGAAGAGGCGCGAATCCGTGAATTCCGCGACGCCTGCGAGCGCCTGGTCGCGCAACGCGCCATCGACGGTGACGATGGCGGATGCGTTCTGTACGAGCGCGTACACGAGGCCGTCTTTTGCGGCTTTGCCGAAGGAAATCTGGCGGTCGGCGCCGTCCTGGCATTTGAGCGTCAGCGTGACGGCGGTATCGGGATCGAGTCCGTAGCCGGCGAGAAGAGATGCGCTCGCTATCGCGCTTTCGCCTTTCGCGCCGACGGGCCAGATGAATTCGGCGGCTTCTGCGGCCGAAAGCGCGTCGAGGAGGGTGTCGATCTTCACGGCGTTTGCCGCCGCGCGCGAAGGCGAGCGCATTTCCCACGCTTCGCCGTCGCGCACGAAACGCATGAACGAGCCGGGGCCGTTCTTCAAGTCGAACGACACCACCGCGAGCGCGCCGGCCGGGAAGATGGCGCGCTGGCGAAAGCCGTCCGCGCGCAGATCCACCGCGCCGAGGATGTTCGTGGGCATTACATAGACGGCGTCTTCGCCGTCGATCGCCGCATACACGCCGTTGTGGGTGCTGGAGCCGAAGAGAAGCGTCGTGGAAGCGCCGCCGGCTTCGACGCCGAGCGCGAGCGCGTTTGCGTTGTCGAGCGCGTAGTCCGCGCGCGCATGCCCGAGACGCAGGAGTTCCTGGTCGGTGATGCGCTCGGCTATCTGCGTGAGCGCGAGGGCATCGACGAGCCGCAGCACGGTGCGCTCGTCCACTTCGGCTTGATACGGCTCCTGCATCGTCCAGACGCCATCGCGCACGATGGCGATCCTGCTTTCTCCCGGGCGGGAGAGAGTTATCCTGTCCGGGATTGCGAAGGCCGGTTCGAGGAGGGTTTCGCGCTGGACGAGCGCCGCGGCCGTTCCGCCCTTGCAGGAGAGGAGGATGTGCGCGCAGATGGAGGCGGCGAGGGCAAGCGAGAGCCAGAGTATCATCTTGCGGTTTTTCACGGCCTTCTCCTTTTTGCGGCGGCCGCCGCGGCGAGCAGCGCGAAGAGCGCGCCGGGCAGCACTATCGCCGACGCCACGACGAAGCGGACTTTCTCCGCGCGATCCATGCCGGTGACGAGGCGGCCGGCTTCAGTGCCGGCTTCGGTGATCGCGTCCGTTCCCGCGAGGTAGGCGACGGCGTTCAAGAAGAAATCGCGGTTCGCGTTGCCGCGGATCTTCAGCTGGCCGTTCATAACGAAGGCGGCGTCGCCGACGGCGATTATCCGCGTAGGGCGCAGCGCGAGATCGTCGCCGGTCCCGGCGCCGCGTTCGGCCGCGGCGGCGACGCACGCTTCGCCGGCGCGCGCGAGCTCGGAATATTCCACGCGGTCTGCGCCGGCGATGTCCGCCGCGGCGGAGGGCCGCAGGACGAGTGGCTTTTCCAGCACGATCTGCGAGCCTTCGAGGGGAGCGGCGACGGGATGCTCGGAGAAGTCGCCGATTATGGCGTCCGTCCCCGTGAGCGTGCGCGCGCCCGCGAGCGGCGTATTCGAAGTCTTTATCCCCCATGCCGAGAGCATCGAAGCGAGGCCGGCCGTCTCCGCCGGCGCGAGCAGCACGAGAAGGCGCCCGCCCTTGCGGAGGTAGGCGTCTAGCCGCGCGGTCTCCGCGCGCGACAAATCGCTCTTGGCGCCGGCGATGATGACGAGCGCGCAGTCGTCCGGTATCGAAGAAGCGGAGGCGAAGTCCACCGGCATGTTGCGATAGCCGCAGTGGGAGATGTTGCGCGCGATTTCGCTCATCCCCCACGGCTCGTAGGCGGTGTATTGGCATTCGCCGTGCCCGGTGGTCCAATAGACGACGCCGCGCTGCGCGCGCGTCGCCAGGCGCAGCAGCGCGGAGGCGCACATGCGCTCGTCGAAGCCGCCCGCCAGCGGGAGGATGGCGCGGCGGCGCCCGCGCTCGAAAATCAGCGAATCTTCGCGCGCCCCTGCGCGCACCAGGCGCTCCGCCGGCCCGATGTCCCAGCGCGGATCGACGTAGCGCACGGAGAGGCGCGCGCCGCCGACGGCTTCGGATTCTCCGGCGAGCGTGCGCAGGAAATGGACAAGCGGGCGGAAGCGCGCGTCTTTGCGCGAAAGGAACGCCGTGATGGAGATTTCGCCGCGCGAATCGGCGAGGATGTTGCGCGTGCGCGCGGAGAAGCCGTTGTCGCCGCGCACTAGGAACTCCAGCTCGAAAGTCGTGGAGACGCGCTGCACGAGCGCCAGCAGCGAGAGCGCCAGCGCCGCCGCGAGGGCGATAGTGAGCGCGGTGGAGGCGCGCAACGCGCGCGCGCCGCGCCCGGCGAGGCGAAGCGACGCCGTCGCTTTCGACGAGCAGAAAAGCGCGAAGCACGCGAGTATGACGTAGGACAGCACTGTGGAGGTCGAGACCACGCCGCTGGCCAAATCGTACGCATGCGCATCGAGAGGCATTTCGCCGAAGGCCATGCGGCCCTGCGGCGCCCACTCCATCAGCGCGAACCACAGGCCGCGCGGCAGCGCGACCGTCAGCGCGATCGACGCGAGCGCCGCGGCGGCGGCGTGGCGGCACATCGCGCTCGCGGCCAGCGAAAGCGCGCACCAGAGCGCGCCTTGAAGGGCGAGGGCGAAAAGCCCGGGCGCGAACGAAACGAGATGCTGGTTGCCTAGCGTCGCCGGCGCGAAGAAATACAGCATCGCGAGCGTGGAGACGAGCAGGCCGAGCGTCGCCGCCATCGTGAGCGAATATATGCCGAGGAATTTTCCCGCGGTGAACACTCTTTCGCGCACGGCGACGGTGAGGAGCGCGTCGATGCGCCCGCTGCGGCGCTCTTCGCTCCATGCGTCCATTGCAAGCAGCGCCGCCAGCACCGGCAGGACCGGCGCGACCGCGGAAGTCCACGCGACAGCCAGAGGCGTCTGCGAGCCTTCGGCCATTTCGAGCGAGAAGGCGAAAGAGAGCGCGCCCGCCGCGAAGAACAGCCCGAAGGCGAGTGCCGTCGAGTAAAGCGAGCAGGCGAGGCCGGCGGTGCGCCGGCATATAGTCAAGACTCTGCTCATCCTCTCGAACCTTTCAAAGCGGCTTCGACGCGCTGCGCGAGCGCCTGCGCGTCCGAGCCGGCCGCGGGCAGCTCGGCGGCTATCGTGCCTCCTGAAAGCACGAGGAAGCGCGTGGCGACGGCGGCGAGATCGGCGATTTCGTGGCCCGTGGCGATCACGCTGGAGAACGAGGCGACGTTGGCGATGATGGCGCGCGCGGTTTCGCGCATCGCGCAATCGAGCCCGGCGAGGAAATCGTCGAGCAGCAGTATGCGCGGCCTGAGGAGGAGGGCGTCGGCGAGCGCGACGCGCTTTTTCATGCCCAGCGAGAGGTTGCGGATATGGAGCTTCAGTTCTCCGGAGATTTGGCACATCTGCGAGGCTTCTTCGAGGCGGCGGCGTATGCGCTTTGGGGTCTCGCCTTTCAGCTCTGCGCGGTATTCGAGATACTCGCGCACGCTCATGTCTTCGTAGAGCGCCGGCGTCTCGCCGAGATAGCCGAGCTGCCTGCGGTAGCGCAAGGGTTTCTCGAAGGCGTCCTGGCCGTCATAGACGACGGTGCCGGCTTCGGGAAACTCCAAGGTCGCGAGGATGCGCAGCAGCGTCGTCTTGCCTGCGCCGTTTTCGCCGGCGATCGCGACCACTTCGCCGGGAGAAACGACGAAAGACACGTCTCTCAGAACCTTGCGGTTCGAGTACGAAAACGCGATGTTCCTAACTTCGTACAAGGGATTGACTTGCAGTGGTGGAGCGGGGCGGGCGGGAGGCGCTGCGCCTTTCCCGCCCCCCGCGACGCTCGAAGCGCCCGTCAGAAGAGTTTGCGCGGATACTCGCCGGCTTCGACGAGCTTGCCGATTTCCGCGGTGACGAAAGGCTTGTCTTCGCGGTACGTCACGCCGAACCACGAGGATTCCGTGGGCAGCACGCGGCAATCCGCCAGGCCTTCCTTGACGAGTTCATCGACGACGAACGGTATGTACCATTCGCTCTTCTCCTTAGCGCCGTTCACCGCCAGCCATTGCGGGAAGCGCTTTTCCAGTTCTTTGAAGAGGCCTGGCGTGAAGCCCCAGAGATTCATCGACACGCGCGCATCGAGCGGAACCTTGACGGGGGCGCCTTCGACTTCGCGGTTCTCGGCAATGTCGCCGGCCTTGACGAGTTTCGTCATTTCGGTGACGCCGCGCAGCATGCCTTCCGGAGTGACGTCGCATATCCCGCGCGCGACGGAGCCGTTCTCGGAAAGCGTAAGCTCCAGGCGGTAGCCGACCATCGCGAAGTGCAGCTTGCCGTCCGCCGCTTCGGCGCCGGCGAGGAAAGCGCCGAGGCGCGCGAAGGCGTCGCGGCCGTAGAAATCGTCGGCGTTGATCACTGCGAAAGGTTCCGCTACGACGTTGCGCGCGGCGCGCGTCGCGTGCGCCGTTCCCCAGGGCTTGGAGCGGCCTTCGGGGACGCGCCAAGGCTCGGGGAGGTCGTTGATGTCCTGGTAGCAGTAGTCCACAGGGACGATGCCTTCGTACTTGGCGCCGATTTTCTCCTTGAACTCCTTCTCGAAATCGCGGCGGATTATGAAGACGACTTTGCCGAAGCCCGCGCGCACCGCGTCGTACACGCTGTAGTCGAGAATCGCTTCGCCCGAAGGTCCCACTGGATCCACCTGCTTGAGGCCGCCGTAGCGCGAGCCCATTCCAGCCGCCAATACCACCAATGTCGGTTTCATTTCTCTTTCTTTCCTTCCTTAGTTGTTTTCCTGGGCGGCGCGCCCGCCCGCCTTGTGTTTCTCAGACGCCTTTGACGATCGTCGAACACGCCTTGACGATGCCTGCGACATTCGCGAGGTCCGATGGGATGATCATCGTGTTGTTTGTCTTCGCGAGATTGCCGAACTGCGTGAGATATTGCTGCGCGAGCTGCATGTTCACGGATTCCACGCCGCCGTGCGTGCTGATCGCTTCCGCGACTTTCTGGATGCCTGCGGCCTGCGCTTCGGCGACGAGCAGAATCTCCTTCGCCTTGCCTTCCGCTTCGTTTATCCTGCGCATCCTCTCGCCTTCGGAAAGCGCGATCGCCTGCTGGCGCTCGCCTTCCGCGCGGTTGATTTTCGCCTGGCGCTCGCCTTCGGATTCGGCGATCATCGCGCGCTTCTCGCGCTCCGCGCGCATCTGCTTTTCCATGGCGTCGCGGATCGAGCGCGGCGGCGTGATGTTCTTGATTTCGTATCGCGTAACCTTGATGCCCCACGGATCGCTGGCTTTATCGACGGCTGCGACGATGGCGGCATTGACGCTCATGCGCTCTTCGAAGCTGCGGTCGAGATCGAGCTTGCCCATCTCCGAACGCATCGTCGTCTGCGCCAGTTGCGTCGTCGCGAAAAGGTAGTTGCCGATTCCGTAGGAGGCCTTCGCGGGATCCATCACCTGCATATAGAGTATGCCATCGACAGACACGGCGATGTTGTCTTTCGTGATGC
>DEWI01000015.1 GCA_002363575.1 Verrucomicrobia bacterium UBA3214 | reverse complement strand
TTCCTGCCGCCCAGCACAAACCCGTCAACAGAACCGGAATGCTTGCGCGAATATATTCCCACTCCGACCATTACGGCCAGAAACGCCAATGTCAGTATTATCTTGATTGCCATGTTTTTTCATCCTATTTGTTTGTATGCGTTGCCATTGGTTTGCTTCGCCTTGGAAGAAACTGTCTGGCGGTCTGCGGGGCGCGGCGCCGGCGGACGGCGGAAACGTCCGCAGGCGGCGGCGCGGCCGTCAAAGGAACGGATCGCCATTGACGGGCAGCGGGGCGGAGGCCGGCTCCGGCTCGCTCGACTGGAAATCATCGACGTTCTTGCGCTCGATTTCGCGATCTCCGAAGCGCACGAATTCGCTGAAGAAGTTTACGCGCACTTCGCCGATTTCACCATTGCGGTTTTTCGCGACGTCAATAATGGCGAGCGTCTTGTCGTCGGCTTCCTTGTCGGAAGGCGTTCGCGAGGGGCGGCGCAGGAGAAACACGACATCGGCATCCTGCTCGATCGCACCGGAATCGCGCAAGTCGGAAAGCTTCGGGCGTTCCTGCTTGTCGCCGCGCTGCTCGTTGGCGCGCGAAAGCTGCGAAAGCACGACGACGGGGATTTTCAGCTCCTTGGCCATCGCCTTGATCTGCTGGGAGATTTCGCTTACTTCGATAACGCGGCTCTGGCGCGCCTTCTCCGTGCATTTGCAAAGCTGGAGGTAGTCTATGACGATCAACTCTATCCCGTAGGCCTTCTTCGCGCGGCGGGCGCGCGCGCGAAGATCCATGATATCCAGGCCTGCGGTGTCATCGACGTATATCGGCGCGTCCTTCAGCTCGTCGTAGGCGACGAAGAGATTGCTCGTCAGCGTCTGCTTCTCGGCCTTGACGCAGAGATTGCGGCTCAAGCGCCACGTATTGACGTGGGCGCGGCCGGCGATCATGCGTTTGGTGAGCGCCTCGACGGGCATTTCGAGCGAGAATATCATCACAGGATGGCGTTTGCCGCCATCGGATTTGACGGGCACGTTGTTGAGATCGCGGCCCAACGCGGCGCACTCGGCGATATTCATCGCGAGGGACGTCTTGCCCACGGACGGGCGGGCGGCGATGACGATCATTTCGCCCGGCTTGAGGCCCAGGAGCTTTTCATCGAGATGCGTCAATCCGGTGGAAAGGCCTTCGAGCTTCTTGCCGTCCGTCTCGAACATCTCGTTCAGGCGGTTGAAGCTGAGCTGGAGCGCGGAGCGCCAGTCCATCGTCGATGAGGACGTCGTGCCGATTTCGAGGAAGCTTTTCTCGGCTTCGCCGAGGATGGCCTGCGGATCGGGGTGCCCCTCGGTGTCGTAGCAATTCGAGATCGTCTTCGTGGCGCGCGCGATCATGGTGCGCCGCAGGTGCTTGTCGCGGACGATGGCGATGTAATGCTCGGCGTGCGCCGTCGTCGTCGTCGCCGCCACGAGTCCCTGGAGATACACGAAACCTCCGGCGGCATCCGCGGCGCCCTTGCTCTCCAGCTCGGAATAGAGCGATACGAGGTCGCAAGGCTTCGCGTGCCGCGACATATCGACCATCGTCTCGAAAATCTTGCGGTTGCGCGGATCGAAAAACGCATCTCCCGTGAGCGCGTTCGTCAGGCAGAGATCCAGGACCCTGCCGCCTTCTTCGACGACGGAATCGGCGAGGACGGCGCCAAGGACTGCGCGCTCGGCCTCGCTGTCATGCGGCGGCGTCATATTTGCTTCAGCCATTGTTTGCTTCGCGATTGTAGATCGGAGATGCCGGCGCGCGGCTTATCTCTCGACCGGCAGCCCCCAGGATTCCAGCTTCGTCGCCATCCAGTCGAAGGCGGCTTCGTGCATGGTGCGCGCCTTCGCGCACGGGATCGCCGGGCCGCACGCGCAGCGTATGTCGAAAGACGTATCCACCGGGCCGAAATCCTTGAAAACGTGCTTCAAGACGCCTTTGGAGCGCACCGGCTGGCAGCGCGTATCCACGACGAGGGGGACTACCGGGACGCCGGCGCGCTCGGCGAGTTTCGCGCCTATCGAAGAATACAATTTGCGGCTGAACACCGCCTCGCGGCTGCCTTGCGGGAAAATCAGGAAGGAATTCCCTGCGGCTATGCGCTCGGTGCCGATTCTAAGCATGTTCACGAGGTCTTCCTTCGGAGACTTGCGCGCGACCGGCACAAGCCCCATGTGGCTGGCGGCCTTCTCCAGAAACGGCAAATGCGAAAGCGACTGCTTCACGACGACATTGAAAGGCCCGTACATCAAGAGCGCCGGCGGCAGCAGTATCGTCTCGACCGTCGACATGTGATTGCAGAGATACATGACCGGGCCATCTACGGCGGCGCGGTTTTCCCAGCCCTCGAAAAGGACGTTCATGCCAAGGCGCTCGGCCGTCTGCACGGTGGAAAAGCAGAAGCGCGCCCACTTCTCCGTATTCAGCAGTCCGAGAGGCTCGTTGAGCGCGCAAAGCGGGAAGACGCGCGCCACGCCAAGCGAGAAGCGCAGCGTAGTGAACGCGCCGTTCTTCGCCCGCGAAGGCGCGCGGCGCTCCGGCGCCGTCGCATACGCGCCGGTCGCGCGCAATTCCTCGCGGAACATCTCCAATGTCGTTGTCTTCATTGCAATCTCCAAGCCTTGCGTATGGATTCGCGGCCGCGCCGGCCCTTCGCGGGAATCTCGCGCGCGGCTATTCCTCCTGCACGGCGGCGGCGTCGGCTTCCTGGCGCTGGATATTCTGCATTTCCTCGCGCTGGCGCCGCAACTCCTCCTGCAAAGCATTCAACTCGGCGCGCTGCTCGTTGCGCTCCGCTTCGCGCTGCGCGCGCTCCTCCGCCTCGCGCTGTTCGCGTTCGGCGGCTTCGCGCTTGCGGTCTTCCTCGCGCTTGCGCGCGGCTTCGCGCGCGGCGGCTTCTTCGGCAAGGCGCTTTTCGCGCCGCCCCTTGGGCGAAACGAAATTCGTTTCGCCGTCGCCGCGCGCGAGCAGTTCGGAACGCCCGCGCGCGCCTGCCGACGCAGAGCGCGCCGCCGCGATCGACTTCGCGTCGCTTCCGGAATCCTCGCCGAGTTTCAGGCGGACTTCCACGCCATCCTTTACGACGAGCATGGATTTCTCGTTGGCGTCCGCCTCCTTGACGGTCCAGCCGTAGCGCTCTTCGCCAACGGTCATATAGAAGTGGCGCGGCGCCTTGGGGTCGCTGATATCCGAAAAGCCGACATGCACCACGCCGCCTTCATCCATATTCAATACGCTGAAGCGCACGGCGCGCTGGATCTCCTGCTGCTCTTCGGTGAGTTGCGCGGCGGCCGCCGCCTCGGCGCCGGCGTCCTTGGCGACTTCGGATGGATCGCGCGTCGGGTCGAAGCCCGGCGGCGGCACGCCGAACGGCATCCTGTCGATAATCGACTGATAGCGCTCCAGCGGCTGCTTCTCGCCGAACGCCATCAAAGCCGCCATCGCAATGGCCGCAAACGCTATGCTCTGCTTCATGCAATATATTATACCATATTTTGCATGCCGCGTCCCTGCGGCGTGCCTGGCGGTTTTTTGCTATAATATCCACCCGGCAAACCCATTCCGGCATCCCAAATGCAAAACATGGAGATAAAACAAATGAAGACCGCTATCGCATCGGCGGCGGCAGCTTGCGCGGCTGCGCTATACGCCGCGGAAATCCCCCAGGAAGCGGAAGCGCTGGACGCGCCAAGCCCGATACGCTTCAACGCCGGCGCGGACGTCCGCATCCGGCAGGAAATAGTGCACAACGCGCCGCAGGCGTCTGGCGGCGTCCTCGGCAGACCGGGCGTCTATCGCGGAAAGACGAAGAACCAGTTCCGCTTCCGCCCGGACGTCTGGATGGAATTGAAGATGGGCGAAAACTGGCGCATCTACACGCGCGTCAGCGACGAATTCCGCTACGGGCTCGTGCAGCGCAACAAGAACCAGGAGTGGCCTTGCGAGGCGGTACTGGACAATTTCTACATCGAAGGCAAGGGGATATTCGACGGCTTTCTCGATCTGCGCATCGGCCGGCAGGATATGTACAAGCTCTTCGGGCTGGACCATATCTTCGTGGACGGCACGCCGGGCGACGGCTCCGCCACGGTGCATACGGATATGATCAAGCTCGCGCTGCACGTCGATGAAAAGAGCTGGATCGACCTCTTCGCGCTCTACAATCCCGACCAGGACGAGTTGCGCTGGGGCACACGCCGCAGCCGCCACCTCTCGAAAACGGGATACGGGCGCAGCGAAAGAGAGATGGACGATTGGGGCTTCGGCGCGATCTGGAATTCATCCATCGGACTTCTGGACTACCAGCTTTTCTGGATCCAGAAAGACACGGCCGCGTATCGCCGCGACGGCGTCAAGCACGCGCGGCGCCAGACCAACCTCGTAGGCGCGAAGCTCGTGCCGCGCTGGACGAAAGAATTCTCCACGCCTCTCGAACTCATGTCGCAAGTCGGCAAGAATGGCGAAGACGACACTCTCGCCGCGTGGGCGGCGTATGCAGGAGTGGATTGGAAGAAAGCTACGGATTCCACTTTCAAACCATACTGGAATGGCGGCGTGCTGTTCATGAGCGGCGACAAGGACGCCGCGAGCGAGGACAACGGGCGCCATGCGTGGGATCCAATGTGGTATCGCGGCGTCGATGACTCCGAAATGTTCCTCTTCGGCTCGCTCTACGGCTGCGGCTGGTGGTCCAACCAGATCAACTTGAAGAACACGCTCGGCATGGAATTCGGGTATCGCCACCGCGCGCAAATCATGGCCGGCCCGATGTGGGCGGAAACGAAAGACGGCGTAGGCGGCGGCGATGGCCGCTACAAAGGCTTCCTCACGCAGCTGCGCTACGATTTCCCGCTTTTCATCGCCGACAAGAACAAAGGCGGGCGCTTCGAAATCTTCGGCCACGTGCTCGGCGAATTCTTCAATCCCGGCGACTACTTCGCGACGGACAAGCCGGCGTATTTCGTGCGCTGGCAAATCGACCTGCGCTTCTAGCGCACTACGCCTTGGACAGGATTCGCGCGGGCTTCAGCACATCCTGTCCAAGGCTGCCCTTTTTTGGCAGCGCTCGCTAGGCAGCGCGGTTTGCGTGTTGCGTTGCATGGCGGAAACTTGAAAGCGGCGGGCGCGCAATATCCGCGACCATCGAACAGCGATTTCAGCGCGCGCCGCCCGAATCTGCCAAAACCGAACATTTGCAATGCCGCCGTTTCCCGACTTGCCGCCGGCCGGCAAGCATATCTCGATACTATATTATACCAGCATGACTGTGAACGCGCCGGAAACTTTTGCGAAAGCTTGCAACTCCTGTCAGGAAGCGAAGCGGATTACGAGCGTGTAGCGAAGGAATATGCGTTCTGGAACATTCTCAGCCACGGGCCGGCCTCGCCCTTGAAGACTCCCGGATTGTAGGAGAGCTGGCAAGAGCGGAAGCCGCGCTCCGGATGCGGCATCATTATCGTGGCGCGGCCGTCTTCCGAAGTAAACGCGGTCTGGCCACCGAGCGAGCCGTTCGGGTTGAACGGATAGCGCGTGGTGGCGTTGCCGCGGCCGTCCACAAAGTGCGCGGCGCATATTCCCGGCGTCCATCCTTCCGTCCAGACGCGGCCTTCGCCATGCGCGACGGCCACCGGGAGGCGCGAGCCTTCCATGCCGGTGAAGAAAATCGACGGCGAAGGCTCGATTTCGAGGCACGAGTATCGCGCTTCGAACTGCTCGGAAATATTGCGCACGAAGCGCGGCCACTTGGCGGCGCCCGGAATGATTTCCTTTAGCTGGGAAAGCATCTGGCAGCCATTGCAGACGCCGAGCGAGAAGGTGTCCGGGCGATGGAAGAACATGGAGAACATGTTCTTCAGCCTGTCGTTGTAGAGAATGCTGCGCGCCCAGCCGGAGCCGGCGCCGAGGACATCGCCGTACGAAAAGCCGCCGCATGCGACAAGGCCGCGGAAATCGGCGAGATCGACGCGCCCGGCGATCAAGTCGCTCATATGGACATCGATGCTCTCAAAGCCGGCGAGGGCGAAGGCGGCGGCCATTTCGATATG
>DEWI01000064.1 GCA_002363575.1 Verrucomicrobia bacterium UBA3214 | reverse complement strand
TTGCGCGCATCGACGAATGCACGGAGAAGGCCACCGAGGGCGAGCCGCCGCAGTGGGCGCTGAAGCATCTCGACGATTTCAGCGCGGCGATCAACGACGATCTCAACACCCCGCGCGCGTTCGCGGCGCTTTTCGAACTGGTGCGCGAGGCCAACGCAAAGGGCGGCGCCGGCGTGCTGGGCGTTTTCAAGCGCATGGACAGCGTGCTTGGCGTCATATTCTTCGGCAAGGCGCCGAAGGAAGAGGCGCCTGCAGAGGTCAAGGCTCTTCTCGAAGAGCGCGCGCAGGCTCGCCAAGCGCGGGATTGGGCGAAGAGCGATGCGCTGCGCGACGCTATCGCCGCGCTCGGCTGGATCGTCAAGGATTCGAAAGACGGCCAGAAGGTCGAAAAGAAGAAGTAGGAGAATCAATTACGCAAAGGAGGCGCGAAATGGATGTCAAGACACAAGTGGAATTCGATGAAGCCGTGAAGGATGGCAAGGTACTCGTCGATTTTTGGGCGACATGGTGCGGGCCGTGCATGATGATGGGTGAGAAGATCGCGAGCGAATTGGCGCCGGCGATGCCGGATTTACGCATTGTCAAAGTCAATGTCGATGAAGCTCCGGAATTGGCGGCGGCCTTCGGCATCATGTCCATACCCGCGCTGTTCTGCTATATTGACGGCAAGAAGACGGCAGAGTTTATCGGCGTCACGGATATCGGGGCGATCAAGAAGGCATTCGCCTCGTGATGTCGCCGCCGGCAAGCCGGCGGAATCGAATGCAGGCGGCATACGCCGCCGTCGGCACGGCCCGGAGCAGCGCATGGCGCGGCTCCGGGCCGTGTTGTTTCGCGATTCGTCCTGACGCGCCTTCGGGATTTTCGATGGTGGATAATGCAACTTTCCGCTGATAATATTGAACATGCGCACTTGCGTCATACAGTATAAATATGATAGAATATGCGCCGTACGATGGAAAAGGAAAGTTCCTATATATTGACAGGCGAATGCCCGCGCGGGGTGCTTGTGCGCTATATATTGAAAGGCGACCGCCTGACGGTGGGGCGTCACGGCGATATATGCCTGCACGAGCCTAGCGTTTCGCGCGAGCATGCGGTTTTGACATGGAATGGCGACGCATGGCGCGTCACCGATGTCGGGAGCCGCAACGGCACATATGTCAATGGCGTGAGCGTGCAGCGCAAACTTATCGCTCCCGGCGATATCGTGAAATTCGGGCGTGTTCCGCTCAGTCTCGTCGATGCGGTGCAGGAGCGCAAGAGCGAGGATACGGAAATCTGGGATTGCGCGACGCGCACGCTGGAGCCGACGGCGGCGCGTGCATTCACCGGCGCCGGCGCGCAGGCGCTGATCGGGCGTTCGGAAGCGTTGAAAAGCGCGATGAAGACGGCGGCGCGCGCGGCGAAGTCCAATGCGACCGTTCTGCTTTTCGGAGAATCCGGGACAGGCAAGGAGCTGTTCGCGCGATTCGTCTGGGAAGAGAGCACGCGCAAAGAAGCGAAGTTCCTGCCCGTGCATTCCGGAGCGATAGAGCCGACGCTGCTGGCGAGTTCGCTTTTCGGCTACGAGAAGGGTGCGTTCACCGGCGCCGACAAGCAGAAGAAAGGCCTCTTCGAAGAAGCTGACGGCGGCACGATTTTCCTCGACGAGATAGGCGAGATAAACGCGGAGACGCAAGTAAAGCTTCTTCGCGTGCTCCAGGAAGGGGAATTCATGCGAGTCGGCGGCACGGAGCCTGTCAAGGTCGATGTGCGCGTAATCTGCGCGACGAACCGCGATTTGAAGAAGGCGGTCGCCGAAGGGCGGTTCCGCGAAGATCTCTACTACCGCCTGAACGTGATACAGATCGACCTGCCGCCGCTGCGCGAGCGCATCGCCGACATTCCGGATCTCGTCAACCACTATGTGCGGCAGACGGGAGGGCTTTCGCGCTCCGTATCGGCGGAGGCGATGTCCGCGATGTGCCGCTACAAGTGGCCGGGCAATGTCCGCGAGCTAAAGAACACCGTAGAACGTATTGTCATACTCAGCGAAAACGACGTCATCGCGCTTTCCGATCTGCCGGCGGAAATCGCCGCATCCGGCGGCGTTGTGCGCGAAAGCGACGGCGCGACAGCGCAGCTCGACCGGCCAGCGCAGCCCGAGGGAGGCGCGGCGCCGCCCGCGTACGAGGCGGTGCGCGGCGGTGGCGCGCCGGGCGAGCAGGAGTCGCTGAATCTCGAAGCGATAGAGAGGCGCGCGATCGTCGATGCGCTGAACAAGGCCGGCGGCAACAAGTCCAAGGCGAAAGAACTCCTGGGGATAAGCCGCAGCGCGCTCTACGAAAAGCTCAAGAAGTACGGTCTCGAATAGCGAGGAAGAGTCAAGCGGGCGGCAGGCCAGGCAGACGATTGAATACGAAACGATAAAACGAGGAGGAGTGTACGTTTTCGATACAGTGGCGGGCAAATGTGCGTTTCCCGTGCAGCGAGGTGGCGGCATTCCATACGGCGGGACTTCCGCAAGCCATGGTGGCACGCTTTCTGCTTTCCGGAAATTGCACAGGCGAATCGAGAATCGCAGACACGACCTTTGAGGGTAGCAGACCAAAAGAATTTTCCACACGCCATACCAAGGAAGGCAGAAGAAAATGAAAAATACGATCCCGATGATCATAGCGGTTTTGCTGGCAGGCGCGGCGGTGTTCGCGGTCAGCCGCATGATTCGCCCGAAGGACGACGGCGGCGCGCGCAGGACTGTCGAAGTAGTCGCGGCCGCGCAGAATATAGAGCCTGGCAAGGATGTCGTCAAGGAAGAGTGGCTGGTCAAGCGCAGCGTCGATTTCGCATCCGCGCCGTCGAAATACATCCCGTGGAGCGAGGCGAATCGCGTCGTCGGCCAGGCGGTGGTGAGGACGATTCCGAAAGGCGACTACGTCCTGCTGGACGACGTGGAGTTCGCGCCGCGCTTCGACGCGCTCGTGAGCGAAGGCGAGTGGGCGGTGCCGATTACGTTCGCGGATGCTTCGCTCGTGCAGTTTTTGCAGCCAGGAATGGAAATCGCCGTCCTCGGCACTTTCACGCTGAAGGAGAAAATCGCCAAGATGGACGCGACGGAAAAGCCGGAGGAAATCGAGAACGAGGCCACGAGCGTAATCTTCCCGTGTGTCAAGATTCTCGATGTCGGCCGCGGCGACGGCCTCAGGATCGACGGCGCCGGCGGCTCGCGCGCCACGATCGTCGTGGCGCTCGCGCCGCAGCAGGCGGCCACGCTGGTGGCGGCGCAGCGCACGATGGATCTCTATCCGGCGCTGCGCCGCACGAACGACCGCGGCTCGCTGAAGCGGCGCGACGTCGGCGTAGTGGACGAAAGGACGTTCCAGAATCTCCGCAAGGGTCTCGAGTCGGTATCCATACCCGATGGCGAGTAGCGCCGGCGGCGCCAGGCTTGCGGCGTGCCGGAGGACCATGGCGCCCTGAGAAGCGCAGAAAGACAATAACAACAAACCAGGAGGCAAGACAATGAAAATCAGACTGGCGATAATCGCGGCGGCGTTTGCGGCTTTGCTGTGCCGCGGCGACGAAGAGATAAAGATGGTGGAGCAGCAGAGCACCACGGTTTCGGTGGCGTTCCCGATCCGCAGCTACACGCCGTCCAACAAAGAAGTCGTGCGCATCGAGAAGACCGGCGATACGTCGCTCAGAATCACGGCGCTGCGCCGCGGCCGCTGCGATATCGACGTGATCGGCGACATGGAGCTGACGCAGAAGTTCCAGATTTCCGTCGGCCACGATCTCGACCGGAAGTGCGCAAATCTGAGCCGCGAGCTGGAGGCCGTCCCCGAAGTCCTCGCAGAAGTCAGCGGCGACTACATCAAGATCACCGGCACGGTCACGAAGATCAAGGACTGGACGTACATGATGAAGGTCTTGAAGCTTTATCCGGAGGCGCACAATTTCGCGGTCTTCACGCCGGGCGACGATCTGCTCGCGAAGATGAAGGAGAACATCCAGCAGTGCGGACTCGAGGCGGGCTTCACGAAGTTCACCGGCAAGCCGGAGAGCTGGAAGGCGAACTACGTCGCGCTCGACTACAACACCGTCAACCGCACCATGAACATCCAGGCGAAGGTCTATACGCCGGAGCAGCTCGAGCAGATCCGCGCTTGCGCCCTCCGCGAAAGTGCATGGCTCGCTAGCGATGGCGCGAAGGCGGCGGAAGGGAACTCCGCGGTCGATCCCGAGCATCAGTCGCGCCTGAATTTCCAGGTTTACGTGGCCCGTCCGACGATCCGCCTCTCGATCGCGTACATGGCGCTCGGCGAATCCGACATTGCGCAGATTGGCAACCCCTCCGCGGTCACGGAAGACGGCGCTTTCCAGATCACCGGCATCTTCAACATCCTCCAGAACCTCCTGCACGGCGGCGGCACGGGCAAGCAGGCGCAGATCGGCGCCAACCTCGGCTTCACCACGCGCTTCCTCGCGGAAAACGGCATAAGCCGCGTCAGCGATACGGCATACACGCTGATGGAAAGCTGGGGCAAGGATGGCGCGACTTTCAAGAGCGGCGGCACGATCTTCGTGCGCGTCTATGGCGGGGAAGCCGCCGACCTCAAGGAGATCCCCTACGGCTTCACGATCGGCGCTAAGGGCGGCATGCTCGATGAATCGCGCATGGAGCTGGATCTCGATTTCGGCCTGTCCTCCGTCGTGCCGATGACCGGCGACACCTACGACCGCAAGGAGGATATTTCCAAGCAGAAGATCACCTGCCCTATCGGCCGCACCACGTGCCTGAGCGGCTTCTCGGATCTCGTGGATCGCCGCACGCCGCCCTCGGGAATTCCGGTGCTTCGCAACACGCCGCTTCTCAACTGGTTCGTCGCCGACCGCAAATCCGAAGTCACCGACCGCAAGCTCATCGTGATGGTCTGCCCGGAAATCGTCGATACCACGATCGACGGCACTCTCGGCGTAGAGAACGAGATCAACATCCCTCTCAAGGCCGTCGAAGGCAAGACGACCAAGCAGATTCTCGACGAACGCGAAGAGGAAGAGGGCTTCACCGGCTTCTGGAGCTGGCTGAACTGGTTCACATTCTGAGCGCGCCTGGCGGCGCGGGCGCCACACCCCGAAAAACCGGAAGAAACTTGAAATTCGAAATCCACGCAAGTTCCGGCGCAAGATTCGCCGAGCTGCCGCAAGACGGCTCGATAACGATCGGAAGACTCTCCACGAGCGATATCGTTCTGGAGAGCACTTCCGTATCCAGGCGCCATGCCGTCGCGGATTGCCGCGGCGGCGCCGTAGTGCTTGAAGACGCCGGCAGCAGGCGCGGCACGTTCGTGAACGGCAAGCGCCTCGACGCGCCGCGCAAGCTCGCCGAAGGCGACGAAATCCGCATTGGCGACGTCGTGATGAAGTTCGTCGCGTCCGGCCGCCGTCCCGCTCCCGTGCAGATGCCGCGGCGCACGGATTTCCGCAAGAAGTACGAAAACGCCTCGCTGCTGTACACTGATTCGCTGATGGCGCTGCAGGCGAAGATACACGGCGTCATACTCTCGCGGCTCAACGCGGGGCCGGGCATCGGCGATCTCGCGGCCGACAAAAACCTCGCCATGCGCACCGAGCATTGCCTCGATGTCGTGATGCGCGAGTTGCAGCACGAGCTTCCCGACGACATTCCCGCGCCGGAATTCCGCCGCGCGATGCTGGACGAGCTTCTCGGCTACGGGCCTATCACGATGATGCTCGACGATCCCGAAGTCACCGAAGTGATGGTCAACGGGCCGGACATGATATTCGTGGAATCGCGCGGGCTTCTCTACGAGACCGGCGTGAGGTTCATGAACGAGGAACACCTCGTGCAGGTGATAAAGCGCATTGTCGAGAGAGTCGGCAGGCATGTCGATGAAGCAAGCCCCATGGTCGATGCGCGCCTCCCGGACGGCAGCCGCGTCAATGCCGTGATCCCGCCGCTGGCGCTCGACGGCGCTTCGCTCACGATCCGCAAATTCGCCGAGAAGAAGCTCACGACGGACGATCTGATCGCGTTCGGCTCGATGACGCGCGAGATGGCGCTTTTCCTCGAGGAGGCCGTGAAGCGCCGCCAGAACATTCTCGTTTCCGGCGGAACCGGCAGCGGAAAGACGACGCTTCTCAACATACTCTCGCGCTTCATCCCCGATAACGAGCGCCTCGTGACGATCGAAGATTCCGCGGAACTCAAGCTTTCCCACCGCAACATCGTGCGCCTCGAAGCTCGCCCGGCGAACATCGAAGGCCGCGGAAGGATAACGATACGCGATCTCGTGGTGAACTCGCTGCGCATGCGCCCGGATCGCATAATCGTAGGCGAATGCCGCGGCGCGGAAGCGCTGGACATGCTGCAGGCGATGAATACGGGCCACGACGGCTCGCTGACCACGGCGCACGCGAACAATCCGCGCGACGCGATGTCCCGCCTAGAGAATATGGTCATGATGGCCGGCTACGAGCTGCCGTCTTCGGCGATACGCGAGCAGATCGCCAGCGCCATCGACCTCGTGGTCCAGCAATCGCGCCTTGGCGACGGCTCGCGCAAGATAGTCAAGATCGTCGAAGTGACCGGACGCGAAGGCGATGTGATACAGATGCAGGACATCTTCACTTTCAACCAGACGGGATTCGGCAAGGACGGCGCCGTCGAAGGCTACTACACCGCGACAGGCAACATACCGTACTTCATCGAAGAACTGCGCCAGCGCGGCGCCCTCACGCTGGACATGGACGTTTTCGTGCCGCGCGCCTGAAGCCCGATCTCTGCGACACAGCATCCACCGCCATACAGGATAACGACCGATGAGCTACGAGTACATAGTCTATCTGCTTGTCTTTGCGGCGACGCTGGCGATCGCTATGGTGCTGTGGACGACCGCGAGGGCGGCCGGCATGGCGGAAAGCGCCAAACTCGACTTCGAAAATCTCACGGAGAAGGACGGTCGCCAGAAGACGCAGCTCGAGCGTTTCGTATCGCCCGGCACGCTGTTCCGGCTGCAGCTGGCGAGCGGTCTGCTGCCTGGCTTCGCCGTGCCGGCGGCATTCGCCGCCTTCGGCTTCGTGCAGCCGTTCTTCCTGCTGGCGATGGGCGCGATCTTCGGCTACGGCGGCTGGAGAATCCCCCGGATATACTACAATTTCCGCGTCGCGCGCCGCACGGCCGATTTCGAGTCTCGCGTGCTAGATTTGACGGCGGGGCTTTCCAGCGCATTGAAAGCCGGCATGGCTCTTCCGCAGGCGCTCGAGCGCCTGACCGAACGCATGACTGGCACGATGCGCGAGGAACTCCTGATCGTCCGCAGAGACTACGAGCTGCGCGTGCCGCTCGACAGGGCGCTGGAGCGCCTCGCAGAGCGCATGCCCTGCGAAGACATGCAGCTCCTGGCGAGCGCCGTAAAGCTCACTACGCAGACTGGCGGAAGCCTCAGCGAAGTCCTGGAGGAGATGGTGGAGATGATACGCGGGCGCACGGAGTTCAAGGAGAAGCTCAAGACGCTTACGACGCAGGGGCGCTTCGAGGGGCTTGTGCTTTCGCTGGCGCCGGTGTTTTCGCTTTTCCTCTTTTCGCTGATCCAGCCCGATTTCATGGAGCCGCTCTTCACCACCGTCCACGGGTGGTGCGCGATCGCGGCGGCCGGCGTTTTCGAGGTGATCGGGTTCGTGACAATCAAACGCATAACCTCGATCGAAGTCTGAAGAAAGCCTGCGAGTTCCGGCGGCATGCCCGCCTTTGACAACCACCCTCTGCAAAACCATACGATGACTATCAGCATAGAAGAGATTATCGCGTATCTGCTCGTGGCAGGGGCGGTCTTCATGGGCGCGAGGGCGTTCATGGGCGGCGACATCGCCGGCGAGTTCGATGCGAAGCACGAGCCTGGATGGAAGCGCCTTCCGCCGGTCTTCAAATTCTTTTGGAGCATGTCGATCGCTTTCGAGGATACTGTAGGCGCGACGCTCGCGAAGATGATGCCGCTGTCCGCGGCGCGCTATGAATCCCTTGCGAAAGTCGCGGCGCTTCCTCTGAACGGCAAGCGCGTCTTCGCCTGCATGTTTTTCCTGACGCTTGCCATGCTTGTCGCCGGGGCGCTCGCCTGCTTCGCGATAATGCTGCTCATACCGGAAATGAAGCCAGCCTGGAATTTCTGCGTAATTTCCATGCTGGCGGTCGTCGGGTGGTTCCTGCCCGGCCAGGACCTCGCGGCGCGCGCGGAGCACCGCCAGGCGGAATTGACGCGCCAGCTGCCGTTCGCCATCGATCTTATAGGAAGCGCGATGCGCTCCGGGCTGGATTTCGGCGCAGCCGTCCGCTATTACACCGAATTGAAGAGCGGCGGGGCTCTCGAGGAGGAATTCACCACCGTGCTGAACGACGTGACGATGCACAAGCCTTTCATCGATGCCTTGCGCGACATGGCCAAGCGAATCCAGCTCGAGGCGTTCACGGCGTTCGTCGGCATCGTCGCGTACGGGACGGAGATAGGCGCGTCCATCGCCGACACGCTCAAGCGGCAAGGCAAGGATCTGCGGAAGATGCGCTTTGCGTATGCCGAGCGCAAGGCGGCGCGCGCGCCGTCGGTGATGATCGTCCCGCTAGTCTGTTTCATCATGCCGGCGGTATTCATCGTGATCATCACGCCTGTAGTGCTGAAATACAAGGCGATGGGTCTGCAGGAGTATATCACAACGCATTAACGATTGCTCCGGGGAGTGGCGAAATGTCCAATGAACTTGTCATAAATTTCACGCGGCGCAAAGACTACGCCAAGCTCGACGAGACGCTGGCGATCGCCTACGAGCACCCGATTCTGTTCGGGCGCTCGGCGCACAACCATGTCGATGTCAATCTCGAAGAGGGGGACGTTTCGCGCCGCCACATGGAAATCGCGCGCCGCGACGACGGCTTCTACGCAACATGCCTGAGCAGCCTCGGCATGACGGTGAACGAGCGCAAATACAACAGCGGCGAAAGCGTGCTTCTGCACAGAAACGACGAAGTCATGCTCGGCGGAGTCGTTCGCTTCCGGATAAAAGCCCTCCCGGAGTTCGAGCAGCCAGACGATGCCGACGGCGCTACGCAGGCGATGGACGACGCGGCGTCTTCCACCGGCGAGACAATCGCTCCCGGCATGGCCACCGGCGCTACGATCTCGCCGGGGATGGCGACAGGCGCAACGGTTTCGCCCGGCATGCTGACCGAAGCGACAATCGCGCCCGGCATGGCCACCGGCGCTACGATCTCGCCCGGGATGCAGACCGAAGCGACAATCGCTGCGGGCATGGCGACAGGCGCGACGGTTTCGCCCGGCATGGCCGTGCTGGAAGCGCCTTCCGTGCCGCGGATACATCCGCCGCGCACGCAAGCGCCTGTGCCGCCGCGTCCTGCCGAGAGCGCGGCGGCGAACTCCGGTTCCGGGGAAGGCGAGCTTTACGAAGCGCCATTCGACGATTCCGGCACATTCGGTCCCGGCGGCCCCGCGCACATGCCGCGCATACCGCAACCAGGCGATCCTGTCGCCGGCGATGACGGACGGCCGACGGCCTCCAGCGGCATAAATCCTCCGGTCGTCGGCGGTTGGGCGGCCATTGACAAGCCCGGCCCGCAAATCAATTCTCCGCGAGAAGCCCGCGATGCAGAAGAAACGCCCAGCAGCGGCGTCCCGGATTTCGGCGGCGCCGGCCAGACTTCCACTTCCGGAGTCGCGCAGGGCAGAGACCCCGCCAGCGGCAAGACGGTCGTGTTCGACGGGACGGTAATGGTCGATCCAAAGATGCTTGTCGAGGAGCAGATAAAGCGCAAGGAGCGCGCCGAGGCGAAGAAGCGCGGCAAGAGCATGCTGCGCGCATTCCTCGTGGCGTTGCTTCTCGTCGTGGCGGCGGCGGCGCTGTGGGTGATGAGGCCGGTCGATCAGCAGCTCGTCAATTTTCCGATGGCCGGCAAGCGCCCTGATATCAAGAGTCGCCAAATCTTCGATGCCTTCGGCGCGCACATCCTCGATATCTATTATCCCCGCGGGACGGGAGGCGCGATGCGCGAGCTGGAAGACGGCGGCGTTTTCAGCGTCTTCACCTACCATGGCCGCAACCGCGATGTCCCGTACAGGCTTTCGTTCGCCGTGCGCACATCGCCGGCCGAGCTGGAGCTTTCGCTTGCGGAGTCCTACGACGCATGGCGCAAGGAAGCGGCGGCCGCTGAAAACCTCGTCTTCACGGGCGGCCCCGCCGGCGCGCGCGACGTATTGTTCTTCGAGGACTTCTACGGCCGCAATTTCTACGTTGCGGCGTCTTCGCACGGCATGGCCTGCATACTGGGCGAATACACCTTGCAGCGCCAGAAAATGGCGTGGCACGGCACCGCGCTGTATTTCCGCAATGGCGACACCGCCTATATCCTGCGGCGCGAATTCCCGGAGAAGCATTGGGTGCGGGCGAGCTGGATAATGCGCGAGAATCCGAATCTCGCCGTTTACAAAGAGTTCAACATCGCGCGCTGGGAATCGCCGGGCGCGGCAGGGCTTTTGCGCGATCGCGACATCCCGTCGCTGAAGAGCGCGGCGAGGCGCCTGCTCGATCGCGAGCGCATTTCCGATTGGCGCGAACTCGAAAAGACCATCGACACTCTAATGGCGGCAACGTGGAGTTCGCAAGGCGCCGACAAGGAAGAAGCGGTGGCGCTGCTCGCCGAATTCCGCGCCCGGAAGGCGGCGCTCTACAATCAGAAACTTTTCGCTTTCGCCAACTACCGGACGAACGGCGACACGCGCGGCATGCAGGAAGTGTTCGCCGAATGCAAGGCGATCTTCGGCGCGGACGAGCGCGACCGCCACAGCGCAATCTTCAACAACCCGCAGAATTGGACATGCAAAAAAGAACGGTAAAAGCGAGGTTGCTCTCCGGAGGCGAGTGCATCGCGGAGACGGTTTTGACCGCCGGCTGCCAAGCCATCGAGGCCGGGCGTTCGCATTCCTGCGCCTTGCGCACTCCGGCGGAAGACCAGATGGTCAGCGCGCACCATGCAAGAATCTACTGGAAGGGCAGATCGCTCTATCTCGCCGACCTCCAGAGCAGGAACGGGACTTTCCTGTACGGTCGCAGGCTTGAAAAGCCGGTGAAAATCTCTTTCGGCACGTACTACGCGATCGGCAACTACAGAATCGTCTTCGAAGAGCAGAACGTCAAAAAGCGCGTGCGCCGCGATGGTTTCCACCGCCTGCAGTACATGAGCGGCGACGCCATCGGCAAGATGGTGGAGATCAAGCCGCGCAACGGCGCCGCGCGCGACGAGTTCACGGTCGGTCTCGACCCCTCCAGCGATCTCCGGCTTTGCGACGCGAGCGTCTCGCGGCGTCATGCGGTCTTCAAGCTCCGGCCCGGCGGGGAATGCTGGATAGAGGATCTAGGCAGCCGCAACGGCACCTTCGTGAACGGCGAGCAAGTCAAGAAAGAGCGCCTCCTCAAGCATCGCGACAAGATTTCGATCGCGTACTTCGAGCTGATGTTCCACGACAAGCGCTACCCGGATCCGAATCCGCACATCTGGGCGAAACTCGTCGCGATCGCCGTGACGGCGGCGGTGCTTGCGCTCGCCTACGCCGTGTATCTCTGGACTCTGCCGGTGGCGGACACGTTTTTCTCGCAGGCGCGCGCCTTTGCCGTGGCCGAGAAGTTCTCCGCCGCCGCCCGCGCCCTCGACGAAGTCGAGCGTTGCCGCGACGCGACCACCGATTCCGTGCGCGAGCGTCTGGAAATCGAGCGCGCCAGTCTCGCTGCGTGGACATCGACATGCGAAGGCTGGAAGCGCGTCAGGGCGCTGCTTGCCGACGGCGCCATCCGCGACGCCCGCAAGAACCTCGCCATCCTCCTGCATCCGGCGGCGCGAAGCGGCTGGACCTGGAACAGCGACGCGGAGGAAATCGAGCTGCGCAAGGCGGAGTTCGCCGGCAACATCCTCGATCTGCTATACGAAGCCAAGGATATGGTCGAGAGCGCCGAAGCGAAAGTCCTCTCGAAAGACCGCCTGGTCGCGCTTTCCCGGCGGCTAGACGACGCGCTCGCCGACAAGGACGCGCGCCTTGCTTCCGCGCCGTATCTTTCCGAGACGGCGAACGCCATGGCGGAGTTCTCGAAATCCCTCCATGGCATTTTGCAGAGCGTCGATGAAGTCGATGCCATCGTCGAGGGCATGAACGCTTCTACGGATATAGGCGAAACGGTCGAAAAGCTCCGCAATGTCGCAAAGAGCGGCAAATCCGCATCGCTCCGCGGCCATGCCGCCAAGATCGTCCCGGTGATGGAGAAGCTCGCCGCCGCGCAAGACGCGCTGGAAAAGGAGCTTGCCGATATTTGCGACATGAACTTCGCGAATGTCGTGCGTGCGGCGGGCAAGGATGCGCTGGAGCTGCCGGGCGTCGGCGAATGCGCGATTTCTCCGAAGGCTTCGGATATCCGCCGCGAGATGCTCGAGCGTCACGAGAAATACGTGCGCATCGCCGCCAATCTCATGAAGATGACGCAGGTGATGGAGGCTTCCGGAATGCGCGACGGCAACTGCGGCGCGCTCGTCAATTACGTCACCAGCAAGAAGGAGTGGGAGAAAGTGCTGGCGTTCGATTGCTTCGCGCCCGGCGCGAAATTCCCGAACGCCAGCCGCGCCGATCCTACGAGCGTCTATGACGAGATGGTCTGCATCGAATATACGCGCGATATTCTCCAGCGTCCGCCGGACCAGCCGATAGTGCAGATGGATCTCAGCGGGCGCTTCCCCGCCAAAGTCCAGGAAGCCGTGGCGCTGTTCGGGCAAGTCCGGCTCTTCGTGGATTTCATGAACAAGAAGGAGATGTCCGCAGGGGATTTGGCGAGACTGAAATCCGGCAAGCTCGGGCGTCTCTACACGCTGAGCGCCGACGTCCTCGCCAGGCGCGACGCGCTCATCGCATGGCTGCGCGCCAAGGCCAACATCGCGAAGAGCCGCGGCAATATGGATCGCGCGCAGATTATCGCCGGCCTCTACGCCGAATATTTTTCCGACGAGCCTAGCTACCCCAACCGCCGCACTATCCAGAACGCCTACACCGCGCTCGGCAGGACGGTCAAGCAGCTCAAGGACAGATATGACAGCGAAAGCGATCCGGAAGAACGCATGAAACTCGCCGGGAAAATCCTGGATACCGGCATCCCCGGCATGGCGACAGTCCGCGAAGTCTGGGTGAAGAGCGGAGTAAAGTAATCTCGATGAGGCGAAGACGCGCGAAGCGACGGGCAACCTGCCGATCTTGTATAAATCAAAAAGAACCATTGCAATCGTTTCTCATGGCTGGAAAGCCGCACGGCGAAGGAAACACTCATTGGCACGCTTTCTGCTGATATGATTCTTGTATGAAACGCAATATGATAGGGAACGGGTTCTCCACCGGCGACAAGGGGAGCATGATAATGGAATATGTCGTCGTGACGGCGTTCATCGCCGCCGCGCTGGCGATCTTCCTGAATCGCGAGTTTTTCGATTTTTCCTCCGGCTTCGCCGGCGAGCTTGGCCAGAACGTGCTGGCCTTCTTCCAGCGCGCATCCGGCGGCCTCTCCCTCCCGATACCATGAATCACGATACGTTTTCCAGACAGTTTGACGCTCCCGCGCACGGCAATGTGTATTGAAAACGGACAAAACCAGACTTGGCACGCTTTCTGCTTTAGGAGTTTCACGTAAACCGCAAACGAAGATTTTTCCTGATAACCACTGAAAAGAACAACTACCGAAAGGAACAAAACAATGAAGAACATCAAGTCCAGCAAGTTCGCCCGCATCCTCAAGCGCGTCTTCGGCGACGACACCGGCGCCGTCATGATGGAGTACGTGCTCGTCGCGATGCTCGTAGCAGCCGCCACCGTTGCCGCCGTCTCCTACTTCGGACGCGACACGCAGGGTATGTTCGGCGTGATCGGCCGCGCCATCTGGGGCGCTTCCGACAAGGCGATCGAGATGCGCGAGCAGGGCGTTGACGATTCGATCGACGCGAACGAACAGGCTCAGCAGGAAGGCGGCAACTTCTCCACGCTCCAGAACGGCCCGACCACCCGCGGCATCTAAACAATATCCACGCAGTTGAAACTATCGC